>CAJBER010000174.1 GCA_903952135.1 uncultured Algoriphagus sp.
ACGAGACCGTCTGGACCTTCTGCACTGGATCTTCATGCGGTTAACTTTGTGGAGGCCATGACTGCCAACGATGCCAAGCTATTGAAGTGTGGAATTCAAACCGGTTCGGTAGCTGCAATCAATGCGCAGATGGGCAATATTGCCTACAAAACAGGTAAGAAAGTCTATTGGGATGCCGCCAAAAATATGTTTACCGATACAGATGCGAATCAGCTAATGAAGGCCAAATATAACAATGGTTGGGTAGTGCCTAAGGTGTAAACACTACAGTATTTCGAAAAAAGCCCTTCCTAATTCAATTTAGGAAGGGCTTTTTCATGTTTTTTTTGGTTACCAAAGCCAGGTTCCGGTGGCTCCAGCTGGAAGGGAAGCTTTGAAATGCTGGTTACCTGAACGAATTTCAAACTGTTTGGTATCCTTGCTTTCGTTGTGTACGATCAGCACTTGTTTGCCATCGGGTCGGAGAAAGGCCACATTTGAAAGCCCTTCAGGCGTGGAGGAGCCAATTCGATAGGAGCCTGGATCCACTAATTTGCTGGCATGGGCAATGACGTAGTAAGCCGGATTTCTGGTTACTGCATCGCCATCGATGGTGATGGCTCCCAAGCAGCGATCACAGCCACCGCGGTCGGTATGTGGAGTTAGTTCCGAATTGGAACTGATATTCCATTCCAACACCGTTTTTGCCCAATTCCGAGGGGCACCAATGAGCAGATTTTTTACATGCCAAGCGATGTCTCCTTCCAAATTACCGGGTGATCCCACCCATTGTTCGGTGAAGTAGAGGTGCTTGTCAGGAAAGGCGCGATGTACCTTGGAAAGGGCTTCGATTTGACCTCCATAGAGGTGAAAGGCGGAGCCATCGATGAATGGATTGGCCAAAGGGTCGCTGAGGACCGTGATGGGGTAATCTGGTCGATCGGCATTGTGATCGTAGACAATGATTTTCGTTTGGATTCCTGCTTGTTGAAAAGCAGGTCCCAAATGCTGTCCAATAAACCGTGCCTGCTGCTCGGGAAGCATGAGTAGGGAAGGATTGTTGCCGGGATGGAGCGGCTCGTTTTGGATGGTCAGGGCATCGATTGTAAATCCTCTTTTGCCCATTTCTTCGATGTATTTGACCAAATATTGGGCATAGCTTGCTTCAAACTCCGGTAAAAGCGATCCACCTCGGGTATCCCGATTGTCCTTCATCCAGGTAGGAGGAGACCAAGGGGAGGCCATTAGCGTCACCTTTGGATTGATAGCCAAGATTTGTTTCAAGATAGGAAGCACATCCAGCGTGTCGTAACTTAGACTGAATTGGCTTAGTGTAGGATCCGTCCCCTTTGGATCTTTTAGATCATTGTAAGAAAAAGGAAAGGCATTCAGGTCAGATGCGGCCACAGACAGTCTTAAATAAGAGATACGAATGTCTTTTTCCCCATCCCCAAATAATTCTTGAAGCGCAGCTTTTCGTGCCGAATCAGACATGGCCAAAAAATGGGTGGCCGAACCTTGGCTTAGCGTAAATCCAAAGCCATCCATGGATTGATAGGTGGAATCTGGATACAAACTGATCTCTGCAGTAGGTAGTCCTAAACCAGAATTTGGATCAGCTTGCTTTTGGAATAGGATCCCGGATTTGGGATCGGTCAGCCAAAAGGAAGGCTCCTGAGCTTTGGCAGAAAAGCCAAAGGAGAGGAGAAGACAGAGGAGTAGGGTAGGTCGTATGGGCATAGGGTAAACCTTTGAGGTTTTTTAAACCTCGAAGGTTTTAAATCTCGAATATTCCAAAATCCTCGAGGTTAAAGGGAAACCTCAAGGATTATTTTCTAGCAAGTGCTCTTTTGGCGGCTTTTACAATGTTTTCGGCATTGAGGCCGTACTTTTCTAGTAGTTGAGTTGGGGTACCTGACTCACCAAAGCTATCGTTCACTCCCACATACTCCAAAGGAGCTGGATTGTGACGAATCAAGGTTTGTGCAATGCTATCGCCTAGGCCTCCATTGAGTTGGTGCTCTTCAGCAGAAACAGCGCAACCAGTCTTTTTCACTGATTCCAAGATTGCTTCGGTATCCAAAGGCTTGATCGTGTGGATGTTGATTACTTCGGCATGGATGTCTTCTTCACGAAGCATGGCTTCAGCGACTACTGCTTCCCATACCAGGTGTCCAGTAGCAAAGATGGTCACGTCTTTTCCGTCGATCATTTTCCATGCTTTACCAATTTCAAACTTCTGGTTGGCAGGAGTGAAAATCGGCCAGCTTGGCCGTCCAAATCGGAGGTACACTGGACCTTCGTATTCGGCGATGGCAAGCGTAGCAGCCTTGGTTTGGTTGTAATCGCAAGGATTGATCACCGTCATGTGCGGAAGCATTTTCATCATGCCCAAATCCTCAAGGATCTGGTGAGTTGCCCCATCTTCTCCCAAAGTCAACCCGGCGTGTGAGGCACAGATTTTCACGTTCTTGTCCGAATAGGCTACAGATTGGCGGATTTGATCGTACACGCGTCCTGTGGCAAAGTTGGCAAAGGTGCCAGCAAAGGGAATTTTACCTCCCAAGGCCATCCCTGCAGCAAGTCCAATCATGTTGGCCTCAGCGATACCGGTTTGGAAGAAACGCTCTGGAAATTCCTTTTGAAAGTCTCCCATCTTCAAGGAACCAATCAAATCGGCGCAAAGGCCTACCACATTGGGATTTTTTCTTCCGGCTTCCAAAAATCCATCTCCAAAACCGGAGCGGGTATCTTTCTTTTCGGTATAGGTATATTTTAAGTCTAAGCTCATCTTCTTGTCTTTTGCAATGGATAATTAATAATCGCCAAGTGTTTCTTCCAATTGACCCAGGGCTAGGGCCAACTGCTCGTCATTTGGAGGGGAACCGTGCCACTTGTGCGTACCCACCATGAAATCGACCCCATAGCCCATTTCGGTGTAGAGTAGGTTCAAGATGGGTTTTCCTTTACCTGTGAGGGATTTAGCTTTTTCCAAACCAGCAATTACAGCTGCGAGGTCATTGCCCTCTTTGGTTTCGATGACTTCCCAACCGAATGCTTCCCACTTTGCTTTGAGGTTCTTTAAGTCCATTATTTTTACTGTAGGACCATCGATCTGCTGACCATTGTAATCCACAGTTGCAATCACATTGTCCATCCCGTAATGTGCAGCATACATGGCGGCCTCCCAAACCTGTCCTTCTTGCAATTCACCATCGCCCATTAAAACATGTACGAGTGAGGAGTCTTTGTCCAACTTTTTAGTCTGGGCTACACCAAGAGCAACTGACAATCCTTGTCCCAAGGAACCGGAAGCAATGCGAATGCCAGGTAAATGCTCGTGCGTGGCGGGATGGCCCTGCAGTCTGGAATTCAGTTTACGGAAGGTTTTTAGTTCTGCCACAGGAAAATACCCGCTGCGTGCTAGTACCGAGTACCAACCTGCAGATAGGTGTCCGTTGGAGAGGAAAAATAGATCTTCTCCCTTTCCATTCATTTGGAAATCGGGATTGTGGTTGAGCTGATCGAAGTATAGGGCTACAAAATACTCAGCACAGCCTAGGGGCGCGCCAGGGTGTCCGGATTGCACGGCATGTACCATGCGCAATACGTCTCTGCGTAGTTGGCTACAGATTTTTTGTAGCTCGGGTAGGGATTGTTTTTTCATGAGGCTAGGTTACTTGAGCACTTGTGCCGTATGGTTCTTGGTATCTACTTTTTCGATGATTTCAGCGATTTTTCCGGCCTCATCGATGACAAAGGTGGTACGCGCTGTCCCCATGTAGGCACGGCCGTACATGGATTTTTCTACCCAGGTGCGGTAGGCATGGTGTACGGCGAGTTCCGTATCCGCAATTAGGGAAAAGGGCAGGTTCTGTTTTTCAATAAATTTTTGATGAGACTTTTCAGTATCTGAGCTCACACCAAAGACCACGTAACCGGCTTTGAGTAGCTGTTCGTAATTATCTCGAAGGTTGCAGGCTTGAGCCGTACATCCAGGAGTGGCATCTTTAGGGTAAAAATAGAGAATCACTTTTTTTCCGCGGTAGTCGGATAGTTTGATGGAAGCTCCAGTTTCAATCTTTGCTTCAAAATCAGGTGCCTGTTGGCCAACTTCTAAAGACATGGTATTCGTGATTAAGGTGATTACAGATTTAATTGAGGGTGCCGCGCCATTCCGCTACATTGCCCGCTTGGTCAGTTACTTTCAATAAGACGGCTCCTTTCAGTGTTTGTCCCTGAAGTGGCTCTGACCAAATGACGGCCTGCTTGTGCTCGTAGCGCATCCAAACCCACTCCCCGTTGACATAAGCCTCAAAACTCTTGATTCCAGACAGGTTGTCTTTAATCGTGAAGCGCATGCCTTGACTAGATGTTTTGACGGGGCTAATGCTAGGTTTTACCGCATCCTCAGCTAAAACAAAACTACCAAAATTTCTGGTTTTGAATCGTATTTGATTTTCCTGCCAATCTCCGCCAACAAAACTAAGGGTTCCATTTGCTGCTCGTTGGTACACATGCGTTTTTGCTTTGTTTCCAGTATAGCCACTCACTTCCCAGGTGGCGTCTAAGTTATTCCAAAGGTAAGAGGTTGATTCACTTAGGTTAAGAACTGGTGAACTCGTTGATCCTGTTTGTGTAACTCGTAGGTAAAGGTCTTCTAAAAGGCTGTTTGGCTCAGTTCGAATCTGCAGGTTAGTAATGGCAAGCAAACGCTCTCTTCCTACTGGGAAATGTCCTAGAATGTCTGGAATGTATATTTCTGAACATAAGTCAATTTTTTTAGGGATTCCAAATCGCAGGTCCCAAAGGTAGGTTCTGCTCGCAGCATCCTGGTAGGCGGGAAGTATTTCGTAGGTGGTATTTCCTATTTCAAATTTGGCTAAGCCTCCTTTTTCTGTTTGGGCTACTTTGATCTTTAGGATGTTTTTATAATAGCTCACCTGAGCTTTTTGTGGTGCAGCTCCATCGGATAAGGTAGAATCCAAATCGGTACCAGTCAGACTTAGTTTAACGATTCTTGAATTGTTGTAAGCATCAATAAGTTTAATTTGAATATTCCTCTTTTTTCCTGTTTCTACTTGAATTATTCCCGTATCTGGGGTATTCGGTGTAAAAAAGGAAAATTTCAAATCCTTTTGAAAATAGAGTTTGGTAAAGCGGTTCTGATGGGTATGAAGTAAAAAATGCCGGGAATAATTGAAATCTACTTGGTCCACCAAGAGCTTTAATAGGGGACCAGAATCATCAGAAACTTCAAATTTTGGGAAGCCATTTTGATTTTCGGCTCCATCCAACTTGTCGTAACCTTGAACCTCTATTCCTATTTTCCCCGTTACCTGTATGTTTTCAGTGAGGCTGTAACTTGATCCATTAAGTACGGGAGTGAGTTCTAGGCGTTGGAATTTTCCATTGACACGGCTATCCAGTTCGAGTGGGACAATTGCGATTTTTTGAGGGGTGGGAGCGATTTTGTCTAAGATTTCGGAATAACCTGCTAATAATGGATCGAGAGCACGATCCAAGCTGTCACGAATTTCAAAGTGAAGGTGAGGGCCACCCGAGCTTCCCGTATTCCCACCAAAGGCAATGAGCTCTCCTTTTTTGATCGGTATTTCGCCTATTTTCAAGGTTAACTCCAATTCATTTTGCTTGGCCTCGTACATCTTTTTTTTCATCCAGGCTTCCAGAGCGGGATTAAAGTTCCTTAGATGGCCATATACTGTTATGTTTCCACTCGGGTGTTTGAGATAAATCACATTGCCATATCCGAAAGAGGATATTTTGATTCGATGTATCCATCCTGTAGCTGCAGCATAGATTGGTTCGCCTTCAGCACCCCCAAACTTGTAATCCAATCCTGTGTGAAAGTGGTTGGGACGAAGTTCGGAAAAGTTGCCTGCAAGGTAATTTCGACCACCTGGTTTTACCGGGGACTGGAAGTACCCTTTTTGAATTAGTTGGGCAAACCCAGGACTATTTAATCCTAGGATAATTGAGAATAGTAAAAGAGTAAGCTTACTTAACTTCAACATGGAGCATTTTTTCTTTTCCTATAAATCCCACCAACTGGTCTCCCTTTTGAACTGGACCTACTCCAGCAGGAGTGCCGGTGTAGATAAGGTCCCCTTTTTTGAGCGTAAAAAATTGGGACACATAGGAGACGATGGTAGCAAAATCAAAAAGCATCAAGCTCGTATTCCCCTTTTGTTTGAGTTCACCGTTGATTTCGAGATGAAAGTCAATATTTTTCAAGTCCCCCAATTCAGCAACCGATTTGAATTCACCGATAGGAGCGGATCCATTGAATGCCTTGGCAATTTCCCAGGGCAATCCTTTTGCCTTGCACTGGTCTTGAAGGTCTCTGGCTGTGAAGTCGATGCCCAAACCGATTTCCTCAAAGTAGCGGTGTGCAAACTGAGGTTGAATGTATTTTCCTTCTTTAGAAATTTTGAGCACCAATTCGATTTCATGGTGGATGTTGGTTGAAAAGTCAGGATAAAAGAAGGGCGCCGCTCCCTTCAAAAGGGCTGTATCTGGCTTAAGAAACACGACAGGCTGACCTGGTTTTTCATTTTTTAATTCTTCAATATGAGCTGCATAATTGCGGCCAATGCAAATGATCTTCATTGGATCTGAAATTAAGTTCTGTCTGGGATTAAAAATTGATTTTTTTGAGCTCTAAGAGTAATTTGTCCGTCCATTGCCCATAGATGAGTTTGGAGGGGTGAAGCTGGTCTTCGACCACCCCTTCAGGTAATCCGCCATCCATTCGGTAATCGTCAGTAATATCGATAAATTTAATACCCTGCTTATCGCAAATTTCTTTTTTGGTCCGATTGTAAGTATTAATTGCTTTTGCCACTTGATCCGGATCTACCCCTTTTTGGCTAGCAAAAGGGGTGACTCCCCAATCTGGAATCGAGAGAACGATTACTCGTGATTTATTTCCTTTTGCAAAAACAATCGCTCGCTGCAGCATCTTTTCAAAATCGACCGCAAAGGATTCTACGGAGCGACCTCGGTACTGGTTGTTAACTCCGATCAACAAGGTTACCAGGTCATATCCCGCAGCTGCTGGGGGATTGGCTTGGATGCCTGCTTCCAGTTCGTCCACAGTCCATCCCGTCTTTGCAATGATTAAGGGAGCGGTAAAAGGAACCTTTGCATTCTTATTCCATTCACGGACGAGTTGCATGGGGTAGCGATCCTCCAAGCCTACTCCTTCCCCAATGGTGTAACTGTCACCAAGGGCAAGGTAACTTAAAGAGGGTGTCTGTGCTTGATTCGGTGTGGAAAAGGTCATTGCAAAAAAAAGGAAGGGTATGAGGGAAAAGAGAGAAATCGAAGACATCCGCTTAGCTTTTTTTGAAGACATTCTCCAACATAGTGATAGTTCCTAAATTGGCATTTAATTGAACATTTGCACCTACAGGAAGGATAAATTGTTTAGGAATGTGTCCAATCATGGCACCGATGAAAGCTGGGATTCCCAAGGGGAGGATGTAATGTTCTATGATTTGATCAACAGAAAATGATCCATTGGTAGGCTTGCAATCTGAGCATTGTCCAAACACAAATCCTTTGATTTTCCCTAAGGTTCCATTAAGCTTAAGTGTGCTCATCATGCGATCTATGCGGTAAGGTAGTTCTCCTACATCTTCTATGAATAATATAGCATCTTGAAAATCAGGATAATAAGGAGTTCCAGATAAATTAGATAAAACAGAAAGGTTGCCTCCTAATATTTTCCCATCAACAATTCCAGGGTGAAGGGTTTTTATTTGGATTGTATCGGTGTCTAAGCTGGCTGCAGTTTCTTTCTCATTTTTAAATGTGAGTAAATTCTGTTCAAAGAAAAGCTGTTGGAATTGGTTAATATGAAAATCATTCCAACTACTAGATCCATTAGGGCCATGGAAGGAAATTAAACCTGCTTGGCAAAAAAGAGCGCACTGAAGTGCTGTGACATCTGAATGTCCCAATAATGGTTTTGGATTGGCTTTTACTAAATCATAATCAATAAGCGGGAGGATACGTGCTGCCCCAGATCCTCCACGAAGGCAGATAATCGCCTTTACTTCAGGATCGGCAAACATGTCATTGAAATCCGCTGCACGTTCCTCGTCTGTTCCAGCTAAATGCCCATATCGATTTTTGTAATATTTGCCCATCTTGACTTTCAATCCTAGAGCTTTCATACCTTCTTTGGCTGTAATCTCCATAGTACCTGTTATAGCTGCTGATGGACTGATAATACCCACAGTTTGACCGCGAAGCAAAGCATTTGGTAATAACGGTGTTGTTGTCTTATCTTCTAATTTTGCAAAATCAATACCCAAGAAGGGGCCTGTGGCCGTTAATAGGCCTAATGTTGTTAAGAAACTACGTTTATTCATTGATTGGGTGGGGTGGTTTTTTTGGGCAATCAAAGGGTTGGCCAACTTAATCAATAAATAGATACTTCAAAAGTTGTCGCGTACTTGAATCATTACTTTTTCCACTTCTTTGCGTACCGTTGAGACGGGGAAGGGGAAATTGGAATTCATGAAGGCAATAGCATAAGTTTTGCCAGACTTAGTTTTTACTTTTCCTGCCAAATTGTATGAATGGCTCATACTTCCTGTTTTGGCAAAAATATAAGGGGTGGCTGCCTGGAAGGTGTTTTTAAGCGTACCTGTTTTTCCTCCAACAGCAAGATACTCTTCAAGCTCTTCTTCAGGCATAAGTACAGTGAGTTTTTCAACTAGGCGAATCAAAGATCGTGGAGTGATTAGATTGTGTCGACTCAAACCACTTCCATCCACCCATTTAGGTTGATCGGGGAGATCAGAAAGTTCGGTTTTCAATAGGTAATCGATAGTTCTCTCGTTATCTAAGGTTTGAAAAAGTTTATCCGAAACCATCAGTAGAATTTGCTCAGCTAAAAAATTATCACTGATAAGCATCATTTCCTTCAGTAAAGGTTTTAAATCATTCGCTCTTAATTCTTGATGAATTACTGGCAATGAATCTGGTTTATAAATCCATGGAATTCCAGTTTCTTGGCTTGCTATGTCAACAAATAATCTTGAATCTGTCTTGAATGGGATATATTTCTCTTTACCTAGGTAGGTAGAGGCATTAAAAAAGAATGTATTGCTATGAAAATCTCGCTCCAACTCTTTGATTAGTTTGTTGGTGGTTTGAAGTTTTGTTTGAAAAATTTGTGGGGTAAGTTGAAGGGTGTCTCCTGATTTGCTTACTTCTACCATATTCCCATAAATAGGCAAGCTGCTTCTTTCAGTAGAATAATCGTAGTAATAATCATCCCATTGCCAGCCATAGCCATAGGCAGTAGCGACTTGGTTTGCATCAGAAAACTGGATTAGGGAATGATTCCCAATTATTTTTTGAAAATCAGGTTGAGAGAAGTTTTTATATCTCCAGCTTGGATCTCCCGAACCCCAAATTTTCAAGGTGTCTCCAGCAGATTGGTAGCGGAGGGTTTGGGTACTATCTTTCAATACGACTAAGGCAGCATACAGGGTAAGTAATTTGGTAGTGGATGCTGGAATTTGATACAATTGGCTATTTTTTTCAAATACCACCTGTTTGGTTTCCAAATCATAGAGAATAAACCCTGTTACATGTCCATTAAAGAAACTTTGTTCTCCCAATGAATTTTCCAATTTAGAAAGGGTCTGCTGGGATATTTGGCCAAATGCGGCTCTGCCAACTGCAAGAAGAATAAGTAAAAGCAGGATAGTTTTTTTCAAAATATTAGTTGTTTTTAATGCTTAGATATACAAGAGAACACCAGCCCAAAATAAAGGCAACACCACCTAAGGGGGTGATCGCGCCCAACCAGGTAATGCCCGATAACGACAGCACGTAAAGTGAGCCTGAGAAAATTAAAATGCCAAGTATCATGCACCAAGCGGCGAAGGTAATCCCTTTCCACTCAGGTTTGACTGTAGCCAAAATCCCAATACCTAGTAAGGCTAGGGTATGGTAAAAATGATAGTTTACGGCAGTTTGAAAGGTATCTAGCCTTCCATTTTGAATCAATAAAGCTTCCAGACTATGTGCTCCAAAGGCACCCAGGCCTACAGCTATTGCTCCGGAAAGTCCAGCGAGTTGAAGGATTCGTTTTGCGTTCATGGCGTTGGGTAATTTCTGCTTCCAAAAATGGCCGAGCCTATGCGGACCATCGTACTTCCTTCTTCTTGGGCAATTTGGTAATCCCCACTCATTCCCATGGAGAGTTCTTTGAGATCAATAAAGGAAGGGAGACTTCGTTTTTTTAATGTTTCAAAAAGCTGCTTCAAGCCTCTAAACTCGGATCGTATCTGATCCAGATCGTCTGTGAAGGTTGCCATTCCCATTAATCCTCTCACTTGAACATGGGTCAAGTTTATAAATTCGGGATTGGCAAGCATGGCATCCAATTCTTCCTGATCAAATCCAAACTTACTCTCTTCGGTTGCGATGTGGATCTGTAGCAATACTGGAATGGCTCGATCAATTTTTTTGCCTTGCTTGTCAATTTCCAGTAGGAGTTTGAAGGAATCTACCCCATGAATGAGGTGGACAAAAGGAGCAATGTATTTGATCTTATTGCTCTGCAGGTGTCCAATCATGTGCCAGCGGGTATCGGCGGGCATTTCAGGTTGCTTGGTTTGAATTTCCTGCACCTTATTTTCCCCAAAATCACGAATTCCCACCGCATAAGCAGCCTGTAAATCTTCCAAGGGCTTGGTCTTGCTAACGGCAATTAGTTGACAAGTTGGATTTGGAAACGATTTTTTGACCTGTTCAAGGTTGGCTTTGATGTCCATTTTATTGATCTTAGCGCGGAGTTATTTCCTAAAACAAAGATATGGCTATACTTAGTAAATTACTTAAAAAAGGAATTCGACTACGAGATAGTCTTGAGCAAGAATACGCTAGTCCGATGGATTTACAAAAGGAGCAACTCAAAAAATTGCTCTTGAAAGCAGCAGATACTGAGATAGGGAAAAAATATCAGTTTAAAAGTGTTTTAGGAAAGCTGAAAGGAAGCACTGACGAATTTTACACAAGTTTTTCAGATGAGCTACCAATTTACGATTACAATTCGATTCGAGAGGAGTTTTGGTACAAATTAGAAGAAGGCAAAAAGAATATCACTTGGCCTGGTAAAGTCAATTTTTTTGCATTGAGTTCCGGTACCTCTGGTTCAGCTTCTAAGTTTATTCCTGTTACAGAGGAGATGATCAAAGCAATTCGGAAAACTGGGGTACGTCAAATGTTAAGTTTGTCAAAATATGATCTCCCTACCTCCTTATTTAATAAAGGGATTTTGATGCTTGGAGGGAGTACGGATTTGAAATTTAATGGCACTTATTTTTCTGGGGATCTGAGTGGGATTACTGCTAGCAAACTTCCGATATGGTTTCAACGGTTTTACAAACCAGGCAAGAAGATTGCACGCAATCGAAACTGGGGAAATAAACTAGATCAAATTGTAGAGAAAGCTCCTGATTGGGATATTGGAATCATCGTAGGCGTACCAGCTTGGCTTCAATTACTACTTGAAAAAATCATAGATCGGTACAAGCTCAAAACGATACACGATATCTGGCCTAACCTCCAACTTTTTGTTCATGGAGGAGTCTCCTTTGAACCCTATAAGGTTGGTTTTGAGAGACTCTTGGGGAAACAATTAACTTACATAGAGACCTATTTGGCATCAGAGGGATTTCTTGCATTTCAGGCTTTACCTAATCGAAAGTCCATGCGATTGGTTCTGAATAATGGTATTTTTTATGAGTTTATTCCTTTTACGCCTAAAAATTTTGATGAAGAGGGAAATTTGGTAGCAAATCCGAAAACTCTTCCTTACCAAAAAATAGAAGAGGGCAAGGAATATGCCTTGCTAATTTCTACTTGCTCAGGAGCATGGAGGTATTTGATCGGAGATGTAATTAGAGTTATTTCCAAAGAAGAGGCTGAGATTGTAATTACGGGTAGAACAAAACATTTTTTAAGCTTGTGTGGAGAGCATTTGTCCGTGGACAACATGAACAAGGCAATTGAATTTGCTTCAGAAAAGTTGTCAATTCAGGTAAAGGAGTTTACCGTTTTGGGAGTACCACAAGGAACCTTGTTTGGACACCATTGGTATGTGGGAACAGATGATACTATTGATCCGAAAATGTTGAAAAAAACCATCGACTCTCAACTAATGATCCTAAATGATGACTATGCCATAGAACGGAAGCATGCGTTGACAAAAATTGGCCTGACCATTTTACCATCTGCTATTTTTTACGAATGGATGCGGATACAAGGTAAGGAAGGTGGACAAAATAAATTTCCTAGGGTTCTCAAAGGAGATAGAGCGGCGAATTGGAGGGATTTTTTGCAAGAAAAAACACAGGTATGATTGGAGAACCAATTTTGGAAGGTGTTAAACTAGGTTTACTTCTTTCCATGATGATTGGGCCGGTATTTTTTGCCTTAATGACTACAAGTCTTGCCCATGGGTTTAGGCAATCTGCTATCCTAGCCTTTGGGGTATTGGTGAGTGATTTGATTTATGTGTTTGGGAGTTATTTAGGGGTTCACTTTCTCAAAAAAATCCCAGCTATTGATGATTATCTTGGCTTAGTAGGAGGAGTTATTTTGATTGGCTTTGGGATCAATTTTATGGTTAAAAAGGTGATTCCAATTTCAGGGGAAAATTTGGTTGTAAAACCTAAAAAGCGAAAGGCATTTTTCCAGGGGGTAGGAATTAATGGAATCAACCCTTTTGTAATGCTTTTTTGGTTATCTATTGCAAGCATGGTTTCCATTAAAAGCTTCTGGGGGATGCCGGAACGAATATTTTTCTATGGCTCTCTACTCTTAACAATTTTTGGTATCGATATTTTAAAGGCATTTCTTGCCAGCAGCCTTAGGTCAATCCTCTCACACAACCTGAGAAAAGCCATCCAGGTTTTTGCAGGTGGATTGATTTGTTATTTTGGAGTAAAAATGATTTGGGGTACTCTATATCCCGTTTTATAAGTTCAAACTTTCGAGATTCTTTGTAGATTTATACATCATGTTTACCCGCTTTTCCATTTTTCTTCTCCTTCTATTGGGGACACTTTCGCTGCCTGCATTGGCTCAGGATTCAGCTGCTTTGGAAGTATTCAATGCTACCCGATTGGAGTACAATCGACAAGGAATGTGGATTCTGGGATCTTGGGCACTACTCAATTTGTTGGTTGGGATCGTTAGAGGCTTTCAGACACGAGGTCAAGTGCAGGCTTTTCACCAGATGAATGCCTATTGGAATTTGGTGAATCTGGGGATTGCAGGGTATGGTTATTGGCAGGCAAGCCAGATTTCCTTGCCTATAATTTTTTGGGAGGTGTTGACAGCCCAGCAACAAATCGAAAAAGTTCTCCTTTTCAATGCGGCCTTGGACCTTGCATACATGGCCGTTGGCTTTTTCTTGATTGAAAAGGGACTTCGCTTGGAAAAAGAGCGATGGATTGGATTTGGAAAATCAATTCTCCTACAAGGGGCCTTTTTGCTACTTTTTGATGGAATTTTAGTTGGATTCCAGATGGAATTGGGTGCCGAATTGTTGGAATGGGCCAAATCCACACGACCTGAGTAGGGGATTCCAGCACTTTTTTATCTTGCCTATTTTTAAATTCATAACCTTGCTTTATGTTATCTATTTAAAAAGGTGATTAATCTGATTAAATTCGTCCCATGGAAAATTTAGCACCTTGCCCATCATGTGGCTCCCAATACACGTACCCCCTCGACGCTTTGATGGTATGTCCGGACTGTGGACTCGAATGGAATCCAAGTGAAGAAGTTGCAGAAATAGCTGGGGAATTACAAGTAAAAGATGCCAATGGCGCTGTTTTAGCAAATGGGGATTCGGTAGTTGTGGTAAAAGACCTACCCGTCAAAGGTGCTCCCAAATCAATTAAAGCGGGAACAAAAGTCAAAAACATTCGCCTTGTCGAAGGAGATCACAACATAGATTGCAAAATCGAGGGCTTTGGATCGATGGCTCTTAAATCCGAATTTGTGAGAAAAGCGTAATTAGATCCGATCTTTCAATTTTCATTGAACTGCAATTGGTTTAAAACAAAAAATCCCAGCAAGAAGTCCTTGCTGGGATTTTTGTTGGGGTGAAACTACCTTAGGAAAGGTATTTTTCAACTGGAGTGTAGGGCATGTTAAATGCCTCTGCAACTGCTTTGTAGACAATATCTCCTTGGATCACATTAAGACCAGGTACGAGATCTGAATTTTCTTTAGCAGCCTTCTTCCAGCCTTTATCCGCCAATTGGATGGCATAAGGAAGGGTGGCATTGGTTAGCGCTAGGGTAGAGGTATAAGGTACTGCTCCTGGCATATTGGCAACGCAATAGTGAACCACATCGTCGATGATGTAGGTAGGGTTTTCATGGGTAGTAGGCTTGCAGGTTTCGATGCAACCTCCTTGATCTACCGCTACATCCACCAAAACAGCACCTTTTTTCATGTCCTTCAACATGTCTTTGGTAATCAAATGCGGAGCTTTTGCCCCAGGAATCAATACCGCACCTACGATTAGGTCTGCTTGCTTGATTTGCTCACGAATATTGTACTCGTTAGACATCATGGTCTTCACGTTGGCTGGCATGACATCCGCCAAGTAGCGCATTCTAGGAAGTGACACATCCATGATGATCACATCGGCACCTAAACCAGCTGCCATCCAGGCCGCTTGGGTACCTACAATGCCTCCGCCTAGGATCAATACCTTGGCAGGAAGTACGCCGGGTACGCCTCCCAATAGAATCCCTCTACCACCCAATGGTTTTTCTAGGTAGTTGGCTCCTTTTTGGATGGCCATTCTACCTGCTACTTCGGACATAGGTACCAATAGTGGAAGGCTTCGATCTGCTTTTTCTACCGTCTCGTAAGCGAGGCAAATCGCTTTGCTTGCTACCATGGCCTTGGTTAAAGGTTCGTAGGAAGCAAAGTGAAAATAAGTAAATAGAAGTTGATTCGGCTTAATCAAGCTGTACTCTGATTCAATCGGTTCCTTCACCTTCATGATCATTTCAGCAATTTGGTAGGTGGCTTCGATGCTTGGCAATAGGCTCGCACCGGCAGCTTTGTAGTCTTCGTCAGAAAAACCACTTCCAAGACCAGCTGTCTGTTGTACATAGACCTGATGGCCTCTTTTGATTAATTCTTTGGCACCCGCAGGAGTGAGTGCTACTCGGTTTTCATTGTTTTTGATTTCCTTAGGAACACCTATAATCATGGCTAAGTCGATTTGGATTTATAGTATTGCTGCAAAGATACTAAGCAAAATACGTTTGAGCAGCTACCTGAGAAATACTATTTGGTAGGCATTCTGTTTTTGAGTGATTTTCAAAAGTTTATTCCATTTTCTCTAGGAAACCTTTACTTAATTTTAAAAAAGGAGCAATTCTGAAAAAATATTTTGATTTTTTTTTGAGAACTTCTAAAAAATCAGGGAGGGATAATCTAGCTCAGCACATTCTTTAACTTATTATAATTGAATTTTTACGGAATAATATTTTGTTAATTTTCTTATTAATTAAAAATACCAAAT
>CAJBER010000175.1 GCA_903952135.1 uncultured Algoriphagus sp.
GAATTTGTTAGGGTAGCTGCAGTCCTATCCAGGACAAGATGCTTGACGACTGCGAACTAACAAAAAAGCCCTTTTAGCTGCTCTAGATAGGGAGAATGATTTTGTGGACAATAGTCTGTTCAACGACGCTTATTTTTTGGAGTAGTAAAAATTTTACATCCAAGATCTTTTAATTGGCATTCTTTAAAATAATTTAAATTTTTAACTAAATTTAAAGACAACCTTATAAAATAACCTTTAAATACCGAATCATGGAACAAAACGCATCTTTCTCAGGGGCTTCTAGGCAAGAAGAATTACCTAATCACACCGCAGTATTAGTACTGGGAATTCTTTCAATAGTAACTTGCTGTTGTTATGGTATTTTCGGTATTGTTTTAGCCGGCGTAGCCCTCTACTTAGCTTCAAACAGCAATAAGTTGTATGTCGAAAACCCCGAAAAATATACAGCTGGATCCTATAAGAATTTGAAAACAGGAAAGCTTTGTGCGATTATCGGACTTGCTTTGTCTGCTCTTTATTTTCTTTATGTCATTGTTGTATTTTTCATTTATGGAATGGCCGCTTTGTCTGCAATGCCTTGGGATCAATTTTAATTTTGACCTAATATGAGTGAGTTCATTAGCTGGCTAGAAGGCAATATGCTGCAATGCTTCAACAAGCAATTGTTTGGATTGGATTGCCCTGGCTGTGGTATGCAAAGATCATTGATTGCACTCCTCAAAGGCGATTATTACGAGAGCTTTATTTTGTATCCACCTTTATCCTTTATCATCGGCTTAATGATGCTATTGGTAATGCACCTTTCCTTTCGATTAAAGCATGGAGCTAGCATGATCAAGTGGTATTTTATTCTTACTACATTTATCGTGAGTGCTAGTTTTATTTTTAAAACCGTGCACTAGTTACCGTGGGTTTTAACCTGCTTTTGCCTTTAGGCTGTGGTTGGGAGTTAAAGTAAAAGCTTTATTTAAAAATGAAAAAGCGCTTGTTTAAATGAACAAGCGCTTTTTTTACAAGTTGCTGTTAGGGGGCCAAATCCAATCGCTTGACTGGCGGTGATCAACAGCAGCTTTGGCTACATCAGATTTCTTCCCCAATCCAATTTTAGGTTGTAGAACCAAATTCAAGACTCAATAAAAATCAATTTCAAAGCGCTTCTTCTTCCAACTAGCTTCCTTAGTTCCCTAAAAAGAAAAACCCCTGTAAATCTGATATTTACAAGGGTTTTTGATTCAATGCAGAGGAGGAGGGATTCGAACCCCCGGTACCTCACGGTACAACGGTTTTCAAGACCGCCGCGATCGACCACTCTGCCACTCCTCTAAAGCGTATCGATAGGTCATCGAGCTTGCAAAAATAGGGTATTGAAGGAGTTATGCCAACTCCTTTTCAAGTTTTTATTGTAAGTCCTTGATTTTTTTGAGGTTATTTTTCAAAACAGCCGTTTCACAGGGGGCATGCCAAATCAGAATTCATTCGAATTCCTCCTCAACTGGTACTCCTCCAATCGCATATTGCCTAGTGAAAAGAGAAGTACCCTACTTTTCTTTCGAGTCGGCCATTAACTTTTTCAAATTGTCCCTGTTTCGCTGTTTTTCTTCTGCCAAGTCAAAACTCACATTCACTTCAAAGCAAACCAATACGATTACAGATGTTAGGTATAGCCATAGCATTAAAGCGATGATTGTACCGATTGAGCCATACAGCTTGTTGTAGCTTGCAAAATTTTCCAAGTAAAAAATAAAGCTGTAAAAGGATAGCGTAATCAAGAATCCTGCAAGCTGAGCCCCTGTGGAGAAGAAGTGCCATTTGTCGTGGATGGCGGGAGCAAAACGAAAAATAAAGGCAGACGTCAGGTAGAATACAGAAAGGAGAATGAAGAATTTGAGCGTATTGAACAGGAAAATCACAAACCCACTGGAAAATAAGTTAGTTTCCCTCAATTCTGAAATAAAGTAGCCTCCAACAATCATGACTGAGCTTGCGGCAATAATGGTCACTACCAAAATCAGGACAATGGCTACCGCAATGCCTCGACTTTCAAGCCAGCTTCGATTTTCCTTTGTTTTATACACCGAATTGAAGGAATTCATCATCGATACCACCCCCTGAGTAGAGGCAAAGAGCGCAAAGAAAAAACCCAAAGAAAGGAGACTTTGTCGAGGTTTGGACACGATATCCAGTAAGGTAGATTCGATGCTTCCATACACATCCCAAGGCATAATCCCTCGAACAAAGGATAGGATATTGTCGGTAGTTACTAAAGGAAAAAAGTCCTGTAAATAGGGGACTAGGTTCAATAAAAATAAAAGCAAAGGAAACAAGGCGATGGTGTAGCTAAAGGCCATAGAGCCAGCACGCTCGTTGATATCATCTTTTTTGAGTTGCTGGATAAAAATCCGCAAGACATCGTATAGGTTTTTACTTTGACTTCCGAAGTGAATTTTTTTCAAGGCCCGAGCTTTCAGCTGAAACCGTATCCTCCACTTAGAAATTCTTTCCTTGATCACAGCGTGCTTAGCTTAGTTGAAATAGGGATGAAGCAATTCCTGCAAGTTCTTTGGTGGCCGAGTAGGTTGGTGGTTTTCTTTTTTGAGAAAAGCCAAGGTCGTCCAGCCTCGTGCAATTTGTTCTCCCGCCTCGTTATTTACCTGGTACTCAAAACGAATTTTCACACTAGGAAGCTCAGGGATCACGGTATGGATGGTAAGCAAATCATCGTATTTCCCTGGTTTGAGGTAGGTGATGTGGCTTTCCAACACAGGCATTAGGATCCCGGTATCTTCCATTTCTCGGTAGGAAAATCCTACAGATCGCAAGGCTTCTACCCGTGCCACTTCGAAATACATCGCATAGTTGCCGTAATACACATACCCCATCTGGTCTGTTTCTGCGTAGCGAACTCGGATCTGTGTTTTGGCTTTAAACATATCAGTAAATATTAGCTTTGTTCAAAGCCTGTTGATAGCGTTTCGCATTGTTGAGGTGCTCATTGTAACTAACCGCAAAAGAATGGTAGCCAGAGAAATCCTCTTTTGCGCAAAAATAGAGGTACTCGTGGGTTTCTGCATTAAGTACTGCATCTAAGGAATTGATGTCCGGAAGGTTGATGGGGCCCGGAGGGAGGCCCTGGTTTAAATAGGTATTGTAAGGGCTATTGATCTCCTTATGTACATTTAATACTCGTTTAAGGGTGAAATCTCCCAAAGCAAAAACAAGCGTAGGATCTGCCTGTAAGGGCATTTGGGTACGAAGCCGGTTTAGGTATACGCCTGCAATCCTCGCCCGCTCATCGGATTTCTGACTTTCTGCCTGCACAATGGATGCTAGCGTACTCACTTCTTTCGGACTCAATCCCAAGGCTGCGGCCTTTGCCTTGCGCTCCTCTGTCCAAAACTTTTGATACTCTTCATTCATCCGCTCAAATACCCCTTCAGCAGAAGTATTCCACCAAAACTCGTAGGTGTTTGGAATAAATAAACTCAAGATAGTCTCCTCTTTAAAATCTAGGCTACGGATATACGCCGAATCCTGTAGTAGCTCCAATACTTGTTCTTCACTCACTTCGAGGTTGGCAGTGATTTTTTCTGCAAGCTCTTCCTTCGTTCGAATGGTATTGAAGGTAACTTGTACAGGAACCTGATTTCCGGCTCTTAGCATGCGCACCAAGTCAAGGTTACTCATGTTAGGCTCCACTTGATACAAGCCTGGCTTCACCAACTCTTGATATCCCAAGAGCTTGGCTACAAAGCTAAAGCTCAAGGCATCGTTGATGATTTTTTCCTCATACAGTTGATCGGCTACTTGGGTATAAACTGACCCAGAAGGAATTTTTAGGAGGTAGGGCTCCTTTTTATCCTGCAAGGTATTGGGGCTTAGAAATACCTGGTAGAAGTAAAAGGTCATGGAAATGGTCAGTACAGAGCCTGAAATCAGGAGGACCAGGAGTAGTTTTTTGCGCTTCTCGATTTGCATAGAAACAAAAATAGAAAATAATCGCCAAGGGATCACCTTCTCCTTCGGCCGTACCCTTGCGGAGCCGAATTGAATAGGGCCAAAGAGCCATATTTCGAATAAAAGTGGCATTTTTGTGTTTCCTAAAGTATTTAAAGAATTCCTCACATTTCGATACTCAGTCGTTTTCATTTTGCCGTGAACCTCATCCAAGTCAGCTGTCTCGTCCTTTTTCATGAGGGGAAAATCCTGGCCACCCAGCGTGGTGCTACCATGGATTTACCGGGTTGCTGGGAGTTTCCTGGAGGAAAAGTGGAGCCATGCGAAAGCCCAGAAAATTGCCTGCTCCGAGAAATCAGGGAGGAGCTATCTATTGAAATTCGAATCTGTGGCAGCTTGACTCCTGTCCTGCATCATTACCCCGCCAAGGAAATTCAGTTAATCCCCTTTCTTGCCACCTGGCAAGGGGGCAGCTTGAAACTGACGGAACATGCCCAAAGTCAGTGGCTGAACAAAGAAGACCTCCTATCTTTGAATTGGGCGCCAGCAGATCTTCCGCTCGTTCAAGAAGTGCAGTCCAAATGGGAGGATTTACTGGGATTAACCTAAGAAACCATGGCGGAATTTATCCGATTGTATGAAGAAAACCCGGATCCAAGGCGAATTAAGCAGGTGGTGGAGGTACTCCGAGATGGAGGGGTCATTATTTACCCCACCGATACAGTCTATGGCCTAGGTTGCGACATCAACCAGCCCCGCGCAGTTGAAAAAATCTGCAGGATCAAGGGCATCAATCCCAAAAAACATAATTTTTCCATCGTCTGCTCGGACCTCAGTCACCTGGCTCAGTACACCCGAGTGATTTCTAAGCCTATTTTTAAACTAATGAAAAAGGGACTCCCTGGGCCCTTTACCTTTATTTTGGAGGCCAACTCTCAGGTGCCCAAAATGCTGCATAGCCAGAAAAAGACGGTGGGGATTCGTGTCCCCAACCATGGGATACCTCGGGCAATTGTGGATTTGCTAGGGCATCCCATTTTGTCCACCTCCTTGCTTCAGGGAGAAGAAGACGCGATTGAATACAGTACCGATCCGGAATTGATTTTTGAAAAGTATCAGCATGAGGTGGATCTGGTCATCGATGGGGGATATGGGGCTGCGATTCCATCTACCATCCTGGACTGTACGGGCGAAGAAGTGATTTGCTTGCGGGAAGGGCTAGGAAAGCTAGATGATTTGCTCTAGGAAGGATCATTTTGTAGGTTTGAACTTATCCTCACTCGAAAAATTTCTACAATTAAAAGCCTTTCAATTTCATGAGCTACGTGGATTTTACGTTAAAAGCTGTCGTGGACTGCAAACCGAGTATTGAAAAAAAATTGCAGGAGATCGGTGCGAATTTCATGGCAGAGGATTTTCAACATGATTTTTATTTTCAGGTACCAAACGGAAAATTGAAGTATAGAAAAAGTACAATTCGAAGCTTGATTACCCATTACGAGCGAACTAAAATTGGGGATATTGAGAAGACAAGGGTACATCGATATGATCTAAATCCAAGTAAGCGTGAAATCGACTTGCTATTTGAAACCTCAGAGCTTATTGGGGAAATCAAGAAAACTAGAAAAATATACCAACTTCAAAACTCTACAATTCACCTCGATTTGCCAGTAACTGGTGGGGTTTTCCTAGAAATTGAAACCAAGGGATTTGATGGAAGTAAATCAGAAAATGAGTTACAAGTTGAGGCAAAACAAGTTTTTCAATTGATTGGAATTCTCCCAGATCAATTAGTTGAGACTGGATACTTCTAAAAAAAGGAAATTTCCGCCCAATAATTTTTCAAATCGTTCCGGATGTCCTTAAATCAGCATTGGGCTGTTCAATTCGTCCAGCGGCTGACAAATTCTGAAAACTGCTCTTTGTACAAGTCGCCCACGGCGATTTGTTGATTCCCGATATGGATTACATTCTTGGCGATGGAATCGATGTGGTCCAAGGAAATGATGAAGGACCGATGCACCCGCATAAACCGATCCTTGGGAAGGAGTTCTTCCATGTTTTTCATCGAAGTAAGCGAAAGCAAGGGGTGGTTTTTGGATTTCAAATGTACCTTGACGTAATCCTTGTAGGCTTCCACATGGGTGATGTCTTTGAGCACTACTTTGACTAGTTGGTACTCTACCTTCAAGAAAATATAATCGGCAGCAGGGGTTTGACTTGCGGAAGAGGTTGGCTGAGCAGGTGTCCCAATTCGCCCAAAGTACTGGTAGGCTTTGGTGGCGGCAGCCAAAAAGTCTTCGTAGCTGTAAGGCTTGAGCAGGTAGTCTAAGGCTTCAACCTTGTAGCCTTCCAAAGCGAATTGATGGTAGGCGGTACAAAAAATCACGCGGGTGGGGGATGAATTTTTCTTTCCATCTAAGATTCTGGCAAGCTCCATTCCCGATAAATCTGGCATTTGGATGTCCATAAATATCAGATTCACCTCGTGCTGATTGATGTAGCCCAAGGCTTCGATTGCATTGGAAAACTTGCCTACAAGCTCCAAAAAGGTAGTTTGTTGGATAAATTTACTGAGTAGGTCAAGCGCCAAGGGCTCGTCATCGATGGCTACACAGGAGATTTTCATGCCAGATTGATGGTCAGATGTACTCCATATTGGCCAGAATTTTCATCTTTTCCCAATTTGAGGCGGTGTTTTTCTGGGTAAAGCAAGCTCAATCGTCGTTGGGTGTTGACCAGCCCGATGCCATTTTCCAGTGCTTCAGGACTATCCGGAGGTATGGGGAAAATTGAATTTTTTGCTTCAAAAAACACGGTATCGCCCATTACTTCCAGACTGATGCTGATCTCAGATTCCTGTTGAGAGCTCACCCCATGCTTGAAGCAATTTTCTAGGAAGGGGAGAAAAAGCATAGGTGCGATGATCAAATCTTCCTTGGGCTCTTCCAACTTCACCAAAAGATGCACTTTCTGAGAAAGGCGCATTTTCATCAATTCCAGGTAATCTTCAATAAATTTTACCTCCTTGCTGAGCAGGGTGGTGTCTTTCTGATTTTCATAGAGCACGTACCGCATCATTCGAGAAAGCTTCAATAGGGCTTCCTGTGCCTTGCTCACATCCAAGGTGGTCAAGGAATAGATGTTGTTTAGCGTATTGAAAAAGAAATGAGGGTTAATCTGCGCCTTCAAGTAGGATAGTTCCGTATTGATGCGTTGACGCTCCAGTTCCCCACGTAAAGCCTCGTCTTTTTGCCACTTTTCTACCAAAGCCACAGAGGTACTCAGGCCAATGGAAATCACATAGAGGAGCATTTGAAACACATCTCCAGGCACCCAGCGCTTGTTGGGGAGATAGGGTTTGCCTGGATTGAAAAGTTCATGCATTTTTTGCCCATAGTGGATAAACTGTTCGAAATAAACGATGAGTCCATAAAAAAGAAAAGCTCACAGAAGGATGACCAGTAAGTAGAGGTAGTTTTTTCCGTTGAGTAGAAATTTGGGAACGATGCCCCATGCATTCAAGTAAAAAATCGAGATCAATAGCCCTACCAGGTAGATTTGCTTCCACCAGAATTGGACTGGTAACTCTAGTTCTCCCATCCGCCATGAGAGCGGGGAAAGGATAAGCAATACCACACAGAGCATTATCCAACCGAGTAGGTGAACCAAAATGGAAAGCTTTCTTTTTCGTGTTTGTGAGAACATGGTCTTGATTTTCAATGGTGAAGCTAAACTATTTTCTTTTTCCTTTCCCAATCAAATCTACCAATACCCCTTTCTTCCCCACCAAGAGGCTGAATGGACGCATCAATCCTTCTCATTTATAGTGGAAAGTATTGGTCTCTCTTTTTGGGGAGTTGGTCGACGTGGGACTTGTACTGGTCTATCGGATTTGAGCAGTCCAAACATTACCCCCACCTTTGTGGTATATAGGGAGACTATAAAAGTCTCTTTGAAAACTAAACCATGAAAAAAGTAACATTACTTCTCTTATTTTTTCAATTGCTCTCTTTGAGTTGGGCACAAGCCCAACAGACGAGTGAAAAGAAAGAACCTACCCGAATCATTGGGGTAGCGAAAGACCTCAAGACAGGCAGCCCAGTAGGCTATGCCACTGCTGCACTCTACAAAACTGGCTCGGAGGTTTCCGTTGCGGGTGCTGTGGCTGACGGAAACGGCGTTTTTTACATCACCGGATTTGCTCTAGGGACCTACGAACTCCAACTATCCTTCCTAGGCTACGAGACGGTCAAGCGTTCCATTACCGTGAATTCCTTGGACGTGGATCTCAATTTGGGTGAAATCGCGCTTACAGATGAAGGGGTAGCATTGCAAGAAATCACCGTGCAGGGACAGCGCGAACTCATTGAAGAACGAGTAGACCGCACAATCTACAAAGCGGAAAATGACCGAACCACTGCGGGGGGAGATGCGACAGATGTATTGCGCCGTGTGCCCATGCTATCCGTAGATTTGAATGGCAATGTATCCATGCGTGGTAGCTCCAACATTCTTGTATTGATCGATAATCGTCCTTCGGCCATTGCAGCTTCTTCCATTGCGGATGCCTTGAGACAAATCCCTGCAGACGAAATTAAGGCGGTGGAAGTGATCACTTCGCCCTCCGCACGATTTGATGCGGAAGGTACCTCAGGGGTGATCAATATCGTCACTAAGAAAAACAACCTGCAAGGGATGACGCTGAATATCAATTCTGCGGCAGGCTGGAGAGGGTCCAACTTGGGTCTTCAAGGATCGGCGCGCAAAGGCAAAATGGGCTTTTCCTTAGGTGGATTTGGCCGTTCAGGATACAATATCCTCGGAAGCTTTGAAAACAAGCAAGTGACCAACCTTGCCAATGGAAGCGTTTCTACTTCCCAACAGTCTGCAGATACCGAACGAAGCGAAATTTTTGGACGCTACAATTTTGGAGTAGACTACGAAATCGATGACAAAAACTTCATTACTGGAGCAGTCAATTTCGGTATTCGAAATTCTGAAAACTGGCAGTACAATTTCCTTACTCAGAATTCTTTAAATAACGTGGTACGCGCTCAGCAAAACCGAGAAAGTAATACGCTGGACAACTCCAATTCGGTGGACGTGAGTTTGAACTATACGAAGACCTTTGAGAAGAAAGGAAAGGAATTGAGTTTCTTAACCTTGTATTCTAAAAACAACCGGGAAAACTCCTTTACAAACACGCTTTTTGAAGAAAATGACCTTGAAACCATCTTTTCTAGGTTGAAAAACGTGAACCCAAGCAAGAACGAAGAATTTACGCTTCAAGTAGACTACGTCACTCCACTCGATGAAAAGGGATCTCAAATCATTGAATATGGAGCGAAAAATATCTTGCGAAAGGCTTACTCGGACTTCTCCTATTTCCTAGCACAGGGCCCTACAGGTGCCTATGTGGCCTTACCAGACCCTACTTTGAGCAATGAGTTTAGTTACGATCAAAATGTCACTGCAGGGTACCTTTCCTACACCTTCCAGCTGCTCAAAAACTACACCTTGAAGCCAGGACTGCGCTACGAGTACACGACTATCAATGCCGACTTTAAAACGGACTTCAAGGCGGAAATTCCGTCTTATGGGACCCTAGTTCCTAGCGTAAATGCAAGTAGAAAACTGAAAAACGGAAACATGATCAAGTTGGCCTACAACAGACGAATCCAACGACCTTCGCTTCGTTTTCTAAATCCCAACATTGAAGCTTCCAATCCCCAGCAGCTTTCTCAAGGTAACCCTGAGCTAGATCCGGAATTGACCGATAACTATGAAATCGGGTACAGCACCTTTATCAAAGGAACCACCTTGAATTTTACAGGATTCTACAGAAATACCACGGGTTCCATTCAATCCATTCGTAACGTGCGTGACGATGGCATCATCTTTACGAGCTTCGAAAACATTGGTCGTGAGCAGGCCGTAGGAACCAACTTGTTCTTCAATGTGAACCTGAACAACAAGCTTTCATTGAATGGTGGCATGGATTTGTACTACTCTATGCTGGACAATGGCCTTACCGATCCTAAGTTTGCAGCGCAAAACGAAGGCATGGTAGTCAGTGGACGTGCATTCGGAAATTACACCTTGCCTAAAGATTGGCAAATTCAGTTGTTCACCTTTGCGAGAGGCCGTCAGGTACAGTTACAAGGCTCCTCTGGTGGATTTGCAGCTTATGGATTGAACTTCAACAAGCAATTCAAAGAGAAGAGAGGATCCTTTGGTTTTGGTGCAGAAAATTTCCTCATGAAGGAGATAGTCGTCCGCAACGAAATCGTAACACCTAGCATTGTACAAAACAGTACTTCTCGACTTCAGAATTTGAACTTTAAGATCAACTTCAATTACCGCATCGGAAAAATGAGCATGGATCAGCGTCCTAAAAAGAGAAAATCCATCACCAACGACGACTTGAAAGATGGGGGTGAAGGACAAGGCGAACAAGGAGGAGCTCCAGTTCGTAACAATTAACCGCTTTAATAAACTAGTAAACAATAGATGGGTTGAGCTACTAATCCCGAATTCATTGAATTCGGGATTTTTTTATTTCTAGTAGGAGCTAGGGGCCCTTAAAAAAATAAAAAACCCAGACCGTGGAGGATCTGGGTTTGACTAAATTAATTCTAGATTTTAAGCCTTTTAGAGCACTTGTTGAATCGCTTCAACGGTTCGCTTTACATTAGGGATGGTCACATCAATGTAACTTGGAGAATAACTCAACGGAATATCCATGGAGTTGACACGGATGACAGGAGCATCCAAGTAGTCAAAGGCATTGCGTTGAAAATGGTAGGTGAGTTCGGAAGAAATACCCGCCAAGGGGTTCGCTTCTTCTACGATCACCACACGGTTGGTTTTTTTCACAGACTCCACACAGGTAGCGTAATCGATTGGACGAACCGTTCTCAAGTCAATCACTTCGCAGGAAACACCTGATTTGGCCATTTCTTCGGCTGCCTCAAGGGCTACCTTCATCATCTTTCCGAAAGAAATCACAGTAACGTCTGTGCCCTTGCGCTTGATGTCTGCTACGCCGATTGGAATTAAATATTCTCCATCGGGCACCATTCCTTTGTCAGAATACATCACTTCAGACTCCATGAAAATCACTGGATCTGGGTCACGAATGGCAGATTTCAGCAATCCCTTGGCATCGGAAG
The DNA here is from genome assembly GCA_903952135.1 of uncultured Algoriphagus sp. Classification (GTDB taxonomy): domain Bacteria; phylum Bacteroidota; class Bacteroidia; order Cytophagales; family Cyclobacteriaceae; genus Algoriphagus. The sequence continues at coordinate 11,133 of CAJBER010000175.1, forward strand.
GATTGGAAGGAACGAGTACTTTTAGTCCAGGGGTATTGGCAAACCAGTTTTCAAAGTTCGAAGAGTGGGTTGCTCCCAATTGACCTGCATTACCTGTAGGACCACGGAAAACGATGGGCACGGAATAGGCGCCACCAGACATGGCATACATTTTAGCTGCAGAGTTGATGATCTGATCGATGGCGACCAATGAAAAGTTGAAGGTCATGAATTCGATGATGGGTTTCAATCCATTCATCGCTGCACCCACTCCGAGACCGGCAAAACCAAGTTCAGAGATTGGGGTGTCGTATACGCGCTCAGGACCAAATTCATCCAGCATCCCTTGGGATACTTTGTAAGCACCGTTGTATTCGGCAACTTCTTCACCCATTAAAAAGACGTTTTTGTCTCGTCTCATTTCCTCGGACATCGCCTCTCTCAAGGCTTCCCGAAATTGTAGTTCTCTCATTGCTTAGGGACAAATTTTTGGCTCGTAAAAATAGAAAGGAATCGGGCATTTGCAAAGCCTATGCATTTCTTTGTCTTTAGCGGCACTCAGCCGAGGTAGATGGTTTTCAGATTGACAAATTCCAAGATCCCTTGTTTGCTCAATTCTCGCCCATAACCTGATTTTTTGATGCCCCCAAAAGGCAACATTGGATGAGAGGCTACTTGTGCATTGAGAAACACTACCCCCGATTCTAGGTACACAGCAAAATCCGCTCTGGGGTTAGTAGTCCAGACGGAGGCGCCTAAGCCATATTCGGTAGCATTGGCCAAAGCAATTGCTTCTTGAAATGAGGCTACCTTAAAGAGGCTGGCCACTGGCCCAAAAAGTTCTTCCGAATAAGCTGGGGATCCTTTGGGAATATTTTCTAGAATGGTAGGTTCGAAGCATGCTGAACCCGGTTCTGGTGCCTTGCCACCTGTCAAGACCCGAGCGCCAAGGGCTACAGTTTCACGCACTTGCTCGTAAAGTTCGGCAGCCAGGTCAGGCCGCGCCATGCAAGCGTAGGAGGCATGTTCATCCAAAGGATTGCCAGGTTTAAGCTTTTTGAGTTCTTCCAGAAAAAGGGTTACAAACGCATCGTAAACGGGCTCCTCAATGATAAACCGTTTGGCAGCAATGCAGCTTTGTCCAAAATTGACCATTCGGGCTTTGACTGCTGTGGAGGCTGCGAGTGGGAGGTCTGCGTCTGCAAGGACGATAAATGGGTCGCTGCCTCCGAGTTCGAGCAGTGATTTCTTTAAATTTTTTCCTGCGGCAGCTGCCACAGTGGCCCCGGCTTTTTCACTGCCTGTAAGACTTACCCCTTTGATACGAGGGTCATCCAAAAGGGCAGTAGCGCTAGGACCATCCAGCAACAGGGTTTGAAAGCAACCGGGAGGAAACCCGGCTTCTTCAAAAAGGCGCTGGATTACCAGAGCGCATTGGGGCACATTCGAAGCATGTTTGAGTACCCCCACATTTCCTGCAATCAGCGTGGGGACTGCAAATCGGAATACCTGCCAAAACGGGAAATTCCAAGGCATTATTGCCAAGATGATTCCTGAAGCCTGGAAGATGACCTTTGCTTTGGTTTGGTCTGGGAGAATAATGGATTCGGGGGCTAAAAACTCATCTACTCGCTCCGCATAAAATTCACAGACGAGGGCACATTTTTCAATTTCGGCGCGTGATTCGGAAATTACTTTCCCTACCTCAAGGCTAATGAGTCGCGCCAATTCCTCTTTTCGAGCACGCAATAGCTGAGCGAGTTGGCGAAAAAGGTATGATTTTTCTAAGCTTGATTGTGAGCGCCAGGAATCAAAGCAATGCTCCGCCAAGGCTAGTGCCTTTTCTACTGCTGCTGGAGTTGTGGATGGGTATTCCTGGAGGATCTCTCCATTCCAGGGATTGATCGAACGAAAAGAACTCATTTTTCAACTGCCTTACCTGCCTCTTTCCAGGCATTAATCCCGCCTTCAAGCATGTAGACGTGTTTAAAACCCATTTTTTGCATCGCATCCGCAGCTTTTCGCGTGCGACTGCCTGAGCGGCAATAGAGCAAGTAGGTTCCTTTTTTATTCAATGAGGCCACTTGTGAGGCGAAATCAGGGCTTAAAAAATTAACCGTGGTGGCATCAGCCAGATGACCTTCGGCTACCTCCTCTGGGGTACGTACGTCGATGATTTTCGATTTCTTTTTGGCAGCCATTTTTTCAAATTGAGGAATGGAGAGCACCTGAATGGAATCTGGAGCTGCTGTTTGTGCGTAGCCTTGGAAGCCAAGTAAAAAAAGGAGGGCGAAAAGAACGAAGGTGTTTTTCATCGAAGGATTTGGTTATTGCGGAAACAACTGCCTAATTGATTCGAAAATTTACTGCTTTCTTCTCAATATGCCGCTAAAGATTGGATTGATTTCGGATTCCCACAGTTACTTAGATCACAAAATCGGTGAATACCTGCAAGAAGTGGATGAGATTTGGCATGCTGGAGATGTGGGTGATCCGGCAATCTTGGAAATCTTGCCTAAAGGAAAGCGGCTACGTGGGGTATTTGGAAATATTGATGATCAAGCGGTTCAAGAACTATTTCCAGAATGGCAGGAATTTGAATTAGAAGGAGTAAAAGTGGCCATGACCCATATTGGAGGGCTGCCGCCGCGCTATGCCAATGGAGTCAAAACAAGGTTGAAGTCCCAGAAAGCGCAACTTTTTGTCTGCGGGCATTCCCATATCTGCCGAGTGGAATTTGACCGGGAAATCAACTGTCTGTACATGAATCCGGGTGCGGTAGGGCAGCATGGATTTCACCAGATGCGAACCCTCCTACTTTTTGAACTGGATTCCGGAAAAATCACCAATCTCCGTGTCGTCGAGTTGGGGAAAAGAGGGAAAATTACTGCAGGCTAAAAAAAAAAATAGCGGCCAGGGCCGCTATTTAATATCTTCAGAAAAAGATCGAATTATTTCTCGAAAGAAGCCTTGATAGCCTCAACGTCAACATTTTTGATCACAGGCTTCGCGCACAATTGCTTGATTTTGATCACTCGTCCAGTCTGACCTTGTCTTTTTCTTTTCAGTTTTCTTTTAAGCGTAGTAACACCCATGGTCGTATGTAGTTAAATTTTTTGATTTCGAAACGGATTGCAAAAGTATATAAACTTATCTTTTCTGCCTACAAATCTTTTGATTTTATTCTTGCCTTTCCAAGAGATGCTTCCTTCATTTTGGGAATTTTGGGTAAATTTGAGTTCAATTTTGAAAAATCACCATGCAAAAGCCTAGCCTTCCCAAAGGAACACGCGATTTTGGTCCGGTTCAAATGGCACGAAGAAATTACATTCTAGATGCCATCAAGGATACTTTTCAGCTCTTTGGGTTCCAGCAGATCGAAACTCCATCCATGGAAAATCTGAGTACGCTCACAGGCAAGTATGGTGAGGAAGGGGATCAGTTGCTCTTTAAAATTTTAAATAGTGGAGATTTTTTGAAAGACTTGGCTCCAGAAGATTTAGCCAAGGGTTCTGCTGCGAATTTGACTAAGCTTTCCGAAAAAGGGCTCCGATATGACCTGACGGTGCCTTTTGCGCGTTACGTGGCCATGAACCGCAACGAGCTTTCTTTCCCATTTAAGCGCTATCAGATTCAGCCCGTTTGGCGAGCAGATCGTCCTCAAAAAGGCAGGTACCGGGAATTCTACCAGTGTGATGCCGATGTGGTGGGAACTGAAAGTTTGTTATGCGAGGCAGAAATCATCTTGATGATCAGACGGGTATTTGCCAAGCTTGGGCTGAAGGATTACGCCATTAAAGTAAATAATCGAAAAATCTTGACCGGCATCGCTGAAGCCATTGGCGAGCAGGGTAAAGAAGGTCCGCTCTGCGTGGCCATTGACAAGTTGGATAAGATAGGTTGGGAAAAGGTGAAGGAAGAGCTGCTTCAACGAGGATTTGGAGAAGCTGCGATGCAAAAGTTGCTTCCCCTTGTGGATTTAGCCACTGGAGTAAAGGAGCGATTGGCAGTCTTGACCCAATTTCTTAGCCAATCCCCCATTGGATTGCAAGGAGTGCAGGAGTTGGAGGAGGTTTTTCGCCTGCTCGAGCAGCTAGGTACCAACTTGGATCATGTGGATTTTGATCCCATGCTAGCCCGAGGATTGTCTTATTATACAGGTGCCATCTTTGAGGTAAAGGTAAACGGAGTGTCCATCGGTTCGGTAAGTGGGGGTGGTAGATACGATAACCTAACAGGGGTATTCGGCTTACCGGGTGTGCCTGGAGTTGGCTTTTCCTTTGGGGTAGATCGCTTGTATGACGTATTGGAGGAGTTAAACCTGTTTCCAGTAGACAGACTTGCGGGTACCCAAGTGCTTTTGACGCATTTTGACCAAGCAGGATTTGACTATGGATTACGTTGTTTGACTGCCATGAGAGATGCGGGAGTGAAAGCGGAACTCTATCCAGAGATGACCAAACTCAAAAAGCAACTCGAGTACGCTTCCAAAAAGGAACTTCCTTTCGTAGGAATTTGTGGAGATGAGGAAATCGAATCGGGTACGCTTATGCTAAAGAACTTGGCGACGGGTGAGCAAGAGGCCCTGAGTTTAACCGATGCCATAGCGAAGTTGAAGGGTGCTGAATAAGTGCTAAACCAAACAAGTGCCTCCTCAGGGTGTTTACTAAAAAATAACTACAGCAAGATATGTTTGATTTCATGAGCATGATGGGCAAGGTAAAAGAAGCCCAAGCCAAAATAAAAGAAGCGCAGGCTAAACTGGTGCACTTGAGAGCAGAAGGGGAGTCAGGCGCGGGTTTGGTGAAGGTGGTCGTGAGTGGAGAGCGGAAGGTGCTCACCATGGAACTGGATGAGTCCTTACTCACTCCTCAAGATCGAGAAATGCTGAGTGACTTGATCGTGGCAGCTACTAACAAAGCCATGGAGGCCATAGATGAAAAAATCAAGCAAGAAATGAAGGCTGCAACCGAAGGGATGATTCCTTCTATTCCTGGCATGGACTTAGGTAATTTGTTTGGATGAAACCTTGCGCGATCGTTCTACTCAATTACAACGGAGAAACAGTTTTACCTACTTTTTTACCTTCCGTAGTAAACCATAGTTCCCATGATCTATGGATGATAGACAACGCCAGTACTGATGGTTCCTTGGACTATGTGCGCCGCGAGTTTCCGCAGGTAAACCTGATTTTGTTGGAAATAAACCATGGTTTTACCGGGGGTTACAATTTCGGATTGGAGCAATTGCGTGGACAATACGCCTACTTCATTTTAATCAATACAGATTTGGAGGTAACTCCGGGTTGGGACCGAGGGCTGCTACACTTCCTTGAAGAGAATGAGTCCTATGCGGCAGCTCAACCGAAAATTTTGTCCTGGAAGGATAAATCCTACTTTGATTACGCAGGTGCGGGGGGAGGATTTCTGGATGCTTTCGGCTACCCCTATTGTCGAGGGCGGATTTGGAGTCACTTGGAGCAGGACCAGGGACAATACGACGATAGCTTAGAAGTGGATTGGGCTTCGGGTGCCTGCATGGCCATTCGTGCATCAGATTTTTTTGCGCAGGAGGGATTTGATCTGGACTTCTTTGCCCACATGGAAGAAATCGATCTTTGTTGGAGGCTGCGTCAATCGGGAAAAAAAATCGGATACCTAGGTTCCGTAACCGTGTACCACTTGGGTGGAGCCACCTTGGATCGAGGAAGCGCTCGAAAATTACACCTCAACATTCGAAATAGCCTCTCCATGCTCTACAAGAATGTAGGGATCTTGCGATTTATAGGGGTATTCCTTGTCAAAGCTGCGCTAGAGGCTCTAGCGGCATTGCAATATTTGCTCAAAGGACAGGCCGGCTTTGCAAAAGCAATTCTTTCTGGATATTCAGATTTCTTGAGTAGCTCTAAAAAGAAGCAGTTACCCAAGGTGCCCATACAAAAAGGGAATAGTACTGGACCTGTTCACTTTATTTTTGGCCATCAGCTTTTCAGAGGCGTCAAAAAGTTTACTGATCTTTAGTCAAAAAGTGCAGGATGGTTCTTTTTTCGAAAATAGGTTCTAATTTTCATCATCATCGCTAGGGAAACGTAGAGCACTACAGGAGATCCTAGAGTAATAAATGAAGTATAGATGAAAAATAGGCGAATGCTGTCAATAGGAAAACGCATTTTTTCTCCAAGTTTGGAGCAAACGCCAAAGGCGCGTTCTTCAAAAAATAATTTCAATTTTTCCATGGTTGGGGCAAAACAGATGGGTGTAAAGATACTGAAAAATTCAGGCACTATTCAAACTAGCTTGATTATCAGATTGTTTTGTCTTGGCACGCTATTTTTTTTCACCACAACTTCTCTTTTTGCACAGCAATCCAAAAAGGAAAAGCCCTTGAAGTATTTGATTAGCGTAGGTCTTGTTCCAGATAAGCTCACCGTAGTACAAGATTCGATCCAATTTTCACTTTCTGGAAAATTGCCTGTAAGCTCAGGGGTATTGGCCAAGCAACCTGGATTGAAACTTTGGCTGAAGTCAGCCCAAGACAGTTTGGAATTGGGTCCACTACCGCTTACAAAGCAGAGTGGTGTAGATGCATATCAAAAAAGTGTTAAAATTCCTTTTCTCTCCTGGATGGAAGGGGCAGTGCTTGAGCTTCAGTTTTTTGAAGGCAAAAATAAAGTTCCTACAGAAAAGAGAATTCTAGCCAAGGGGGTACGGGCACCACAGCTCATGGTGCGATTGGGACAATATACAGTGGGAGAAGCAATTCCTGAAGTCGGGCGCTACGATTTCCAACAAAAATCCCTACCAACAATCCCGCAAACCAAGACCGTGTATTTTCAGTTTGCTCCCGGCAAGTCGGACTGGAACCCTGGGCTGGGTAATGAAGAAGTAAGAAAGCAATTGGGAGATTTTTTAAATCAAAACCCAGAAATTCTTTCAGTACAGTTGACCGGATTGCAATCTCCCGAACAGGCAGAAGGGCGAACTAGTCAACTGGGCTACCGCAGAGCAGAAGTAGTTGGTCAAAAATTGCTCTCCTTTTTTCCTGAGCTAGACGAACAACAAATCAAGACGCAATCTCGCTGGAACAATTGGTTTGATTTCCGAATCTTGCTCGCCGACTACGAGGACTTGCCCGAGGCAACCAAGGAGTCTTACTATAAGGTGTTGCTTTCAGAGGAATCTTTTTTAGAAAAAGGGGTACGACTTAAAAGCTTGCCGGATTTTGATCGGGTGGCGGCGCAGCTTTATCCCAAGTTGCGAACCGTGAAGGTGGAATTTACAGCCAAGCCCTATCTGGGTTTGAATCGGGAGCAGCGAAACCGCCTTCAGGAGTCTCTTCGTACAGGGGGTGTCAACAGGCTTTCCTATGCCGAATGGGAGAAAGCTGCAGCAGGAAGCCAAGATTTGGAGCAGCAGGCTTCTTTATTTGCCAGCATGGCCAAGTGGTATGATCGCCCAGGCCCATTACTTAATTTGGCGGTGGTACGCATGCGCCAATCTCAGCAACTTCAGGACCTGGGTTCACGCGAAGTTTTGTGGAATGAAGCTGCACGCCTATTGGATGCCGCAAACCAATCCAAGCCAAATGCCTTGATTCTGTACAATCAAGGACAGCTCAAAGTACTCCAAGGGGAGTATTGGGAAGCATACAAAATCCTTTCGGAAGCTTCTGTCCTAGCAAAAGGAGATGAATCCCTAGCCTCGGCCATCGATTTGCTGCGTGGCGCATTGGACATCCGACGTGGAGATTACAAGTTGTCCTTACTTCGTTTTAATGTACCCAAGCTTAGAGCAGAAGATTTTTTCAATAAAGGAATCGCCCATTTCCTACTGGGTGATTACCTCGCGGCCAGTGCCGCATTTGAAGCTTCCGTGATCCAGGGAAGGGAGTTGGGCTATGGCTACTATGGCCTAGCACTAGTGGCTATGGAATCAGGGCAATTTGAATCCGCTAAGCTTTACCTAGAAAAAGCCAGTTTGTACAATCCCGTATTAAAGGAGAAAATCCGAATGGA
>CAJBER010000176.1 GCA_903952135.1 uncultured Algoriphagus sp.
CCAAGACCTTGGTTTTTGAGTCGGGAGAGACACTGAACTACGATGTTCTTGTTTTGGCCACTGGATCCAAGCCTGCCTTCTTCGGATGGCCTGGACAGCAGTTGAAGGGGGTGCAAGGCCTATATTCCAAGCAAGACTTGGAGTCGATGGAAGCCATCACTAGTCAACCGATGGAACGAGCAGTGATTGTGGGAGGGGGATTGATTGGAATTGAATTGGCTGAAATGCTGACCTACAAGAAAATCCCGGTCACCTTCTTGGTTCGCGAAAATCGATTTTGGGAGCAAGTTCTCCCTGAAGCGGAAGCAGACTTGGTGCAAAAACACATTCGAGAACATGCGATCGACCTTCGACTTGGAACGGAATTGAAAGAAATTTTATCCGATGCGGGGGGGAACGTTCGAGCTGTGATTACTTCTACTGGGGAAGAAATTCCTTGTGGCTTTGTAGGCATAGCTACCGGAGTGACTCCAAATGTGGATTTCCTAAAAAATAACTCCTTGGCGATTGGTAAAGGGGTGAAGGTCAATGCTTATTTTGAAACTTCGGTGTCTGATGTGTATGCCATTGGAGATTGTGCGGAATTTGAAAAGCCTCCTGGGCCAGGTAGAAAGAACTTGGAGCAAGTTTGGTATACCGGCAGAATGCATGGGGAGACCTTGGCCTATAATTTTTGCAATAAGCCAGTGACCTACCAAACAGGTGTATGGTTCAATTCTGCAAAATTCTTTGCCATCGAATACCAAACGTATGGATGGGTAGCAGCGGAACCGGTGGAAGGAGTACAAGATTTCTTTTGGGAACATCGAGATGGCAAAGTCTCTTTTCGCATGAGCCTAGACCAAGAAGGGAAAATTGTAGGCGTTGTTAATTTGGGCTTTCGACTGCGACATGAATTCTTTGATCGCGCGATTCGCGAAAAGTGGTCTGGGAAAAAAGTCATGCAGGAGCTAGGTAAGGGAGTATTCGATCCAGAATTTTATGCACCTTACCACCTCGATATTCAAGCCGCATATCAACGGCAATTTGGAGGGGCAATCGTCTCATCCAAAAAATCCTTTTTCCAAAAATTATTCGGGGCAAGTCAATGAGAGGAATTCAAGTAATCGGTCTTGTTCTGTTTTTAGTAGGCATGTTGGTCTTTACGGCACTGCCGTTTTTGAGCAGCTATCGCTTGACAGAAGCAATGGTGCAGGATCAAGTCAAAGAGATCCACCGGGAAAAGTTAGCCGAACTCCTGCAGCCCATGTATGGACAAAGCTACTCTTCCACCCATGCTTTTTTAAGTGCTTATTCTTCCAATTTTGATCCCTACAACGAGGAACTGAAAGCAAAACAAGCTTGGGATCAAGTGATTTGGGACGATTATGGATTTGCCTTGGCCAAAGCGGCTGGCGAAGGACCTGCTCGATCGCATCCATGGACCAGTTTGGCCTTGTCGATAGGTCTTGTAGTCTTGGGAGGAGTACTTTTTCAGTTTGCCGGATCTGGCTCGGCGCATACGAGCTTGGCGCATACCGGAGTATTCCATTCCTCGCTCAAGAATAGAGGTGTACTAGGAATGCTTACGGGTACCTACCTGATTGGATTTTATGTGATTTTGTACTGGATTCCAGCTTACCTCAGCCCTTTGGTCTGGATGGTAGAGCCTATTGCTCAATTCTTGTCAGGGGGGCCTGCCAGCCAATGGTTTTTGTATGGTTTGGTGTACACCTTGGCGATAGGTGTGATGGGGATTCGGATGGTGTTGAAGTACCGGGACAACAAGTACCAGCAGCTGCGCACGGCTTCGGTGGTATTCTTTCAAACCGCATTTGCCTTCCTTATTCCTGAAGTGCTTGTTTTGTTGAATAAGCCCTATTTTGATTTCAAGAATATCTGGCCTTTGGATTACGATTTCTTCTACGATTACCAGATAGACACCTTTTTGTCAAGTGGTGGAGTAGGGCTTTTTATGTTGATTTGGGGGATTCTGCTGATTGTAATTGGTGTGCCGGTATTTACCTATTTCTACGGCAAACGCTGGTATTGCTCCTGGGTCTGTGGCTGTGGAGGCTTGGCAGAGACGGTAGGGGATGGATTTCGTCACCTTTCTGACAAGTCCCTGAAGGCCTGGCAATGGGAGCGTTGGATGATCCATGGCGTACTTGCTTTGGCGGTAGTCATGACCTCCTTAACCATTATCAACTATTTTTCTTCCTTCAGTCTTTTAGGGCAGGTAACCAATCAATTACATTCTTTTTATGGATTTGCCATTGGCTCTGCGTTCGCGGGAGTAGTGGGAACTGGTTTTTATCCCTTCATGGGAAATCGGGTTTGGTGTCGTTTTGGTTGTCCTTTGGCAGCCTATTTGGGTTTGGTGCAACGATTTAAATCCCGCTTCCGCATCACTACCAATGGAGGACAATGCATCTCTTGCGGCAATTGCTCTACCCATTGCGAGATGGGGATTGATGTGCGGGCTTACGCGCAGCAAGGTCAAAATATCGTGCGTTCCTCTTGCGTGGGTTGTGGGGTTTGTTCCTCGGTTTGTCCACGTGGAGTATTGAAGTTGGAAAATGGTCCCGAAGAGGGGCGTATTCACGAGTTCCCGATCCTAATCGGCAACGATTCCATCAAATTGAGATCCTAAATGGTACTCCTGTATATCTGTGCTGGCCTCTATTTTTTGGGGATGGGTTTTATATTCTTGTACAGCCTGGCGCAAGGGCATTTGTTGGTAAATTTCTTCAAGTTTAGAAAAAGGGAAAAGCAGGTTCCGCATCTGGTTCCCAATCCTTGGCCAAAGGTCACGGTGCAGCTTCCCATCTACAACGAACTGTATGTAGTCGAGCGACTGATAGATGCAGTAGCCAAACTCAATTATCCTAGTGACTCGCTTCAAATTCAGGTTTTGGATGACAGTACGGATCAGACTTCGGACTTGATTCAGGCCAAGTTGTTGGCTTATCCAACGGTCAATTTTCAGTACCTCCACCGTACCAATCGGCAAGGATTTAAGGCAGGGGCATTGCGAGAAGCCTTACCCTCGGCTGAAGGCGAATTTGTGGCAATCTTTGATGCAGATTTTGTGCCGGATCCCGATTTTCTGATCAAGGCACTGCCCTATTTTTCCTCCCCCCAAGTGGGTATGGTGCAGAGCCGCTGGACGCACCTCAATCAAAACTATTCCATCCTCACACAGCTGCAGGCTTTTGCCTTGGATGCTCATTTCTTGATTGAGCAGTCGGGGAGAAACCAGCAAGGGGCATTTATCAATTTCAATGGGACGGCGGGGATTTGGAGAAAAGGGTGCATTCTGGATGCGGGAAACTGGGAGGCAGACACCTTGACCGAGGATTTGGATTTGAGTTACCGTGCCCAACGAAAAGGATGGAAGTTTGTATACCGACCTGAAATCGAATCCCCAGCAGAATTGCCGCCGATTCTTTCAGCAATCAAATCCCAGCAATTTCGATGGACCAAGGGCGGGGCCGAATGTGCTGTCAAACATGCAGGAAAGGTTCTCAAAGAAAACCACCCCAAGGGCATTAAATTTCATGCATTTGCCCACTTGTTCAATTCTACCATTTTCATTGCCATCCTCTTGACAAGCTTTTGCAGCATCGGGCTCTGGTGGGGGGTACAGTTCAAGTTGATTCCTTTGGAACTTTTTTGGGCTTCAGTAATTTCCATAATTGGGTTTGTGCTCGTAGCGGGGGTGTATTTGGTTTCCTATCTTACCGCGCAGCAGTATTCTTCGAAGTCCATTGTCGGAGCTGTGTGGAAGTTGCCCCTCTTTTTTTCGGTATCCATGGGTCTAGCCCTACACAATTCCCAGGCTGTACTGGAAGGATTGACCGGCAAAAAATCCCCTTTTATCCGTACCCCAAAATTTAATCTAGAAGCTGGTAGCGTCTCACTTCAGGCAAATGCCTACCGACTACGTGCTCTGCCTATGAGCACTTGGCTAGAAGGAGGGATGGGGCTTTTGTTTGGAGGGATGGTGGTCTTGGGGATTGTCTACGGCAATTTCCTTTTTTTACCCTTTCATGGGCTTTTGGCCTTGGGTTATAGCCTTGTGTTTATTTCCTCTTTACGCACTCGCTAATATTTGCTATGAATACCCCTCCAATTGTAGATGTCATCATCCCTGCTTTCAATGAGGAAAAGTCCATAACCAAGGTAATTGGGGATATTCCTGCACTGGTACGTCATGTTGTGGTGGCCAATAACAATTCGACAGATCGAACCGCTGAGGTGGCGACAGCAGCGGGAGCAAAGGTGGTATTTGAACCACAAAAGGGCTATGGAAAAGCTTGTTTGACTGCCATGGATTGGATCAAGCAGCAAGAAGTTCAACCTGATATTTTGGTGTTTTTGGATGGGGATTACAGTGATTATCCGCAGGAATTGGAGTTGCTGATTACACCCATTCTCGGAGGAAAGTCCGACCTAGTTATCGGGTCTCGCTCCTTGGGTCAGCGTGAAGCTGGCTCCATGACAATTCCACAAGTGTTTGGCAACGCGCTAGCCACTACGCTCATGCGCTGGATGTATGGGGCTACGTTCTCTGATTTAGGGCCTTTTCGGGCAATTCATTGGGGGAAATTGCTTGCCTTGGGAATGGTGGATCAGAATTTTGGATGGACTATTGAGATGCAAATCAAGGCGCACCAAGCAGGCCTTTCTTACG
>CAJBER010000177.1 GCA_903952135.1 uncultured Algoriphagus sp.
CACAAGCACTTTGATCTCCGAGGGCTTCAATTTCACCCAGAAAGTATCCTCACCGAATACGGATCCCAGTTGATCCAAAATTGGCTTCAATCCTAACTGATTTCAATCCGCCGATGAAAGACATATTAAATCACCTCATTGCACACAAGACGCTCTCTCAGCAGCAGGCGAAAGAGGTCTTGAAAAACCTGGCTACAGGATCGTATCCTAGCAGTCAAGTGGCTGCCTTTATGACCGTATTCCTGATGCGTAGCATTACGGTGGAGGAACTGCGTGGTTTCCGGGAAGCCATGCTCGAACTCTGCGTGCCCATCGACCTTTCGGAATACGATGCCATGGACCTCTGCGGGACGGGTGGAGATGGCAAAGACACCTTCAATATCTCTACGCTTTCCTCCTTTATCGTCGCGGGAGCTGGACAGGCGGTGGCCAAACACGGCAATATGGGAGTATCCTCTATTTGTGGTTCCTCCAACTTGCTGGCCCATTTTGGATACGAGTTTAGTTCGGATCCTGACCAACTGCGGCGCAGTTTGGATCAGGTGGGGCTTTGCTTCCTGCATGCGCCGCTTTTCCACCCTGCTATGAAAAGTGTGGCTCCCATCCGAAAGGAACTCGGAGTAAAGACCTTCTTCAATATGCTTGGACCTATGGTTAATCCAAGTTTTCCTCGCAAGCAATTGGTAGGCGTATTCAGTTTGGAACTGGCTCGATTGTATGGATACCTCTACCAAGAGACGGAGGGCCGATTTGCAATCTTGCATGCCCTAGATGGCTACGATGAAATATCGCTCACCGGACCCTTTAAAATGATCACCAACACGGGTGAGAAACTTTACCACCCCCAAGGCCTTGGCTTGGAGCAACTTTCTCCAGATAGCATTTTGGGAGGAACCACCATTGCTGAGTCTGCCCGAATCTTTGAAGATGTGCTTCGAGGCAAAGGTACCCCTGCTCAAAATCAGGTCGTGATCGCCAATGCCGCTGCAGCACTGGTGACCGCTCGTGAAGGGCTTGGCTTCGAGGAAGCAATTGACCTAGCCAAAGAAACGCTACTGAGTGGGAAGGCGCTACGTGTCTTTACAGGATTGATCCATCCCCAAACCTCTGTATCTTTCAACTAAGCTGCTCCAGATGAATACGCTAGAAAAAATCATTACCGATAAGTACTTGGAAGTGGAAGCGCGAAAGCAGCTATGTCCTGTTGCTGTTTTGGAAAAAAGCAGTGCATTTACAAGAACTCCACTTTCCTTAAAGTCATTTCTACTCGACCCCACTAAATCTGGGATCATTACCGAATTTAAGCGAAAGTCTCCCTCCAAGGGACTGATCAACGGTACTTCCTCGGTGGAGGTGGTGACGAAGGGATACGAGCAGGCCGGTGCCTCCGCGCTATCGGTGCTAACAGACCAAGACTACTTTGGAGGGTGTACGGAAGACTTAGAATTAGCTAGAAAAAAGGTGACTATCCCGATCTTGAGAAAAGACTTTGTGGTGGACGAGTACCAGATCTTGGAAGCCAAAGCCATGGGAGCTGATTGTATTTTATTGATTGCTGCTGCTTTATCCCCAGCAAAAGTCAACTCCTTGGCCAGCTTTGCCCAAAGCCTAGGACTTGAGGTGCTGATGGAAGTGCATAACTTGGAAGAGTTGGAACAGTCGTTTTGTGAGCCCTTGGATGTGGTTGGTGTCAACAACCGAAATCTGAAGAATTTCGAGGTCTCTTTGGAAACTTCCCTGGAGCTAGTGGATCGTATTCCCAACCAGGTGGTCAAAATTTCAGAAAGTGGGATTTCGGATCCAGCTACCTTGGTAGCTTTCCGAAAGGCAGGCTTCGATGGCTTTTTGATCGGGGAAAACTTTATGAAAACCTCCAGTCCAGAGCAGGCAGCTATGGACTTCATTCAAGAGTTTAGACGCTTAATGGGAGAGCAAACTAGTGGATAAACAGGGTATGGAAATTAAAGTTTGCGGTATGCGGGAGCGGGTCAATTGTCAACAATTGGCTACATCGGTAGTTCCAGATTGGATGGGATTAATTTTCTATCCCAAGTCGCCCCGTTTTGTGCAAGAAGAAGAATCCAACTGGATTAGCA
>CAJBER010000178.1 GCA_903952135.1 uncultured Algoriphagus sp.
CCGTACAAGCTGAAGTAGTCAAACTTCCTGCTCTTGTGGATCTCCAGTTCAATCTGGATTATGCAATTTCTTCAAGGCTCTCTGTATTTGCTTCTGGGAGCAACATCCTGAATCGAAGCAATACACGATGGATGAACTATCCAGTCAGGGGAATTCAAGGGGTAGGGGGACTTAATTTCAAATTTTAATTTACCCAAGGGTAAAGGGTTGGGCTTTACCTAGTTTTAAGTTAGTTTCGTATCTTCTCACTAGCATCATGGCAGAAAAAGATTCCAGTCCCAAACAATGGTCAGATCCCAAGGATTTCGGACTTCCCTTTGTTGAAGTTAGCCCACTTGGCTCCTCGAAAACAAAAGTAAAGTCAATAGCTCCAGAAGTTCCATTGGCTTCACCTCAACCAGATAAAAAGCCCGCTTTAGCAACTGAAGAAAGAAAAATTGAACCAAAACCTACTAGGCCAGTGGTTTCCCCTTCCATTCCTTCAAAGGAGGTTCCAAAGAAATCTAAGGCTTGGGTTTGGGTTGTTTTGGTAATTCTGATTGCAGCAGTTTCAACTATTGTTTGGCAATTAATGGTCAATGAGACGTTTGTAAATGGATTTGAAGTAAATCAAACCGAAAAACCTGCTTTACCAGCTCAAACTAAAGAAGTAAATGAGGTTGTTTCTTCGACCACCAATGCCGTTGATTCAATGTCAGTTCAAGATTCAACATTACTTTCTTCTCCAGAATCATCCACAGGTACCGTCAATTCTGGCACATCAATTGCAACTAATTCTAAGTTGATTCGAATTGAGAATAAAGATTCAAATGCAAGGTTTTTTATAGTCATTGGTAGTTTTGGAAGTGAGGATGAAGCCATGAGATTTATTCAAAAAATTGGCAATAAATTTCCAGAGTACTATTTGGTGTATCCTTTTGATAAAAATCCAAATTACCGATTGGCTATGGGATCGTATACGAATTTGAACGAAGCTTCAATCAAATTAACAGCCTTGAAAGCAGAAAGTGCTAAAAGTTATTGGATATTGAACTATTGATGACGATGCTATTACAAACACTTGCTATTGATTCTGTGGCCACCGCGCCAGCAGCTGTCGAAGCCACTACACAATCCATTGGTTTGCTAGACCTCCTGATTAAAGGAGGTTACATGATGATCCCGCTTTACGTTTTATTTGTATTGGCTATTTTCATCTTTGTCCAGAAGCTTTTGGTGATCAAAAAGGCTTCCAAAACACCTGGTCATTTGATGGATCAGGTCAAGGTATTGGTCCAAAGTGGTCAAGTTGAAAAAGCAAAGATGCTCTGTGCGGGTGACAATACGCCTGTAGCCAATATGATTTCCAAAGGGATAGATCGAATCGGGTCTCCATTGAAAAATATCGAGGTTGCTATCGAAAATGTAGGCAAACTGGAAATCTATAAATTGGAAAAGAACTTAGGCGTCCTGGCTACGGTTTCAGGTGCTGCACCCATGATCGGGTTCCTAGGAACAGTTACGGGGATGATCCAAGCATTTATTTCCATCGCTCAAGAAGACGGAATGGTATCACCCAAGCTACTTTCTTCTGGGATTTACGAAGCCATGATTACTACAGCAGCTGGTTTGGTTGTGGGAATTATAGCCTATTTAGGATACAACTATTTGGTCACCCAGGTGTCCAAATTGGTGCATCACATGGAATATACCTCTATCGAATTTATTGACCTTCTTCAGGATAAATAAGTATGGGACTCCAGCAAAAAAATAAAGTAGATACTTCCTTCAGCATGTCCTCTATGACGGACATCATCTTCCTTTTGCTTATTTTTTTCATGCTCACCTCTTCCTTCATTACCCCATCTGGGCTTTCGGTAAATTTACCCTCCAGTGAAACCTCTGACATTGTGATGCAAGAGGTGACTGTTTCGGTAACGAAGGATTTGCAATTTTCAGTCAACGATCAACTCACTTCCCGTGAGCAATTGAAGAATGTATTAACGCCTTTATTGGAAGGCAAAAAAGGTCAGGTTGTCCTGCATTTGGATAAGGAAGTACCTGTGGAATACTTAGTGGAAATTGGGGGCATCGCAGCTGGGCTGGGTGCCAATGTATCCATTGCTACCAAACCCTACAACTGATGCTCGAGGTGAATTCAAATTCACTTGAACGAAAAAGTCGGATTCAATCCGCTCTAGTCACTTTAGTGATTCAGCTGCTGTTGTTTTTGGCTTTTTACTTCATGGTCGTATGGGAGCAACCCAATCCACCCATCCCAACCTATGGTTTGGAATTGAATTTGGGGTTTTCGGATTTTGGTTCGGGAGATCCATCTGAAGTGCTGCCCAATTCTTCCGAAATCCCTGTCACTGAAGCTCCGGCACCTGGTGAAATCGTTCCCGCAACTCAAACTACTGTTGCTACAAGTAACGCCGCCGCCTCAACTACGAAGCCAACCACTAATCGGGCAGTCAGTACGCAAATTTCTCCAATCAAAGGGGAAACTACTGCCAATGAAACACCATTAAAAGAGGAAAAGAAAGAAGCTTCGAGTAGCCAAAAGACAAATGAACCGCAAAAGGTGGATCAGCGAGCACTATTTGGTGCAGGTGGGAAAGCAGGTAATGGTTCTAATCCAAATTCTGCTTCTGGACAAGGGAACACCAATGGATCTGGTGATCAGGGAAAACCCACAGGAACTGTAGATGGTAGGGCTTTACAAGGTTCCGGTTCGGGCAAAGGTGCCGCTGGAGGCGCTGGCTATAGCCTTGACTTAGCGGGTTGGGATTTTGCCTCAAAACCAACTATCAATGATCGTGTATCCACTCGCAATGGTCGAATTGTTTTTAATATCACCGTGGATGGTACAGGAAAGGTCGTTCAAGCACTCCCTCTGGAATACAATGTTTCCAACGAAGTATTGGCTTACTACCGTGAGGTAGTCAATCAACTGGATTTTAAAAAATCTGGAGGCTCTGCCGCAGAATTCTCCAAGGGCAAAATCACCTTTGTGATCAAGGTGGAGTAAACATGAATTACCAAGAGACGTTGGATTACCTTTTTAATGCCTTACCCATGTTTCAGCGGGTAGGAGCATCCGCGTACAAAGCCGATTTAACCAACACCATAGCCCTTTGTACCCACTTGGGGAATCCTCAAAAGCAATTCAAATCAATCCACGTAGCGGGTACCAATGGCAAGGGTAGTACTTCCCATTCCTTGGCATCCGTATTTCAAGCTGCAAGCTACAAAACAGGATTGTATACCTCACCACACCTGAAGTCATTTACCGAACGAATTCGAGTGAATGGCGAAGAAATCAACAAAGACGATGTAGTTGAATTTGTGGCCATCCACAAGGATTTTTTGGATCAACTGCAGCCCAGTTTTTTTGAAATGACGGTAGGCTTGGCCTTTTGGTATTTTGCCAAGGAAGCAGTGGATATTGCTATCATCGAGGTAGGTATGGGAGGGCGATTGGATAGTACCAATGTAATTTCTCCCGAACTATGCGTCATTACCAATATAGGCTTTGACCACACCCAATTTCTGGGAGATACCCTTCCCCTGATTGCTGGGGAAAAGGCAGGCGTCATCAAGCAGGGTGTACCTGTGGTGATTAGCCATACGCAACAAGAAATCCAATCCGTATTTCTCCAAAAGGCTGTAGACATGCAAGCCAATCTTGTTTTTGCAGAACAGCAATGGGAGGTAACTCGAATCCAAAATTCGGATCAGGAAGCATCACAACTCGCCAAATATCAAGCAAAGGGTAGATCTGATGCTTTTGAATTGGAATTTGGCTTGAGAGGAGATTACCAGCGATACAATTTGCCGGGAATTTTGGAGGCGGTGCAACAAATGCGGAAACAAGGCTGGAATCTCACTAAAGAGGCGCTTCAATTGGGTTTAGCTAATGTTTCAGAGCAAACAGGCCTAAAAGGCAGGTGGCAGATTTTGCAAACCCAACCACTCACTATCGCCGATACAGGTCACAACGAAGCGGGGATATTGGAAGTGGTGAATCAACTCAAAAAATACCACTACAACCAACTTTGGATGGTGATCGGGATGGTGAATGACAAGGATATCTCCAAAGTTTTGGACTTACTACCAAAAGATGCCACCTATATTTTTTGCCAAGCAAGCATCCCACGCGCAATGGATGCAGATATATTGGCAAGCAAGGCATTGGAAAAGGGTTTAATGGGACAGGTAATTCCCAAAGTGGCGGATGCGATTGAATTTGCTCGAAAAAATGCAGGAGCAGATGACCTGATATTTATTGGAGGTAGTACTTTTGTGGTCGCAGAAATTGAAGACCTCTAATGAGTAGAAAAAAACTGGTTCGCTTTGCCCAAAACGAAGTCAATCCCAATGTAGTCCAGGCAGGCAAGCCTATTTTTGAACAGATTAAAGGGCAGTGGAATGCGCTTCAGTTTCAAAATGAGCAACCCCTAGTTGTGGAACTTGCTTGCGGAAGAGGGGAGTTTACCTTGGGTCTAGGAAGACAGTATCCCACACAAAACTTTATTGGAGTAGATATCAAAGGAAGTAGAATCTGGAAAGGGAGCTCTACTGCTACTGCCGAAGGCATTCACAATGTGGCCTTCTTGCGAACCCAAATTCAACAACTGGATAGTTTTTTTGCGCCAAGTGAGATTTCTGAACTGTGGATTACCTTTCCAGATCCTTTTCCACGTGATGGGGATGAAAAGCGACGCTTGACCTCAGCCAGATTTTTGGAAATGTACAAGCAGCTCGTAAAAGCAGGGGGAATCATCCACTTCAAAACAGACAATACAGGCCTATTCGAGTATACCGAGGAGGTTTTGGCTTCCCGCTCGGATTGCAAAGTTTTGTTTGTTACGGCTGATTTTTATGCAAGCGAACTGCGGGATGCCCACCACGGAATCAAAACTCGCTACGAGAAGATTTTTTCCGACAAGGGGGAAAAAATCAAATACATTCAATTTTCCTTTATTGGATAAAATCGGCCTCTCGGTAGCGTGGATTGGGGTAGGAATAAAACCCTTCGCCTGTTTTCTCGCCTAATTTTCCTTGATCAATGTAGGTTTTTAAGTGTGCAGCAAAGGCCTGTGAAGCCGAATCCGGCATTTTTTGGGTAACATGCCACGCGGTATCCAATCCAATGGAATCCAATATCCCAAAAGGACCCATGGGCATGTGGAAGTTCACCATCCAAGATTTGTCAATATCTTCAATGCTTGCCACCTCACGTGTAATTAGTTTGCCCGCCGCACCCAAAAGGGCCATCAGCATCGTATTGAAAAGGTATCCTGGATTTTCTTTCCGAACGATTACAGGTACTTGATTCAATTTCCTTCCCAGTTCTTCTAGGATCCCAATCAATGCAGGATCTGTACCCGGATGAGGCATGATGTCCACCACCCTTGAATAGAACACGTCATGAAAATGGAAGGCGCAAAAGCGGGAAGGGCTACCAGTTTCTTCTGCAAACTGTGAGGGGAGTAGGTAGGAGGTATTTGTGGTCAACCAAGTGTGGGATTCCGCGAGTTTGCCTACTTCGGACCAAAGTGATTTTTTGATATCAACATTTTCTGTGACGCTTTCATTGACCAAATCGGCCCCTTTCAAGGCTTCAGCCAAGTCCAAGGTAGGCTGAATTCGATGGAGTATCTCGGGAACTTGTGATTCCGTAAGGATACCCCCTCGTACTAGTTGACGTAGAATTTTTTGCATGGTGAGGATGGCCGAATCCAAGGACGCCTGTTTGAGGTCAAAAATGGAAACAGTAAATCCAGAGATAGCAGATTGGAGGGCTACTCGGGAGCCAAGTGTGCCTGCTCCTAGGATGCAAATTTTATGAAGGGTCATGGGTTAGATTTTATCAGTTTGAAGGGTATGAATGGCTTTTTTACCAGCTGCTTCCACCACATGGATGAGTTGAGCAAATCTAGGATCTGTTGAAAAGCCTTGGGAATAACGTTTGAAAATTTGTTGGGCGATTACGGCAACTTTGACTAATCCAAAGACATAGTAAAAGACCATTTCTTGCTTGGAGCCCTTTCCTTTTGAAAAATAATAGGCCATGATTTCTTCCCGGCTGAGGTTGCCGGGCAAGTGACTTAAGTTGAATAGTTTTAAAATCTGGGGATCGTTTTCTTCCGCCCAATAAGCTAGGCTAGTGCCTAAATCCATGAGTGGATTGCCTACCGTCGCCATTTCCCAATCCAAAACTCCTTTGATATGGGTGGGATTCTGAGGATCCAGGACTAAGTTGTCGTATTTAAAGTCGTTGTGAATGAAGGCGAGGTATTCGGTGGAAGGAATATTTCCCAGTAGCCAAGAAGCTGCTTGTTCCAACTCTGGAAGTTCATTCGTTTTTGCTCGAAAATACCGGTCTACCCATCCTTCCACTTGCCGTTGGGTGTAGCCTTCTGGCTTTCCCAAGTGAATAAGGCCCGATTCCTGAAGTTCGAGTTGATGTAGTTCGAGAAGGCAGTCTACCGCCGAACGGGATAAGGCAGCAAAGTCTTCCTTTTCTAGAGTCATTCCTTGAGGAACCCGATTTCTCAAAATTGCGCCATCTACAAACTCCATGATAAAGAAGGGAGCACCAAAAATGGATTCTTCGTCACAAAAGTGAATTGGCTGGGGACTCTTGGTGTAGCCTGCTTTTTTCAATCCCTCAAGGATCCTAAATTCCCTGCCCATGTCGTGTGCCTTGGCGATTTTTTCACCAAAGGGAGGACGCCTCAAGATGAATTTTTCAGTAGCACTTTCTACCAGGAAACTTAAATTGGAATAGCCTCCTGGGAGTTGGGTTATCTGTATCTTATCAGCAGCACAGTGGAGTACTGGGGCCAAATAATCCTTGAGTAAATCAAAAGTTAAGGTACTATTCATTTACTGCCGTAATTTTTAAGAATACTTCGGGCAAGGGCAGACTTGTGTACCTCGTCAGGGCCATCGTAAATACGTGCTCCTCGTTCGTGTCGGTACCAAAAAGACAGCAGCGTATCATCGGTGATACCTAGTGCTCCATGGACCTGGATGGCTCTGTCAATCACTTTCATGAGCACATCGGCCACAAAAAATTTGATCGTTGAAATGTCTTCTTTGACGGCTTTCGCGCCATGTTCTTGCATTTTCTGGGCGGTATCGAGCACCATGAGTCGGCTAGCCTTAATTTCTGCTCGACTTTCTGCGATCCAATTTTGGATGGTTTGTTTGTCAGCCAAGGGCTTGCCAACTTCTAGTTCCCGAGAAAGAGCACGTCTGCACAGCATATCAAATGCCCGTTCGCAGATGCCTATCCAACGCATGCAGTGGTGAATGCGGCCAGGACCCAGTCGTTCTTGCGCCAAGGCAAATCCTTGTCCTTCCAATCCAATTCGATTCGTTACAGGCACTCGGCACTGCTCAAATTTGACTTCAGCATGGGAAAGGTAATCTTCACCCGCTTCACCCATGATGGAAATGTTGCGAACCAAAGTGTAGCCTAGCGTATCCAAGGGCAGCAAGATCATGCTTGCTTTCTGGTAGGGTGAGGGTGCATCTGGATTGGTGACAGCCATGACGATGGTGAATTGTGCCCCATCTGCCGCCGTGGTAAACCATTTGTGGCCTTGGATCACATACTCCTCCCCATCTCGAATGGCTGTGGTAGCCATATGGACTGGATTGCTACCTGGAAGTTGGGGTTCTGTCATTGCAAAGCAGGAGCGGATTTCTCCTCGCTGCAGGGGTCCAAGCCACTTTTCTTTCTGCTCCTCCGAACCAAATTGGTGGAGCAATTCCATGTTGCCTATATCTGGAGCATTGCAGTTGAATACGTAATGTCCGATCGGGCTTTGGCCCAAAATTTCAGATACCTGGGCAAATTGCACGAGGTTCAAACCGAGGCCACCTTCATTTTTGGCTAAATGTGGTGCAAAGAGACCTAAAGACTTTGCCTTTTCCCGGAGGGCCTTTAGTGCGGGTAAATAAGACTTAAATGGTCCTTTGACCACATCCAAGTCTATGGGGAATAGTTCTTGTTCTACAAACTGACGATAGGCAACCAGCAGTTGCTGCAGTTGTGCTGCCGAGATTTCTTGGGTTGGGTTCATTGTAAAATCAAATAGTAAAGCCTCCGTCTGCGGTCAAAATGGCTCCAGTCGTGTAGGTAGAAGCGGGAGAGGCAAGAAACAAGGCCATGGCACCAATTTCCTCTGAGGTGCCCGCTCTTTTTATGGCCAACTGCTTCAAGATCATGGACATGATTTTTTCATTGGACCAAAGTGCTTCTGAGAATTTGGTTTGGATAAGTCCTGGGCAAATGGCATTGACACGGATCTTTGAATCTCCCCATTCCTTGGCAAAAACCTTGGTTAAGGAAATCAAGGCCGCTTTGGATACAGAATAAATTCCAAGGCCTTGTTCTGGGGATATTCCACCGATACTGGAAATATTGATAACCGATGCGCCAGCCGATTTTCTTAGGTGGGGAAAGCACAACCTGCTGAGTTCAAAAGCCGCCTTCACATTCACGTTCATGATCTTGTCAAAGGCTTCCAGTGTGGTCTCATGAACTGGTCCAAAAACGGGATTGCTGGCAGCATTATTGACAAGGATGTCAATACCTCCATATTTTTCCACCGTCTTATCCACCAGAACCTTAAGTTCCTCCATGTTTCCCACATTACAGGCAATTGCGGAGACCTCATAGCCTTTGGCGTTAAGTTGCTGTGCTTGTTCATCCAATACCTCTTGCTTTCTACTGCTGATGACTACTTTGGCACCTGCTGCAGCAAACATTTCTGCGATGCCAAATCCGATGCCTTTGCTAGCTCCTGTGATCAGGGCTACTTTTCCATCCAATGAAAAAACTGTAGATAAATCCATGCGTTTTTGGGTTATTTTTCTTCCAAAAGATAGGAAAAATATGGCCATGCTGTAACTTGTGGGCCAAGCAAATTCATTAATTATCCCTCATTATCTCTTTTTTCTATCCCCATGAAAGAATTAATTTTTGATCAAACTGGCACTCCTCAAGAGGTCTTGTATCTCAAGGAAAGTGAAATGCCTCAACCTAAGGCACATGAGGTGCTGATTCGTGTGAAAGCTAGAAATATCAACCCTTCAGACATCATGTTTGTACGTGGAATGTATGGCATCACCCCCAAACTCCCGAGTAGCGCCGGATTTGAGGCCAGTGGGGTAGTAGAAAAAGGAGATGAAGCAGGAAAAGTTTCCGCAGGCACTCGGGTGATGTTTACGGCTATTGGTACCTGGAAAGAATATGTTTGTGTGCCAGCGGCCCTAGTCATTCCTATTCCTGGGCAGATGTCGGATGAGGTGGCCTGTCAGGCATTTGTCAATCCAATGACGGCGTATGGGATGATCGAGGATTCGGGTTTACAAGCTGGGCAATGGCTTTTGCTTACAGCAGGAGCTTCTGCATTTGGCAAATTCGCCATTCAGATGGCCAAGGCCAAGGGTATTCGAGTGGCAGCTACTGTTCGCCATGAATCACAGAAAGAATTGTTGATGGGTTTAGGGGCGGAATTAGTCATCAATACCAGCACTGAGAAATTGGCGAAGGTGATTTTTGAGAAAACTGAGGTAGGCGTAGATGTGGTCTTTGATGCAGTAGGAGGGGAGTTGGGTGTAAAAGCCTTGTCTTGTTTAAAGCAAAAAGGGCGTATGCTTGTATTTGGAGCGCTTGCCTTGGAAAATCTGTCCATTAATAGTGGCTTGCTGATCTTTAAAAATCTACGTATCGAGGGATTCTGGTTGAGTACTTGGATTGAGGAACTTTCTACCGAACAACGGATGAAGGCTTTCCAACGGGTATTTGGATTTTTGATGCAGGATGAATCGAAGGTGGATGTGGCCGCAACGTATCCCTTGTCCGAATTTAAAGCTGCTTTAGATGCTTACGAGAAAGCGGGAAGAAACGGAAAAATCTTGCTTGTGAGTGAATAGTTGGTTCAATTGAACGGCTATTTTTAGGATTATTGCCATATTTGCAACCTAATAATTAAGATAGTTACCATGAATTGGGAAAAAATTGACCAAGAACTTACTGAGATTGTACAACAGCGAATTCAGTTAAGTGCTTTGGAATATAGTGATGAAAATTACGACGATTTAGAGGAGCAATTGCACGACCTCGAAGACGACTTCAACGAGCATTACGAGGATGTCTTGGCTCCTGAATTGGAAAAGATTTACACCAAGTTAAAATCTGATACGGATGTCCTGCTACCTACAGCCTATTTGGCAAATACCTACCAAGAGATGCTTCCTGATGCGAAAGGTAGCATAACCTATGAGGTAAGTGGGGAGCAAGGGGTACCCATTGAATCGGACCAACTCGGAAAAGTGGATATGCGAATTGTGCTTATCCCAAACCCAGTTCGATTTGTGTTGCTGGTCAACGGCAAGCAATTGAAAGAATTGTGGAAAAGCAGGTAAAGAAAAAGGGGCAAAGGCCCCTTTTTTTTTAGAATAAACTAGCCTGCACGGCTTGCGGCTTTGTGGCTTGAATGGTTCCTTTGAGCATGTCCTGCATCAATTTCAAATATCCGCGTTGCCAAGCTTCAGGACTAACTTTTGTTTCCTTGCCTTCAAAAGAGATAGGTCCTTCCATTTTTTCATAGCCTAAGGCCATGCTCCATACCGAATAAAAGGTAATTTCTGGTTGCAATTCAGGACGGATGCTTCCATCTTTTATTCCTTGGGAAACCATTTGAATTCCCAATCGGGTGGGCTCTAGTTGCAATTCCAACAGTTTGTGAAAATGAATTGAATCTAGGATCAAGGGATTGATTTGCGATTTTAACTCTGGAGAAGTGTACTTTTTCATCAAATCCAAAAAGTGAATGATGGATTGGTAGTATACTGGACGCTCCTTAGAAAAAGACCAGATTCGTTGAACCAAGTCAGATAGCATCTCTAATCCATTTTTTCCTTTGGCGCGTAAGGACTCTCTAAACTCGTCTTTCAGTTGCTCAAAGGCTTTCTTGGTCAGCGCCATAAATAGGTCTTCCTTATTTTTGTAATAAAAATAGGTGAGGCCTTTACTGATTCCCGCTTTCTTGGCTACATCTTCCATGCGAGTAGACGCAAAACCTTGGGCAGTAAATAGGGCTACTGCAGCATCTAAAATGAGTTTTTCTTTATTTTTTTCGCCTGCCATTGCTGATAAATGGAAAAATTGTTTGAGTTCAAATGTATTAAATCCTAGTCAAAAAAATAACATTTGACTAAGAGTCAAATGTTATTAAATCGTCACTTATTTTTGGATAGGACTGAGTCTTCTTTTTTTAGCTAAGCAAGGATTTCTACGATCACGTAGTTTTTCTTACCTTTTTGAACCAGCAAATATTTTCCTTGAAGTAAGGCATAAGAGACAGGGCCTTGTGGATCATCTACTTTTTCTTTGTTGATACTCACACCCCCGCCAAGAATCATTTTCCGTGCCTCGCCTTTGGAGGGAAAGAGTTTAAAGTCTGTTTTCTCTGCCACCAAATCCAGCACATTTTCAAGATTTGAATAGACTTCCTGACTTAATTGAACTTGAGGAACTCCCTCGAATACTGATAAAAATGTTCGCTCATCCAGAGAAGCCAAGTCTTCAGTAGAAGATTTTCCAAATAGAATCTCAGAGGCTTTGAGGGCCATCTCGTATTCTTCGGAGCTATGGACCATAGAGGTCACTTCTTTGGCAATTTCTTTTTGCAAGAGGCGTAGGTGAGGAGCTTCTGCATGTTCCTTCTCCAATCCTTCAATAGTTGCCTGATCCAATATGGTGAAAATGCGAATGTATTTGCTTGCATCCTCATCGGACACATTCAACCAAAACTGGTAGAAGGCATAAGGGGAGGTTTTTTCAGGATCGAGCCAAACGGACCCGCCTTCTGTTTTTCCAAACTTGGTTCCATCCGCTTTGGTGATCAATGGAACAGTGAGTGCAAAAGCACTTCCGCCGCCCATTCGACGAATCAATTCTGTACCGGTGACAATATTTCCCCACTGGTCAGAGCCTCCGAGTTGGATGCTGCAGTTCTGATTTTTCCAAAGATGGTAGAAATCGTATCCCTGAATCAATTGGTAACTAAACTCGGTAAATGAAAGCCCATTGCCATCTTCCAAACGTCTTTTTACCGAATCCTTTGACATCATGTAATTCACAGTGATGTGCTTACCTACATCACGAATGAAGTCCAAAAAAGTAAACTGGGACATCCAATCGTAATTATTCACCATAGCGGCTTTATTCGGTTGGTTTCCAGAAAAATCCAGGAATTTGGCAAGCTGATTTTGGATGCAAGCCACATTGTGATCTAGGGTTGCTTTGTCCAATAAATTCCGCTCTGCAGACTTGAAAGAAGGGTCTCCAATCATCCCTGTGGCTCCACCTACTAAGGCTACTGGCTGGTGTCCGGAGCGTTGGAAATGAAGTAGGGTCATTACCCCCACCAAGTGACCAATGTGTAAGGAATCTGCAGTGGGATCAAAACCCAGATAGGCTGAAGCCATTCCTTTGGAAAGGTGCTCTTCTAAATCTGGAGTCATGTCTTGGAGCATTCCTCTCCATTTCAGTTCTTGAATAAATGAATTCATGGTAGGCGGTTGGGGATTAGGCTACAAATATAAAGGCTTCAAAGTAGGAAGGAAATTATTGGAGCAATTCCAGAGCAGAACTAAAGCACTTTTGTAGTTTACTTTTTGGTGAACACAGTTCTGTGGTAAGGCTGACGAAGCATCTTTTTACAAAATCAGGTAGGGCAAGGAGAAAAAAAAGGTGCTTCCTTTCAGAAACACCTTTCTCTAGGTATTGAGCGTTTAGGCTGTTCTTAATTTGATGATTTTAGTAGCATGCAGGAGTTTGACGATGGGATACGTTGGGTCAAATTCATACCATTTTACTGCAAAATTCGGACGGTTGGGCAACTTGTGGTGATTGTTTTGGAACAATTCACCCAACATCAACACATCCAATAGCAAGGAGTTTTTGGACTCGTCATTGTTGTCAAAGTTGGAATAGCCGTACTTGTGTCCACTCCAATTGACAATGGCACCATGAACAGGACCCATCAAAAAGTGGATAGGCAGTAGAAAATACATCCACCAATGAGTGCCTGCAAGTTCAAAATAGGAAATACACAGGAAATAGATGGCTACATACAATACCCCCCAGGCAATTCGGACGGTCATGTTATCTGCAAAGCGGTCAAATCTGTTCCAATCAGGGATATCCTTCGAAAATCTTTCTTCAGGCTTTAGTTTGAACCCGAAGTAGTCGTTGTAAATATTTTTAGTCTTCCACATCATTGAAAATAGATTTTCGGTGTGGTGTGGGCTATGCGGATCCTGCGGGGTATCCGAATAGGCATGGTGCATGCGGTGCAGGATGGCGTAAGCTCGAGGGGAGAGGTAAGAACTCCCTTGCCAGATCCAAGTAAAAAAGTAGAAAAACTTTTCCCAGTACTTGTTCATCACAAACATTTGGTGTGCTGCATAGCGGTGAAGAAAAAAGCTTTGGCAGAAGAGTGAGAAATACCAATGCAGGAGAAAGAAGATAATAATGATCACTGGGATGGATTTTTAATGGTA
>CAJBER010000179.1 GCA_903952135.1 uncultured Algoriphagus sp.
GAACTTTGAGACGGTCCTAGATATACTTTAACCCGGTTGGGATTTTTTAAAAGAATGGAAACCCTTATCTGGTCAGTGGGGAAGGGATCACTGGCAAACTTTCCAAACCCTGTTCCGATACCGCCTGCACGGCAAAGAAGTAGTTGTCTTTGCTGTAAGGAAGTTTGAGGCTAGTCTCTTCGGTGTAGAACTTTTTCTCCCATACCGATGAGGAGGTTTCCCGCATCAAAACATAGTATCCTTTCGCTTTTCCATGAATTGGGGCTTTCCAAATTAGGGAAGTAGAGTTGCTTAGGCCGCGAACATCGATCTTCACTTCCTGAGGCATCCCTGGTGCTTGGGCTAGCGAGGCGGCTGATGCCAAGTTTACGGCTGCTACTTTTCTGAGGTATTCAAAATCCATGAATTCGGGCAAATCCCCGTATTGAACTCCATTTTCAACTCGGACATTTTCATGTTGATGCAGAAAGTTCTCATTCATTTCAGACATACGTACCGCCGTAAATCCATTTTTCATAAATGGAGTTTGGTCTCCTCCACGGAGAAATCGGTCGTTTCTGTAAATCAATTTCACCTCCATTTGATCTACATAGCGTTCTCCTAGTTCCTTGATGTAGCGCGCAAGTTGCCGCGAGGGGCTGTCGTTATCGGAATTGATCGATCTACGGATGTTTGCGGCTCTTTCGTCCTCTACAAGTGGGATAGTTTCTGAAAAAACACGCATCACCGTGTTGTTGCTGATGTTGGTTTCAGAAGAGTTGCTATTTCCTACAATGTCATTGTTAAGTACCGCCTCGATTTTCCAAGATTCTGCTTTGGCCTTGTCAGCGAGGTAGGTAGCTCCCTTTAGCCCTTGCTCTTCCCCAGTAAATGCTACAAAAAGCAAGGTAGCCGAGAATTCAGATTTGGCTAGAATTCGAGCCAGTTCCATGACCAGAGCCACTCCACTGCCATCGTCATTGGCACCGGGAGAGGCCCCTGTAGCGTCCATGACATCTTTGTTTCTGGAATCCAAATGCCCAGAAACGATAATCACCCGAGGATCATTGGGATTGGTTCCGGGCAGTTTGGCGATCACATTCCCAACTTTTGCATCAGTAACGATTCTTCTGCCATCTCCGGGCACTATAAATTCCTCAATACTTGCCGTCATTCTCCCTTTGGAAAGCATGCCAAATTCCATGAATTTTGACTTCACGTAGTTTTGAGCGGCAATCATGCCGTCTTTAGCATCCTGATTTAGGGTATGCCTACTCTTGAATGAAGCCAACACTTCGGTGTATTTTTTCAAACTATCGGCATTGACCTGCTGTACTAGCTGAGAAATTTCAGGATTGCGAATGACCACCTGCTGTCCAAATACAGGGAAAGAGAAGGTGAGGGCGGTAAGTAAGAATAAAATGTGACGCATGTTGGGGATCCTATCTTAAGTTCATCCTAAATTTAGTTCAGATTTTAATGGAACCTAGTCATTTTTACATGAAGACATTTTCACTGCCTAGCAAAGGCGAATATCCTCCTTATTACGAAACCTACATTTCGAAACTCGCTGAGGCGAATTTTTCGGACCTGTTGCTGCTACAGGTTGAGCAATTGAAAACGCTCTTGAGTTCCAAGCCAGCAGGCTGGGAGAATACTCCCTATGCCCCAGGTAAGTGGAGTCCCAAGGAGGTCATAGGTCACTGCATCGATACCGAACGCATCATGACCTTTCGAGCGCTTTGTATCGCCAGAGGAGATAAAAATTCCCTTCCTGGATTTGATCAAGACCCTTACGTACAGCAAGGACAGTTTAATGCGGTGCCTATCGACTTATTGCTTGCTGATTTTGTCAACCAGCGCCAAGCCATTCTCAGTTTAGTTCAAACCCTACCTGCTGCTTCATTTGAGGAAATAGGGTCTGCCAATGGAAATCCCATGAGCACTCGGGCCTTGCTTTGGATCATTCCTGGACATTTTATGCATCATTTTCAAGTACTTCAACAATCCTATTGATGGGACACCTAGCGATTGCAATTTTAGATTCTTTTTCGGATCAGCCCTTTTCAGGAAATCCAGCAGGTGTTTGCCTCTTGGAAAATTCCATTTCTCAAGAACTGATGCAGCAAATAGCGATGGAGATGAACCTGAGCGAAACTGCCTTTGTGGAGCGTACTTCAGACCCAAGGGTTTTTTCGCTGCGCTGGTTTACCCCGGCAGTTGAAGTGGACCTCTGTGGGCATGCTACACTCGCCTCTGCCTCCTGGATGTTTCACGAAGGTTGGGTGAAACCTGAGGATACCATCCACTTTCAAACACGCTCTGGAATCCTCTCCGTGACAAAAACAGGAGAAGGGGTATGTATGGACTTTCCGCTGATTCCTACTACGGTGGATACGCACCCAGACCATGCAAAGACCCTTTTTGGTGCTGTCCTTGTGCAGGCGGCAAGGCTGCGGGGGAATTGGATTTTTGAATTAGAGGATGAGATGGCCGTACGAAATTTAAGCCCCGACTTTGCTGTGCTTGCTGCCACCAGTGAAGAGGGATTTATCGTGACTGCTGCGGGATCCAGTGAATATGATCTGGTGAGTAGGTATTTTGGTCCCAACCTGGGGATAAATGAGGATCCAGTAACTGGATTTGCGCACTGTGCTTTGGTGGATTATTGGTACAAGAAAACAGGGAAAACGAGTTTCAAAGCCTACCAAGCAAGTAAGCGAGGAGGGGTACTCTACTTAGAGAAAAAAGGGGATCGGGTATTGATTCAGGGAAAGGCCGTTGTTGTTTTGACTGGAATGCTTAGCATTTGATTCTAAATTTCACTAGGAAAGAAATGAAGGAATTCGTTTTGGAATTCTTTTCGAAAAAGCATTTCAAACTTCTTTCCTCTCTCGAGAAATCAAAAAAATCTTATACCACTTCTGTAATTTATTTCTCACTCATTTTAAAAAAGCGTTAATTCAGTCAACAATTGCCCTATACTATGAAAAAACAAATCTTAACTGCGTTTTTATTGCTCACCGTGTGCTCGGTGATGGCGCAGACCACTCGAAAAATTGAGGTGGAATCCAAGGTAGAATCTACCTCGGAGGTGACCATCAAAGGGAAACGGGTACCTTACAAGGCCACAGCAGGAACCCAGCCTGTATGGGACGAAAAAGGAGAACCGATTGCCTCTCTATTTTACACTTACTACGAGCGTACAGATGTAGTAGACCGCAGCAAAAGACCCTTGGTGGTTAGTTTCAATGGTGGACCTGGTTCCGCTTCCATCTGGATGCACTTGGCCTATACAGGCCCTGTGGTGCTAAATATTGATGACGAAGGATACCCTGTTCAGCCTTACGGTACCAAGTCAAACCCACATTCCATCTTGGACGTAGCGGACATCGTCTACATCGATCCAGTGAATACGGGCTATTCCCGAATTGTGAAGGAAGACACGCCTCGTAGCACCTTTTTTGGAATCAATGCGGACATCAAATACCTGGCGGATTGGGTCAATACCTTTGTAACCCGTCAGAATCGTTGGGCTTCCCCGAAGTATTTAATTGGCGAAAGTTACGGCACCACCCGAGTAGCGGGCTTAGTTTCTCAGTTGCAGAATTCCCATTGGATGTATTTCAATGGAGTCATCCTCGTGTCTCCTACGGACATGGGAATCTTGCGTGATGGACCAGTGAAAATGGCAAACTATTGGCCATACTATGCTGCTACCGCTTGGTACCACAAAGCACTTCCAGCAGAATTGCAAGCCAAGGATTTGGATGAGATCTTGGCCACCGTAGAACCAATGGCGGTGAATGAGATTCTTCCAGCCATGGCCAAAGGAGGATTGCTTTCTGAAGCAGAGCGTGAAGCCATTGCTACCAAAATGGCCTATTACTCTGGATTGAGTAAGGAATCCATTCTTCAGTACAACCTGATGGTGCCAACGAGTTTTTTCTGGAAGGAATTGCTTCGCAGTCGTGACGGAATGACCGTGGGTCGTTTGGATAGCCGCTACAAAGGTTTTGATCGCATGGAAGCAGGTGATCGCTACGATTTCGATCCAGCCTTAACTAGTTGGAACCATGCCTTTGCGCCAGCATTCAACCTCTACGCCAAGAATGTACTCAAGTACAATACCGACTTGACCTACAACCTTTTTGGCCCAGTGAATCCTTGGGATCGAAGCAATGAGAACACTGCGAACGACCTAGGAACGGCCATGAGACAAAATCCATACCTTCATTTGATGGTTCAGTCCGGTTATTTTGACGGAGGAACTGACTACTTCAATGCGAAGTACAGCACTTGGCACATCGATCCAAATGGAAAAATGAAAGAGCGGATTGACTTCAAAGGATACCGTTCTGGACACATGATGTACTTGCGCGCCGAAGACTTGGCTACCTCCAACGAGGATATCCGCCAGTTTATCCAGAAGTCTGCTGTCGCTCCTGGAGAAGCAGCGAAGTACAAATAAGCCTACCAGTTAATAAATAAAAAAGGGTCCTGATAATTCAGGACCCTTTTTCGTTAGGGGAGTGCCAGTTCGGAAAACGCTTGAAAAGACTGGATTTCTTCTTGGATCCCCAAACTTTTGCCTAGCAAGTGGAATACATCCGCTAGGCTTTTGCCTTCTCTGCGCAACTCTCGGATGGAAAATGCTCCTGCTGATTTGGAGAGTTTGCTTTGATCTGGCCCTTTGAGTAGGGGGTGATGGTAAAAAGTAGTTTTGGCAAATTCTTGCTTGCCTAAAATTCGAGCAAGGTCGAGTTGGGCTAGGGTAGAGGGAAACAGGTCCTGTCCCCGTACAATCAAGTCTACTCCAAAATGAAGGTCATCTACTAGGGAACTGAGTTGGTAAGCGGGATTGGTGTCTTTTTTACGAACCACGTAGCAGGTCGCTTCTTCTGGAATTAGGGCTGATTTCTGGGTGGAAGGGTAGGCGATGTAATCTAGAAAATCCGCATCCAAGGTGTTGATTCTCCAGGCTGCCTCATTTTTGTCGAGGGGCATTCGACGGTCCAAGCATTGTCCCAAATAGATGCCTCTTGGGTCGATTTGAAGGATTTGGCTTTTGGTGCAGGTACAGGAAAAAAGCAGTCGACTTTCTTGGAGTTGCTCCAGCGCTGCTTGGTAAAGTGGCATGCGTTTTTGCTGGGTCCACTGGCTTTCAAACTCGGCTACCGAACTCGGGCCCTGGTGGATTTGAATTTCTAGAAAGTCTAGCGTATCCAAAATGTCCTGAACATATTCCTGTCGGTAGCGCTCACGATCCAAGTCATCAATTCGAAGGAGGATTTTTGCTCCGTGCTTCTCCGCTAATGCCTTGGTCAATAGAAAGGAATAGGCATTGCCAAGGTGTAAAAATCCACTAGGGGTCGGGGCGATTCGGGTTTGAGCAAACTTCATGCACCAAAGTTAAGAGATTCCCGGAAGTGGGCAGACCACAATTATGAGCAGAATTAAAGTTCTTTAACAGGAAATCATTTTTCAGCTTATACGGACTGCCTACTTTTGAGCACTCATGAAGTATTGCTTCCTATTCGTCTTATTTTTCTTCGGTTTGATCAACCTTTGTGCGCAAGGCCGCTATACAGGCAATGTGGTTGATGCTTGGGATAAGAAATACCTGGAAGGGGTGATCGTGACCAATGGAAAAGGAGAGGAGTCCAAAACCAATGCCCGAGGTTATTTCTCCATTTCCTCCCTCATGGGAGACACACTTGTTTTTAATTTTCCGGGATTTATAGAGAAAAAATGGGTGGCCACTTCTGAATATTTCCTATTCATTGAATTACAGGATCGTGCGCGCTTGCTACCTACATTTCAAGTGAAGGCCGAGCCCTATAGTTTTCGATTCAAGGATGGAAAATTGATTTTGATCGAGGAGCCATCTCTTGAAGAAACTCCTTTGAGCCAGCAGGTGGGGATAGGAGTAGACTCAACATCACCTAATCCTGGATTCGCCATTTATGGCCCAATCAGCTACTTTACGAAGCGTAATCGGCAACTGAGAGCTTATGAAAAGCGAATGGAATGGGAAAAGCGGCGCCAAGGCTATCTTGAAATAATTGATTCGGATTCGCTACGAACTTCTTTGATGGATTCCTATCAACTGGATCGTAAGGAATGGGATGATCTGATCCTCCGATTCAATGCATTTCATGCTTCTCATGAATTTTTGGATTGGCCGAAAGCACGTGTTCAAGAAGCCCTATTGACCTTTTTTAGACTAGAAGCGGTACTTGAAGATTAGTTTTTCCGCTTGAAGGACCAGGTAATAAAAAAGCGAGCCACTTCTTCTCCTGCTTTGTTTTTGCCTATGGAAAGCATGGTCAGTTGATTGGTTTCTCCTGGCTTGAGGGTATCGATTAGGCTAAACAATTCCGGTCCCTGTTCGCAGGTAAACAGGATTTTTGTATTCGCTTTTTTGCTGTATTCCGCGCGGAAGTCCACTACGAGCATGCTGAAAGAACCTTTTCCCGCTAGGGCCAGTTGACACAAGGCCCCAGTACTCAGTTCCGCAGCACCGGCCAACGCAGCAAAATAGATGGATTTGAATGGGTTTTGACTTCTCCAAAAATAGGGGATGCTGACCAAGCACTTTTGGCTATCCAGGTGAACCATCTTCAACCTCCAAAACACGGCTGTAGGCAATTTGAAGAGCATCGCAAACCAAAAAATAAGGGGATTTTTCATCCTTTTTTGATAGGTAATGGCGGCAGGAGAAAGGACGGTATTCGTTGACATGGCTGCTTTAATTCAAGTAAAAAAACTAATTTAGTGAAAATAGAATTGAATTAAAAAGTGCACCAGGATTGTTAGGTTTTTACCTTGACGCAGGGATTTTAACTTTTAAAAAAATGAAAAAGACAGCTTACCTAGTTTTGATCTTTGGGCTTTTTTCTTCTTGCTCAACTGTTCCACTCACTGGCAGAAGCCAATTGGCTTTTTTGTCCAATCAAGAACTTCAACCGCTTGTTAATGAAGAATATGCCAAAGCTTTAAAAGACAGTGAGGTTGTGACTACTTCAACTGAAGGAAAGCAAGTGGTAAAAGTTGGAAAAAAGATGGCGGCTGCCGTTGAAAAATACCTGGTGGAACAAGGGTATGCCGACCTAGTAAAAGATCTGGACTGGGAATTTAATCTCTTAAAAGGCGATCAAGTCAACGCTTGGTGCATGCCTGGAGGAAAGGTTGCTTTTTATACGGGCATTTTACCGATCACTCAAAATGAAACAGGAATTGCCGTGGTGATGGGACATGAAATCGCCCATGCGGTGGCCTCTCATGCCAACGAACGCATGTCTACAGGACTGGTGGTTAATTTTGGATTTGCTGCCCTTTCTGCTGCTGCTGGGCAAAACCCAACTTTGACGCAAGAGATTTTTCTACAGTCTGTCGGCATTGGTTCTGAATTTAAAATGCTTCAGTTTTCACGAAAGCATGAGCTTGAGGCCGATCGGATGGGCTTGATATTTATGGCCATGGCGGGTTATGATCCTCGAGAAGCTCCCATCTTTTGGGATCGAA
The DNA here is from genome assembly GCA_903952135.1 of uncultured Algoriphagus sp. GTDB lineage: Bacteria > Bacteroidota > Bacteroidia > Cytophagales > Cyclobacteriaceae > Algoriphagus. The sequence goes on from CAJBER010000179.1 coordinate 7,507, forward strand.
TGGCTGCAAGCGCTGGCCAAGCACCTCCGGAATTTCTATCGACCCACCCGGGTCCAGATCGCCGTGCGGAGCGCTTAAATGCGCGAATGCCCGAGGCTTTGAAATACTACGAAGGTTCCAAATAAAAATAAACAGGCTTGAGATATTCTCAAGCCTGTTTTTTTTGAAATGCAAATTGATACTTAACGGGCATTAAAGCCACGCAACTTGATTTGGGTGAGCTTTCGTTTGGTATCCAGTGGAAAATCCCCCTTCATCATCCATTCGTAATAGCCCGGCTCTTCTTTGAGCGCCTGCTCAATGGTTTTTCCCTTGTGCTTGCCAAAGTTAAATACTTCTTCTCCTTGCGAATTGAAAACAAATCGACCTGCAAGATCCACCATTCGCTCATTGACAAGGGAATGGATTTTTTTCATGTCATTTTCAAACACGCCGAGGGTATTTCCCTGGAGGTCCATGGCAGTTTCACCAAGGTAGCGCTCCACTTGCGCGCGAAATACATCCACTGTAGCCAAGGTGTCCGCCTCAGCACTGTGTGCATTTTCGAGTTTCCTACCACAATAGAATTTGTAGGCCGCACTCAGGTTTCTTTTCTCCATCAAGTGGAAGATCTTTTGCGCGTCGAGCAAGTTGCGCTTGTCTAGGTCAAAGTCGATTCCGGAACGTAGAAATTCCTCTACCAGCAAGGGGATATCGTATTTCAGTACATTGAAACCTGCCAAATCCGACAACCCTATAAATTGAAACACTTCTTGGGCCAGGTCCTTGAAATGGGGTTCATTTTTGAGGTCCTTGTCATACAATCCATGTATGAGGGAGGCTTCCAAAGGAATGGGAACGCCAGGATTTACGCGTCGGGTGTAGATCTCTTGCCCACCGTCAGGGTTGAGTTTGACGATCGATATTTCCACAATCCGATCGGTAGATACGTTTGTACCCGTTGCCTCCAGATCAAAAAATGCGATTGAATTTTTAAGGTTGAGCTGCATAGGAAAGAAATTTTTGTTTGAGAGGTTCGAGGTTGA
>CAJBER010000180.1 GCA_903952135.1 uncultured Algoriphagus sp.
ATAATAACAATAAAAATGGATTAAGAGATGACTTTTTAAGTGATTTATTTTTAAATAAAACCTTGGAAACTTTAAACAAACTTAAAGTTTCCGTAGTTTTGTCACCAAGTTAAAATAGTAAAACTAGTGGAGACAAGGCAGCGTATTTTAGAGATCGCGATAGCGCAATTTGCTCGTTTTGGTGTGCGTACCATCACCATGGAGGATTTGGCTAGGCAAGCAGGGATTTCTAAAAAAACCATTTACCAAGAATTTGAAGATAAAAAGGACTTGGTAAAGGCGGTATTTGCAGCGATCCTTGAGCAGGATCGAAAGCGACTTGCCTTTATTTTGGAGCAGGGAGATGGGGTGATTGAGCACTTGGTGCAAACTTCCAAGATGATGCGGGAGCGGCTCACTTCCATCAATCCCTTGGTGATCCTAGAAGTGCAAAAATATTTTCCAGAAGCCTGGAATTTGTTTGAGTCCTTTAAACAAGAAACCATACAGCAAGACTTAATCAAAGTTTTGGAGCGTGGAAAGGAGCTTGGGTATTTCCGACCTGAAATTGATTCTCGGGTATTGGCCCGAGTGCGTTTGACCCAGGTTACTACAGCTTTCGATCCCAAAAATTTTGCAGAGCCAGATTACAACCTTGTGGAGGACCAAATGATCATCTTGGATCACTTTCTGCACGGAATTTTTACTGAAAAAGGTCGTCAGGCTTATTTGACACAGAAAGATATATTGAATTAAACCAACTAGTAATGAAAAAATACCTACTCCTACTTGCTTTGGTAGGGCTAAGTGCTTCCCAACTCGCTGCCCAACAGCTGGTGGAATTGAAGCTGGCTGATGCCCTTACCTACGCCTTGGAAAACAACCCGAGCGCGAAAAACGCCCGATTGGAACTCCTGATTTCCAAGGCTACGATTAAGGAAACTACCTCCCGAGGTCTTCCTCAGATCAATGGGGGCTACAACTTGGATTACAATCCAAAAATTCCAGTGGTCTTTTTACCGAATCAACCGCCATTTGGAGATCCCTCCAATCCAAGCGATGTGATCCCCGCACGATTTGGGGTGAGCTATTCTTCTGGATTGAGTGTGACTGTTTCCCAGATGATTTTTGACGGGTCATTTTTTGTAGGTCTTCGCGCTGCCAAAACACTACTTGAACTGACTAACAAAGACTTGAAAAAGGCTGAGATCGATGTGGTGGAAAATGTGAAAAAAGCCTATTTCGGGGTTTTGGTCAATCAGCAACGCATTCGTCTTGCAGAAGCCAACCTGTCTCGAATCGATACGCTGCTTAAAGAAACTACCGCGCTCCAGGAGGCGGGTTTTGTAGAAAAGCTAGATGTTTCCCGTGTGCAGGTGCAGCGCAACAATATTTACACGCAGGTTCAGCGCAGCCAAACCGGCTTGGACATCAGTAAACAAATCCTAAAGTTACAGATGGGGATGCCGATGGACTACGAAGTTGTCTTAGCGGAGTCTTTGGAGGAATTGACCCCGAAAGAAGAGGCGCTTGCGCTGCTTGGTGAAGAAGGTGCTGAGCGGATTGAATTGGAGCAAGTGACTACACAGCTTACACTTGTTGGTCTAGATTTGAAAAATAACATGAGCCAGTACATGCCTAAAATTGATTTCATCGGAAATGCACGAAGAAGCGGTGCAGGAAATGAATTGGATCGGGTATTCAATAAATCCAACTGGTTTGGAAGCTCCTTAGTAGGTGTGAGTCTTTCCGTTCCCATTTTTGATGGGTTTGGCAAAGCGGCACGAATTCAGAAGAACCGGGTTCAAATTAATCAAATTGAAAACCAGCGTACCTTCTTAAAGGAATCCTTCAAAAACGAATTGTATGCTGCCAAGGCCAACCTCCGCAATGATCTTAACCTTCTAGAGGTTCAGGAAGCCAATCTGCAGCTCGCGACTGAGGTTTACCAAATTGCTCGTATTAAATACAAAGAAGGGGTGGGATCTAATCTTGAAGTAGTGGAAGCAGATGCTGCCTTAATTCAAGCAGAAATCAATTACCTCGGCGCCATTTACGATGGCCTTATTTCGAAAATAAATCTTGAAAAAGCCCTAGGCTTGTTAAAGCCTGATTTGACAAACTAAACCAACTCTTCCACCTCTATTTTATACCCATGAAATCAATCCTAAACTTCGCCACTTTGCTTGTCCTTTCTCTTGGGATAGCCTCCTGTGCAGGAGATGGCCTAGAAGCAAAAAAAGCTGAATTGGAAGCTTTAAAAAGCCAACTTTCTGAGTTGACTACACAAATCAAAACCTTGGAAGCTGAATTGATTGCTGCAGATCCTGAATTTGCTGCATCAGCCAAAAAGCCTCTATTGATTACCACGGTGCCTGCTCGGAAAGGGGAGTTCACTCACTTTGTGGAGGTTACCGGATCGGTACTTTCTAAGAAAAATGTGAATATCAGTTCCGAGACCCTTGGAACAATTCTTGATATCCCTGCCATCGAAGGCATGCGGGTATCCAAAGGCCAGGTGTTGGCGAAGGTGGATTCCGAAGCCATCCAACGCAGTATCGAAGAATTGGAGAATAGTCTTTCCTTAGCTCGAACCGTGTTTGGAAAACAGGAGCGCCTTTGGAATCAAAAAATTGGTACTGAAATCCAGTATTTGGAAGCAAAAAGCAGAAAAGAAGGTTTGGAGAAAAGCCTAGCTTCTTTGAAGACTCAATTATCTAAATCTACCATTCGCGCTCCATTCAATGGAACGGTAGAAACCGTTCGAGTGCGCGTTGGTGAATTGGTTCAACCAGGATCCCAGCTATTCCAGTTTGTGGGAGAAAGTGACCTTTTTATCGAGGCTGATATTTCTGAGAGCTATATCGGTGCTTTGGCAAAAGGAGATTCGGTAGAAATTAACTTCCCATCGATCAACAAGACCATCATTACGAAGGTTTCTGCTACCGGTTCGATCATTAACCCGAACAATAGAACTTTTAAAGTAGACGTTTTCCTTCCCAACCTTCCAGAGGTGAAGCCGAATATGATTTCAGTTTTGAAAATTCAGGATTACAGCAATTTGGAAAGCGTGATCGTACCTGCGCACCTAATTCTTGCCGACACAAAGGGCGATTACCTGTTCGCGGTGGAAAATGGCTTAGCTAAGAAAAAATACGTGAAGCGTGGCTATACCTCAGGTGATCAAACAGAAATCGTGGAAGGCCTGACAGGGACCGAAATTTTGGTGGACAAAGGTTTCCGCGAAGTGGGTGATAATTTTAGTGTGAACGTAGCTAAGCAGTAACCATGGATACCCCTCAAAAATCCAAAACGATCCGTGAGTTTGGATTGTCCAGCTTTAGCGTGGACAATTCTACGTCGGTCATTATTCTGACCCTCATCATTACGGTGTTGGGTTTGGGTGCTTACCGCACCATGCCCAAGGAAAGTTTCCCAGAAATCGTTATCCCCACGGTCTATGTAGGCACTCCCTATCCTGGCAACTCGCCAGTGGATATGGAGAACCTGATTACGCGACCTATTGAGAAACAGTTGAAGTCCTTGAATAATGTGAAGGATATCAAGTCTACTTCTGTGCAGGATTTCTCTTCTATTGTGGTTGAATTTACGCCTGGAGTGGAACTTGCCAAAGCCATCCAAGATGTAAAGGATGCGGTAGACAAGTCAAAAAGTGAATTGCCCACTGATCTCGATCAGGAGCCCAATGTGTTGGAAGTCAATACCTCCGATTTTCCAATCATGAACGTCAATATCTCTGGTCCCTATTCGGAGCAGGAATTGAAACGTTATGGGGAATATTTGGAAGATGCCATCGAAAAGCTTCCGGAAATTTCCAAGGCAGACCTTGCAGGTACCATCGAGCGAGAGATCCAAATCAATGTGGATCCCTACAAGATGGAATTGACAGGAGTGAACTTTGGAGATATTGCTGGTGCGGTGCAAACGGAAAACCTGACCATTTCAGGTGGTAGTATCAAGAATGGTGACTTTGAGCGTACGCTCCGAATTGATGGAGAATTCACTAATCCTGAGGATTTGATGAATATCATCGTCAAGACGGATCAGCAAAAGATCGTTTATCTCCGGGATGTAGCCGAGATCAAGGACACGTTTAAGGATAGAATTTCGTATGCACGTAGCAAAAACCTTCCTGTAATCACGATCAACGTGACCAAGCGAAGCGGTGAAAACTTGCTTGATGCTGCAGACAAAATCAAGGAAATCATTGAGACCACAAAGGCCAATCGATTCCCTGAAAACCTAGAGATTTCCATCACCAACGACCAGAGTAAGCAAACGCGTATTCAAGTAAGTGACCTGGAAAACTCCATCATTTTTGGAATTATCCTGGTAGTCTTGGTATTGATGTTCTTCATGGGCTTCCGAAATGCACTTTTTGTGGGTTCGGCGATTCCTTTGTCCATGTTTATTTCCTTCTTGGTGCTCGACTCCTTCGGCATTACACTCAACTTAATGGTGCTCTTTTCGCTCATCCTTGCTTTGGGTATGTTGGTGGACAATGGCATCGTGGTGGTAGAAAATATCTACCGACTCATGCAGGAAGGCAAGCCGGCAGTTCAGGCGGCAAAAGAAGGCGTAGGAGAAGTAGCCTGGCCTATCATCACCTCTACGCTCACTACCTTGGCGGCGTTTCTTCCCTTAGCTTTTTGGGATGATCTTGTAGGGGAGTTTATGAAATACCTGCCCATCACGTTGATTATCGTGCTTTCTGCCTCTTTGTTTGTGGCCTTGGTCATCAACCCAGTGATGACTGCCATGTTCATGAAGATTGAGGACATGACCCAAAACAAACCTAAGAAGGCGTCCCTAAGAGCAGCTGGTTTATTTGCGCTAGTGGGGCTTGTAAGTTACCTCGCTGGTTGGAATACGATAGGATCTTTAGCAGTGGTAACTTCCGCGCTGATCGTGGTGTATGTGTACTATTTGAGAAAAGCAGTGGGCTGGTTTCAGGCTGTCTACTTGGTCAAATTGGAAAACGGCTACGAATCGCTGCTTACTTTTGCTTTGAAGGGTAAAAACCCAATGAAGTTTTTGATTGGCACCTTTTTGCTTTTGATTTTCTCCATTGTCCTGCTTGGTATTCGAGCGCCAAAAGTTCTTTTCTTCCCAGACAATCAACCTCAGTTGGTCAACGTATTCGTTGAGTTCCCGATTGGAACAAGCATCGAGGCGACCAATGCCTTTGTGGATAAAATGGAAGACGAGATGATCACTAAATTGGAGCCTTATGGTGGGATCATGGAATCGGTCATCACCCAAGTGGGAGAAGGTACCGGTGATCCTACGCAGGGTCCAAGCCTTCAGTCTACGCCTCACAAGGCAAAAATCACTATTGGTTTTGTGGACTACATCGATCGTCAAGGGATTGATACTAATGAAGCTATGGAGGTGATTCGTGACTTGGCTAAAGTGTATCCAGGCGTATTGATTACCGTGGATAAGCAGCAAAATGGTCCTCCAGTGGGGAATCCTGTAAACATTGAATTTGTAGGGGAAGATTACGAGCAGTTGATTGCCTATGTAGACGAGACCAAGGCTTACTTGGAATCCAATTCCATTCCAGGATTGGAGGAATTGAAAACAGACCTTTCTTTGGGTAGTCCAGAAGTAGTGGTACGTATTGATCGAGAAAAGGCAAGACGATTTGGCTTGTCTACTTCTAGCATCGCTCAGGAGTTGCGTACCTCATTGTTTGGGCTTGAAATCTCCAAGTACAAAGAAGGAGAGGACGACTACCCAATTTTGTTGCGCCTAGAAGAAGATTCTCGTTACGACATCAATGCGCTTGTGAACAAGAAAATTGGTTTCCGAGACAAGTTTGGTGATAAAAGAGAAGTTCCAATTTCTGCGGTAGCTGACATTCAGTATGGTTCTACTTATGGATCAGTGAAAAGAAAAGACTCCGAAAAAGTAGTGAGTATGTTCTCCAACGTGCTGGATGGATACAATCCTACGGAGATCAATAGCCAAATCAAGGAAGCGATGGCATCTTATCCTGTTCCTGAAGGAATCACGGTGAAATATACTGGTGAGCAGGAGGAGCAAGCGAAGTCTCCGGCCTTCTTATTGCGTGCCTTGGGAATTGCAATTTCCTTGATTTTCTTGATTATCGTGGCGCAGTTCAACTCAGTTGTCAGTCCATTTATCATCATGACTTCGGTTCTCTTTAGTACCATCGGTGTGTTTTTGGGCTTGGTGATCTTCAATATGGATTTCGTGGTGATCATGACCGGTATCGGGATTATTTCCTTGGCAGGGGTGGTCGTAAACAATGCGATTGTATTGATTGATTACACGGATCTGGTACGGGTTAGAAAACGCGAAGAATTGGGACTTGAGGATGGAGCAATCCTTCCGATCCAAGCTTCCTTCGATAGTATTGTGGAAGCAGGTAAAACTCGTCTTCGTCCAGTACTCTTGACTGCGATCACCACGGTACTTGGATTGATTCCATTGGCGATCGGGATGAACATTAATTTTGCAACCTTATTAAGTGAATTTGACCCTCAGTTCTACGTAGGAGGCGATAATGCGGCCTTCTGGGGACCAATGGCCTGGACTGTAATATTTGGGTTAACCTTTGCGACGATCATTACGTTAGTACTAGTTCCAGTGATGTATTTGCTTACCGATAAGTTGACAATTAGACTTAAAAGAAAATAAACATCACTTTTTAAGGTTGGTGGTTTTTTTGATCAAACCCTTGGAATACTGTTCCAGGGGTTTTTTCGTTTTTATACCTTAAACGAATATCTTTTTTTAGATTTGTGACCCCATAGACCCACTAGAGATGCAGGAATTAAAATGGTACGTGATGTACACCACTTCTCGCGCTGAGAAAAAAGTTGCCGAACGATTGGTTGAGGCAGGGGTGGAAGTTTTTTTACCGATGGTGGAGGTGTTGCGGCAATGGTCCGATCGAAAAAAGAAGGTGCAAAAAGCCCTATTCAATGGCTATGTATTCGTCAAAACCGATCGAAATAACCTCTGGAATTGTCTCCAGACTCCGGGTGCGGTGAAATTTGTCAACTTTTCGGGAGTGCCTGCGACCATTCGGGATGAGGATGTGGAAACGATCCAACGCCTAGTGGCTACGGGAGTATCTATCGAAACGGATGGGTCTGAAATTAGCCCAGGTGAAAAAGTGAAAGTGATTGGTGGATCGCTCGAGGATATGGTAGGGGAGTGTATCGAAAAAGGGAATAAGGACTACTTTCTTATTCGCATTCCGGGTATCTACCAAAACATGCTGGTCAGCATTCCTCGGAAGTTTTTGCAGGTAATAGAAATCGCTCCAAGCGCTTAACCCCTTTTAATCGGGATTGTGGAATTACAATCCTTCAAAGGCTTTTTGTACTTCCTCTTCGGTAGTCCGAAGTTTTTCGCGGCAAAAGGCAACAAGCTCCGCTGCTTCTTTGACTAATTCTGACAGGGTGTCCACAGAGGCAGATCCCTCTTCTAATTGAGCAAGAATTGCTTCCAATCGTTGCATGGCTTGGGTGTAAGTATAGTCTTTCATTTGCTTTCAATGGTTTGGATGGTACTACTTATTTTTTGGGTAGAAGTGTGGGTAAGGATTTGGTCTCCGGGAGCCAACCTAAGCTGATGAATCGGCTTTCCCTGTGATTCGGTGCGCGTGTATCCTTTTTGGAGTAAGGTATTTGGGTCCAGTTGCCGGCTACCTATTTCAAGCCTTTGTAGGCTATCCTGTTGAAGTTTGATAAAGCGCTGACTGCTCTTTATCAATTGTTCCTGTCGTTGTTCCAGTTTACTTTTCTCCTGTTTGGTATCATTTTTTACCGCATGCTGGATTCGCAGCGCAGTAGTTCTTGCTTTTTCTCCTTCTCGCGAAAGCAGTTGCTTGCCTTCTCCTTGAATCCGCAAGCGGCAGGCCTGAAGTTTCCGTTCCTCTTCGTTGAATTTGGTACGGGTGATCCAATCCAATCGTTGAGCGGCTAGCGCCAAATTCTCCTCGTATTCTCGAAAACTGGAAAGAATAAATTCTGCTACTGCAGTTGGTGTTTTGAGACGCGTATGTGCTACTAAATCGGCGATGGTTTCGTCTCGCTCGTGTCCTATTCCCGTGAGAACGGGAAGGGAGAAGTCTGCAATTCTGAGGGCAAGCCGGTAATCATCAAAGCAATCCAAATCCAGTTGAGCCCCTCCGCCTCGAATAATGACCACGGCATCCAATTGAAGTTTTTCTGCTTGCTCTGCAACTTGATCCAAGGCAGAAAGTAGGCTTTCCACCGCTTCGTTGCCTTGCATCAGGGAAGGAAAAAGTTGGTGGCATACCTTGTAGCCTTGGGGGTTGCCCGCTAGCTGGTTGATAAAATCCCCGTAGCCTGCTGCCGTCGCACTGGAAATAATGGCAATTCGCTGGATGACTAAGGGCAGTGGCAATCGTGCATTGTGACCGATTCTACCTTCATGGGTGAGTTTGGCAATCGTTTCTTGACGAATCCGTGCTCGTTCTCCCAAAGAGAAGGAGGGATCGATGTCCTTCACGTTGAGGCTGAGTCCATAGACCGGATGGTAGGTTACGCTCACTTGAGCCAGGACCTTCATCCCGTTTTTGAGGGAGGTGCCGGTGACGGCTTCGAATTTGGCGGCGACACTGCGGTAGGTAAACTGCCAGAGATTGGCTCGAATCTTTGCTTCAACTTGGTTGCCTTGTTTCTCGACTAACTCAAAGTACACATGTCCCTGAGGTGCTTGTCTGAAATCCGCTAGTTCGCCCACCACCCATACCAAAGGTTCAAGTTCTTTTTCAAGTACTTGCTGGATGGCAGTGGTGAGTTGTACTACGGATAAGGGGTTCATAGCTTACTGGGGCGTCGCCAAACGAATTTTTTCACTCAAGCCTTGGCTTGCACGCAAGAGTGGTAAACGTACTTGGTCCGTTTGAATGACTCCTTGATGTAGGAGAAGATTTTTTATTCCCACTGGATTTCCTTCTTCGTACATCAATCCATTCAATTTCAATATCGAATAAGCCGCTTGGAGTGAAGAAGATTCATTCCCTTCGATTAGGGTTTTAAATGAAGATGGAATTGCATTGGCTAGGACAGAGATTACTCCAGTTCCTCCAATGCTTTGGATGGGTTTGGTCAGGAGATCATCTCCAGACAGAAGTAAAAAGTCCTTTGGCATGGAGGCAGCGATCTGCATGCATTGCTCCAGATTTCCACTCGCTTCCTTGATACCAACGATATTGGGATGGTGCGATAGGGCTAGTGTGGTCGCTGCTGTCATATTGGACATGGTACGTCCTGGAATATTGTAGAGCACTAGCGGAACAGGTGATGCATCCGCCAAGGCACGGTAATGTGCAATGATTCCTTCCTGTGTAGGTTTATTGTAGTAGGGGCTTACCGATAAAATCCCTGCGACGCCATAAAAGTCAGTTTGTTCGATTTCGTCTATTAGCTTCTGAGTAGCATTTCCTCCAAGGCCTAGCATCAGGGGAACACGCCCTTTGTTGTACTCCACACAGGCTTTGAGGACCTTTGCTTTTTCGGAAGAGGTGAGTGTGGCAGATTCTCCGGTCGTGCCTAGTGCTACCAGGTAGTCTACTCCTCCAGCAATGACATGATTGATCAGGCGCTCTAGACTTGGGAAGTCCACCTGTTGATCCTCAAGAAAAGGGGTTACTAATGCGACTCCGGTACCTTTGAATGCGTTCATGGGGATTTTTTATGGCCGAAGACAAATATACAGTCTTGGCGGGGTTTTTAGTAAAAAGGAAATGAGTAAATGGGGCAACGATTGTTTATGAACTTCAACCGCTATAACTTGAAATAATGCGTCTTGTTTGGAGACTTTACTGAACAAGAAACAGGGGCTTTGAAGTGTGGGAAGGTTCACCCTTACCAAGGCCAAGGTTCCTAAATCTTTTGAAAATTGGTAAACAAGTGAAATAAGAAGTATTTTAAGTTAAATTTATACCCTAAAGTCTCTTTTTATTTCTGTGGAAATTTTAATCATTCTTTTTCTGGTCCTCTTGAATGGCGTTTTTGCCATGGCAGAATTATCCCTTGTTTCTTCGAGAAAGTTCAAGTTAGAAAGTCTGAAAAAGCAGCGGAAGTTGGGAGCTAAGGAGGCCTTAGCCCTTTCAGAGAACCCCACCAAATTCATGTCTACGGTGCAAATAGGCATCACGCTTATTGGTGTTTTACTCGGGGTATATGGGGGTAAAAATATCACGGATGATCTGGAATCCCTGTTGCAACAGGTTCCATTTTTACAGCCTTACGCGAATTCCCTGGCAGTTGGCTTGGTCGTAGTAGCGATTACTTACCTTTCCATTGTGCTGGGTGAGTTGTTTCCCAAAAGACTAGGAATGACCTTTCCGGAGCAGATTGCGCTTCGCGTGGCCAAACCCATGGTCTGGCTATCCAAGTTGACCAGTCCATTTGTTTGGCTTTTGACCGTCTCCAATGATTTTTTACTTTGGGTTTTTCAGATCAAGCGAACTTCTGATAGCAAAATTTCCGAGGAAGAATTGAAGGCACTCATCAAAGAAAGTGCGGAGGGTGGAGAAATCATGGATATCGAACAAGATATCGTGGAGCGCGTGTTTGAGTTGGGCGATCGCCGGATCAACACCCTTCTCACGCACCGAAATGAGTTGGTCTTTTTTAATGCCACGGATACCGAAGAGGTGGTCAGAAATAAAATCAGTGCAGAAAAGCATTCGGCATATCCCCTTTGCAAAGAGGGTGATCTAGATCAAATTATCGGAATGGTGTTGGTGAAGGATCTTTTTGACCCGATTCTACAGGAAGGCTTCGATCTGAAAAAAATTGCGAAGGCTCCACTTTTTTTGAACGAGAGCATGTTTGCCTACCAAGCCTTGGAATCTTTTAAGGCGCATCGACTTCATTACGGATTGGTAATCGATGAGTATGGAGTTACGGTAGGTATGGTGACCATGGATGATGTGGTGGATGCGTTGGTAGGGGAGTCCACAGAAATGGATCAAACCGATTACCAAATCGTGGAGCGAGAGGATGGTACTTGGTTGATCGATGGACAATATTCTTTGATTGATTTCGAAAAGTACTTCGATTTTGAAATATCCTATCAGAACAAAAGTTTCACCACCTTGGCAGGCTTGATCCTACATCAAAGTGGCTATATCCCGAATGTAGGAGATACCGTGGTTGTCGAAAACCTCCGACTTGAGGTGGTGGACAAGGATGGGCAGCGAATTGACAAGGTGCTTGTAAGCCGAGTCTAAGATACATTCCTCAGTACCCTCAGGATCTCTATTTCTTACTTTTTTTGGAATTAGGACTGTACCAGTTTCAAAAACTCGGCTTCAGAGATTAAAGGAATGCCCAACTTCTGGGCTTTTTCTTTTTTGCTCGGCCCCATTTCTTCTCCTTCGATGATAAAGTCTAGGTTTTTGGAAACCGAACTCAGGTACTGCCCTCCATGGGCTTGTACGAAAGTGACAATCTCATCCCGTTTGAAGTGGTTCAATTTGCCAGAGGCTAAGATTCTTTTGCCGTCCAGCGCATTGCCGAGTGCTACAATTTCTCCTCCCTGCATTTCAAAATTCAGCCCCTGGGCTTTCATTTGGGCAATGATTTCAAGGTTTTCTGGTTGGGCAAAAAATTCTTGAAGACTCTGCACCAAGGTTTCTCCCACTCCATTGATTTCTAGCAATTCTTCGCCAGTAGCAGCTTGAAGTTTCTCCAAATTCCCAAAATGCTTGGCTAGTAGCTGCGCCGTATTTTCACCAATATTCCGGATGCCTAGGGCAAAAAGTACCTTGTCAAAGTCCTGGGATTTGGAAGCAAATATCCCTTCCATCATGTTCGTAATGACGCCTTCCTGGAAGGTATTCGCTTTTAGTTTTTTGATACGCTCCTGAAGTTCATCCGGCAAGTTGAGTTGGAGTTCAAGCAGGATGGTGTGGATGGTGCCGTACTTTTTGCTCGCTTCCAAGATCTGCTCAAATTCCACGCGTCTTCCCAAGAATATCTCCAAGACCACAGCCACGGGGATGTAATCTTCCACCTTCATCAAGTCGGCATGAGTAGCCAAGTTTTGGAGTAAGAAGTCCACCATGCCTACGTTGGAAGGCACTTTTTTCTTCCAAACTTTCAGTTGGGTTTGAAAAGCACGGATTCGATCCCGAAGGGGGAGGTGGGTATTTTCAAGTAGGAAGTCTTGGGTTTGCTTCAGGGAAATTCCCTCTGTCAGGGCAAATAATACCTTGTCTAAGGAGATGTAGAGCAGCCCATTGACCTCCCGTTCGTATTGATCCTGACTCATCTCTAGCCCGAGCAATTCACTTTGCTTGGTGTCGAGGCTGTAGATGTCGGCATAGTTTCGAATAAATCCTTGATCGATCAGCGCGCGAATTCGCTCCGTTCCCATGGAGTCGATGTCCATGGCTCGCTTGCTGACAAAATGCTCGATTCGGCCCAGGATCTGTGGAGGGCAAGCAGCCGCATTGGGGCAATAGTGCTTGGCTTCCCCTTCTTTCCGTTCCAAGGCACTACCGCATTCAGGACAGTGGCTGATGTAGGTGATTGCCAAAGCGCCGGTTCTTCGCTTTTCGTGATTAACCGCTGTGATTTTTGGGATGATTTCCCCGCCTTTTTCTACCCAGACAAAATCTCCTTCGTGGATATCCAATCGTTCGATTTCATTCGCATTGTGCAAGGAGGCCCGCTTAACCGTGGTGCCTGCAAGCAATACTGGTGCAAGATTGGCAACAGGGGTAATTGCTCCCGTTCGTCCTACTTGGTAGGTGATGGAGAGCAACTCTGTTTCCGCACTTTCTGCTTTGTATTTGTAGGCGATGGCCCAGCGAGGATTTTTTGCCGTAAAACCCAGTTCTTTCCGCTGCTGGTAGTCGTTGATTTTGATTACGACCCCATCCGTATCCAAGGGAAGTTCAAAGCGCTTTTCCTTCCAAGACGCGATGTACCCGAAGACCTCTTCGATGGTTTTTGCTTTTAGGTAGGTGGGAGAGACGTTGAAGCCCCAGCTTTCTAGTAAGTGAATGGCTTGATCGTGTTGATCTACTCCTAGGTCATCACCCAGGAGTTGGTAAAAATAGCAATTCAGGCGGCGCTTGGCCACCACGCTGCTATCCTGCATTTTGAGGGTACCTGAAGCCGCATTTCGTGGGTTGGCCAGCAAGGCTTCCCCTTTGGCTTCCCGATCGGCATTCAATTTTTCAAATTCCTTGAGGGGGAGAAATATTTCTCCTCGAACCTCGAATTTGCCAGGAACATTGGGGTAGGGTAGCGATAAAGGAATATTTCGGATGGTTTTCACATTGGCAGTGACATCGTCTCCTTTGGTGCCATCGCCGCGAGTGACGGCACGTACCAACTGTCCTTCTTCGTAGACCAAGGAGATCGCAACTCCGTCAAACTTCAATTCGCAAAAATATTCGTAGTTGAGGTGGCCCAAACCTTTGACAACGCGCTCGTCAAAGGCACTTAATTCTTCTGTGGTGTAGGTATTGCCCAAGGAAAGCATTCGGTATTCGTGGGCAACGGTCTGAAATTCCTTTGTGATGGTACCTCCCACGCGCTGGCTGGGGCTATCGGATTGAAGCAGGTCGGGAAATGCTTTTTCCAAGCGAATTAACTCCTCCAAAAGCTGATCAAAATCGTAATCAGAAATTTCTGTTCGGCTTTCCTGGTAGTACAGCTGGTTGTGGTAATTAAGTTGCTGGGAAAGTTCTTGGATACGCTGTGCGGCTTCAGAGTGAGTCATGGAAGGCTAAAATTTCTAAGGTAAAAATAAGGGTTAAGGCTCAAGAATTTGCGGGTTGAGGTGAATTATGCATTCATTTTTTTGACTGGATTCCGAATCAATAGGGAATTGCCCTTGAACCGATTTTATAGCGCTATTGGGTTACAGGCTTCCCTTGAATTTTCTATCTTTGTCTTCTAGTTTTAGAAAAAGGACTTATTTTTTCTAGACGCGATACGACACCCACATGAGCGACACCAAATTTAAACGCTATACCGTTACTTCAGCATTGCCCTATGCGAATGGACCACTTCACATTGGTCATTTAGCAGGCTGCTATATTCCTTCAGATATTTATGTTCGATACTTGCGCTCCCAAGGAAGGGATGTCGCCTACATCTGTGGCTCCGATGAGCATGGCGTAGCGATTACGATCAAGGCAGCGAAGGAGGGGAAGACGCCGCAACAGGTAGTGGATCATTACCATGAGATGATGAAGGGGAGCTTTGAGCAATTTGGGATAAGTTTCAACCATTACTCCCGTACTTCTGCTCCTATTCATCACGAGACGGCTCAGGAATTTTTCACGAATTTGTACCAGAAAGGGGAGTTTTTAGAGCAGACCACAGCTCAGTACTACGATGAGGAGGCGGACCAGTTTCTTGCTGACCGCTACATCGAAGGCACTTGTCCTAAATGCAGCAACGAGCACGCCTATGGAGACCAGTGTGAAAAGTGTGGAACCTCTCTCAGCCCCACCGACTTGATCAATCCTAAGTCCAAGTTGAGTGGTAGAACTCCCATTTTGAAAGATACTACTCACTGGTTTTTGGACTTGGCTCGCTACCAGGATTTCTTGAAGAAATGGGTTTTGGAGGAGCATGGAGACGATTGGAAAAACAATGTCTTAGGCCAATGCCGCTCTTGGCTAGAAGCAGGAGATGGACTTCAAGCAAGATCCATGACACGAGATTTGGATTGGGGTATACCCGTTCCTCTTCCTAATGCCAAAGGGAAGGCGCTGTATGTTTGGTTTGATGCTCCGATTGGCTATATCTCAGCTACCAAAGAGTGGGCAAAAGACAAAGGGATTGATTGGGAGCCTTACTGGAAAGACAAGGATACCAAACTGGTTCACTTTATCGGCAAGGATAACATTGTGTTCCACTGCATCATTTTTCCGGCAATCTTAAAAACCCATGGTGGGTATATTCTACCGGATAATGTGCCTGCCAATGAGTTTTTAAATTTGGAGGGAGAGAAGATCTCTACTTCCCGAAATTGGGCCGTGTGGCTTCATGAATACTTGGAAGAGTTTCCTGGACAGCAGGATTTACTTCGGTATGTACTGACCGCAAATGCGCCCGAGACCAAGGACAATGATTTTACCTGGAAGGATTTTCAAACGAGAACCAATTCGGAGTTGGTGGCGATCTATGGCAATTTTGTGAATCGGGCCGTGGTGCTCACGCAAAAGTTTTTTGATGGAATAGTGCCTGCTCGAGGAGAATTGAGAGGAATTGACGAGGAATTGCTTCGGGAGTTGGAAGGATTTCCAGAAAAAATTGCTGCTTCCATTGAACGCTTCCGTTTCCGAGAAGCCCAGGGCTTGATGATGGATTTGGCCCGAATGGGAAATAAGTACTTGGCGGATACCGAGCCTTGGAAAGAAGTTAAAACAGATGTGGCCCGCACCCAGACCATTCTAAATATTGCCTTGAATGTGGCGGCTAATTTGGCGATTCTATCTGAGCCATTCTTGCCATTTACCGCCCAAAAACTATACAAAACTTTTGGGATGACCGCTACTTCCTGGTCGGATGCGGGGAACGGAAACCTACTCCAAGCCAATCGGGCTTTGGGTGAAATCGGACTCCTATTTATGAAGATTGAGGATGAGGTAGTGGAGAAACAAATTCAAAAACTAGAAAACGCTAAAAAGATGAATGAAGCTGCAGACCTCCCAGTTACTCCGATGAAGGAACTGATTACTTACGATGATTTTGCAAAGTTGGATATGCGAGTGGTCACGGTCTTGGAGGCCGAAGCAATGCCCAAATCCAAAAAGCTTTTGAAGTTGAAAGTGGATATTGGCTTAGGGCATCGCACTGTCTTGAGTGGTGTTGCCGAGCATTTTGATCCCGCGTTTTTGGTGGGCAAGCAAGTTACCATGTTGATTAACTTGGCTCCACGAAGTATGATGGGAATCGATAGTGAAGGGATGATTTTGATGGCAGCAGATACCAATGGAAAACTCAAATTGCTCCAGCCACACGAAGTAACATCTCCGGGGTCAGTGATTTCCTAAAGAGACAATAAGCTAAAAAAAAGGAGACAAGTTATTTGTCTCCTTTTTTGTTTGCAACAAGTTGGGGTTGCCGTCCTTTTTCATTATCAATTGGACTTTACGGCAGTTTTAGGCATTTCAAATAGATCAGAATCCAGTTCATCTTTGACTAAAAACACATCTGAAAAGCTAGTTTGGTATCGGATTCGGGTGCTTGAATCATTTTCAATTTGGTAACCAGTAATCACTCTTGGGAAAATCAAGCCACCTGCGTCTCGGTAGTCTTCGTATTTCAAGGCTTCCTGCACCTGATTGCCTTTGTCGTAGAACGTCACTGCAAATAGCACCCATGCCAAACGACCTGTACTCGGGTCGATAAGCAACTCGTAGCGATTGGATGGCCCTAAAAGTTTTCCATCCTTCACTTTTGCCTCCAGTGTTGGATAACTGATGCCATTGAAGACCCGATTATCCAATGGGGTGATGGTTACCAAGGTATCGGTAAGCGTGTAGGGGATACTGAGAAAGGTCGAATACAGGTTGTGATAAAAGCGAACGGAATTTCCAGGAAAGGCTTGCCGATTGGGGCTTATCCAAACTTGCTCCCCGTCATTTCCGGCTTGAAAAAGGTCTGCATCGATGCGCACCTTACCTTCTTGGAGGTCGAGGTAATGATTTTCCCATTCTAGGGTAGTTTCATGGACCATTGCAAAGGATAAAGACTTAGCGTCCACCCATTGTACCCAATCCCCATGTGCTTCCAATACTTTTTTGAAATGCTCGGGCTGTTCTAGGCGGGGATCAGGCCCCTGATTTTTCTCTTCACAGGAAACTAAGAGCACTAGAAGTAGGAGTGGTAAAATCAGTCTGGAAAAATGCATACGAATCAAATTTTTCTAAATATACCAAATCAAAGAAATGTTCGGATAGTAGGGGTTGGTAAAGTCTATCGGTTTTCAATTTTTTCAAAAAAAAATGAGTAGCCTTCTCAAAGAATAAAAATCCTTGTTTAGATTTGTTCCAAATAAAAATAAGGCCTTATGTGGAAGCCCATTCGCCAATTTCTCAATGACATTCACCTGTATGCAGGTTTGACTTGCGGTTTGATTGTGATAGCAGTTTGCTTGACTGGTACCATCTATGTCTACAACACAGAAATTCGTGAATTTTTTGATTCTGAGCGTTATTTTGTTGAAAAGGAGGGGAAGGCCATTCCTTTAGATGAACTTAAAAACACTCTAGAAACGCAATTGGGTGGTCAGGTAGTTGGCTTCCAAGTTTTCGGCCAGGAGGGTAGAACCCACCAATTTTCCCTCAAAAAGTCTGGGGAAGAAAACTCAACCACCTACTTTGTCAACCCTTATTCTGGCGAAGTTCTTGCAGATAATGCCCAAAAGACAGCTACTGAGACGTTTATGGGCTACCTTTTTTCGACGCACCGCTGGTTGCTTTTGGATAAAGTTGAAACTCCCATTCTTGATTCAATATCCAATCAGGACTTGGGTCGCTTGATCAACGGCATAGCCACTAGTTTATTTCTGTTAGGCGTATTGACGGGTATCTTTTTATGGCTTCCTAAAAAAGCAAAAAATTGGAAGCAAGGGTTGACCGTGAAATGGTCTGGTAATTGGAAACGAATCAACCATGACCTACACAATACCTTGGCCTTTTACTCGCTTATCGCCCTATTTATCATGGCCGTGACGGGGCCTTTCTGGTCCTTTGGTTGGTACAAAACTGGCTGGCAAAAGACCTGGGATACCTACCAAGCGCCCAAGGAAGAACCCAAGGTTAACTCCGTCCCGGAAGCGGAACCCATCCAAGATTCCCTCCCTCAGCCTGCTGCTCCGGTAGTTTCTCTAGATGTATTACTCGCATTGTCCAAGCAGCAACTTCCTTACGAAGGGAATGTACGCTTTACCTTGCCAGAGGATGCCGAAGGGGAGATAGGTGTGAGTAAGTCACGCATAGGATTCTTTGCCCGAGCAGGGGCAGACCAACTGAAGGTCATTCCAGCAACGCTAGAAGTGAAGGAAACCGTCCTTTTTGGGGACTTGCCTGTCCGACAGCAGATTGGTAAATCCGTCAAGGCGCTACACACTGGGGAGATTTTCGGTCAGTTCACTAAGTTTTTATGGGTTATTGCCTGTGCCATTGCCACCTCGCTCCCCATCACAGGTACTTTGATTTGGTGGAACAAGCGAAGCAAAAAAGGGAAGAGAAAAGCGACTCCTGCTGAGGATTAAGGACTGGAATTTCGCTGGTCTGTAGCGGATTTTCCCCAAACTTAGCTTCTGGGAAATTTCCAGGATTGGGATAGATTCGACTAGGCCGAGTGGATATTTTTCGGCTCCGACGTGTGGATTTTCCAAAAAATAGGGAAAATTTACAGCATGAGAATTCTCGTAGTAGAAGATGAGCAAGGCATATCCAATTTCCTCAAGCAAGGATTGGAAGAGGAATCCTTTGCTGTCGATGTGGCGGACAATGGAAAAGTAGGCTTGGAATTAGCCCTTTCCGGGAATTACGATTTGCTCTTGCTGGATTGGATGGTACCAGGAATAAGTGGGATCGAACTCACCCGACAGTTTCGAAAGGAGTATCCGTCCACGCCTATTATTTTTTTAACGGCCAAGGATACGGTGGATGAAACCGTCTTTGGCTTGCAAAATGGGGCCAATGACTACATCAAGAAACCCTTTCATTTCGAAGAACTCCTCGTCCGGATTCGTGTTCAAATGCGTAACTCCGTACAGACTGAAGAAAAACTAACCCTCGGCCCGATTGTGCTGGAGCCGGAAAAGCATTTGGTACTTCTAGAAGGCAAAGAAGTGACACTTACCCAAAAGGAATTTGCCTTGCTGGAATACCTCGTTCGTAACAAAAACAAGGTATGCAGACGTACACGAATCATTGAAAGCGTGTGGGACATTCATTTTGACTACAACACAGGCATTATTGATGTATTTATCAATTCCCTTCGCAAAAAACTCCAATTGAGCAAAGGGGAGGACTACATTCAAACCATCCGCGGGGTGGGGTACATGGCCAAAGACCGATGAACAGTTCCTACAAAGAACGGATCGCGCGTAGGCTCACCTTGGTGACCGCACTGATCTTTTTCCTCGTGTTTCTCCTGATCTATTTGGTAGCCAACTATACGGTGGTGCACAATATTGATCGAGAACTTCAATTGGAGATAGATAAGCATAAGGGGGAGATTTTTTTGGTGAATGGGAAAATCCGATTTCTCCATAGGGATGAGTGGGAGGAAATGGAACATGCCCAACTTCAACTGAATCCTATTTTTATTGAGATTGTGGATTTGGAAGGAAAATCCATGGACCGATCTCCCAATTTGGGGGAAAATCACCTGACCTATTCACCTGAAAAAGTGGCCTCAGAAGAGGCTTGGACCCAAAAAATTGGTTCCAGAGAAGTTCGGCAACGGCAGATCCCTTTGCTCACAGCTGGAAAACAAGAAGGCTATTTGTTATTGGCCAAATCCTTTGCCGATTCCCGCGAGCTGCTGGACAATTTGCGGAATGTACTGCTCTTGATTTATCCTTTGATTCTGGTTTCCCTTTACCTCAGCATGCGCTATTTGGCGGGAAAAAGCATCGAGCCCCTCGAAATCATCAGCCAAAAGACCAATCAAATAAGCCAGCAAAACTTGAACGAGCGCGTTCCGGAAACGGGTTCCAATGATGAAATAGGGCAATTGACTCGGGCAATCAATAATTTATTGGGACGTCTCGAACAGTCCCTTGTGCGAGAGAAGCAGTTTACATCAGATGCCTCTCACGAATTGCGTACTCCACTCGCGGTGTTGAGAGGGACCTTGGAAGTATTGATTCGGAAGCCGCGAACGGCGGAAGAGTATGAGTCAAAAGTAAAAACAGCCTTGGTCAGCATCGATCGGATGAGTGCCATGATTGACCAATTGCTCGCCTTGGCTCGAGTGGAGAACGGAAAAAATTTGGTGAAAGAAGAGTTGGAACTCATCACTTTTTTGGAGGAATTGGCAGATAAAATTTCTGCGGAGCAGGGCCATCCAATTCAATTCCAGTCCTTGGTGAGCCTTCCCATCTATGTCCGAACCAATGAAAAATCTTTAGAGATGATCTTACAGAATCTCCTGGAGAATGCATGCAAATACACCGCTAGCCCAGGAGAGGTCCTCCTGCGCGTGGGAAAAGATACTACTGCATTTATCGAAGTAGTGGATACCGGCACGGGCATCGCTTCGGAGCACTTGGAGCAGATTTTTGATCCTTTTTTTAGGGTTCAAGAAGCCCTGGATCGCGGAATTCCTGGAACAGGATTGGGCTTGGCAATTGTCAAAAAATTAGCTCAAGAATCTTCTATTGAGTTGGCAGTAAGCAGTGAGAAGGGAAAGGGGAGTACCTTCCATTTGGACTTCAACGAGGCTTCTTAAGGAAATATTAAGAAAGGGCTAAGTTAGTTCTAAGTCGGGGATTGGAATTTTGTACACTACCCTAGCCTAGGACTTATGCTTGACCGGATTATTCAGTGGAGTATTTCCAATAAATTTTTAGTAGCCCTGTTTATTGCAGCATGGGTTGGTCTTGGAATTTATTCCTTAGCCAATCTACCCATTGGTGCAGTTCCTGATGTGACCAACAATCAGGTGCAGGTTATCACGACTTCGCGGAATTTAGCAACTGAGGATGTTGAGAAATTCCTGACCTATCCTATCGAACTGGAGATGGCCAACTTGCCGGGGATCAAAGAAATTCGATCCATTTCCAAGTTTGGACTGTCGGTGGTGACCCTGGTTTTTGAAGAGGATATGGGCACTTACCTGCCTCGGCAGCTGATTGCAGAACGCCTCAAAATTGCTGAAGAACGAATTCCAGCAGGGTTCGGCAAACCCATTATGGGTCCTATTTCCACAGGACTCGGAGAAATCTACCAATACATCATCGACGTCAAGCCGGGCTACGAAGACCGATACAGCATCACAGACCTTCGTACGATTCAGGATTGGGTAGTGCGACGCAACCTGTCCGGCATCGAAGGGGTCATCGAAGTCAATACCTGGGGAGGCTATCTCAAGCAATACGAAGTAGCGATTAATCCTGAGCGCCTCAAGGCCATGGAAGTGGATTTGGCTTCGGTGTACGAGGTGCTCCAAACCAACAATTCCATCGCAGGGGGGAGTTACATCGAAAAGACCAATGAAAGTTTTTTTATTCGAGGCGAAGGTCAGGTGAAAAACCTGGAAGACATTGAAAATATTGTAGTTGAACTCCGCAATGGAAGCCCGATCTACATTCGGGATATTGCGGAAGTAAAGTTTGGCCATGCCAATCGCTTTGGGGCCATCACTGCCAATGCACAAGGGGAAAAGGTCTTGGGTCAAGTGATGATGCTCAAAGGGGCAGATGGAAAAGGAACCATTGATCGGGTCAAGGCCCGAATCGCTGAAATGGAAACAGCACTTCCAGAAGGCATTGTCATCAATGGGTTTTTGGATCGCTCTGAACTCATTGGACGGACGACCTTTACCATCGTGGAGAATCTGATCTTAGGCTGCTTGATTGTGGTGTTTGTGGTCGTGTTGCTCCTGGGCAACTTCCGTTCCGGACTGGTAGTTGCTTCTGTGATTCCACTTAGTTTGCTATTTGCACTTTCCTGCATGTACATTTTTGGGGTAGATGCCAACTTGATGAGTTTGGGTGCAATTGACTTTGGTATTATCATCGATGGGGCTGTGATTATTGTGGAATTCATTGCCTTCCAGTTTACCAAATCCTCTGCTGCTTTTTCTACCCTTTCGGGCAAGGAAAGGCAACTTGAAAAAGATAAGATTGCCTTCACGGGCTCATCCAAAATGATGCATTCCGCCATTTTTGGGCAGATCATCATCATTCTGGTTTTCATTCCCATTCTATCTCTTTCCGGTGTGGAAGGAAAGATGTTCCGACCCATGGCAGAGGTGTTCAGTTTTGCCTTGATCGGTGCGATGATATTGGGACTTACCTATGTGCCTGCAGTGTCTGCGGTATTTCTGAAGTCCGAAGTTCCCGGTCCAAAAAACACATCTGTTCGGCTACTCAAATTTTTAAACAACCTGTACTTACCTGCTCTAAATTGGGCATTGGGTCATAGCAAAGCCATCCTCCTTGCTGCGGCTGGGCTACTTGTGGGGGCGATTCTACTTTTCTCCACGATGGGATCAGAGTTTGTACCCACCTTGGATGAAGGGGATTTCGTGATCCAACCTGTATTGAAGACAGGGACTACCCTGACCAATACCGTGGAGACGATTACCGAAATGGAGCGAATCCTAATGAAGTTTCCAGAGGTCAAGCAAGTAGTCACCCGTATTGGTGCGGCAGAGATTCCTACCGATCCCATGTCCATGGAGGAAAGTGATGTGATCGTTACCCTACATCCTCCAAGCGAATGGACTACGGTGGAAACCAAGGATGAATTGGCCGAGGAATTTAAAAAGGCTTTGGCAGCGATTCCTGGATTGGACTATGAATTTACCCAGCCCATCGAGATGCGATTCAATGAATTGATTACTGGGGTGCGTGCTGACCTTGCCATTAAGGTAGTGGGAGAGGATTTGGATGTGCTCTTGCACACGGCGGAGGAGATTGAAACCGCCATTCAGGGGGTAGAAGGGGCTGCAGACATCATTCTTGAAAAAGTAGATGGCTTGCCTCAAATGAAAATTGAATACGATCGGGCCAAGATTGCGAAGTATGGATTGAATGTGGAGGACCTCAATCAAGTGGTCACCATGGGATTTGCTGGGCTTACAGCAGGTACCGTGTTTGAAGGAGAAAAGCAATTTGACTTGGTAGTCCGCTTTGATGAACCGTATCGAAAAGACATCGAGCACCTCGAAAATGCATCCATCCAACTTCCAACAGGGGGAAGCATTCCGCTTTCTGAGTTGGCCACAATCTCCTATACCAAAGGGCCTGCTAAAATTTCCCGTGACAATACCCAACGAAGAGTAGTGGTGGGCGTCAATGTGCGTAATCGAGATTTACAGTCCGTGGTTGACGATATTCAGGCCATTGTCAAGAATAAGGTGGAGATCCCAGAAGGTTACCGGGTGGAATATGGGGGTCAATTTGAGAATTTGCAGCAGGCTAGAACACGTCTTTTGATCGCAGTTCCGATTGCGCTCTTACTCATTTTTGTGTTGCTCTACTTTGCATTTTCTTCGGCAAAAGATGCCTTTATGATTTTCACAGCGATTCCCTTGTCTGCGATTGGCGGGATTGTCCTGCTTTGGATGAGGGATATGCCGTTCAGTATTTCTGCTGGGGTAGGTTTTATTGCTCTTTTTGGTATTGCTGTACTCAATGGCATTGTAATGATTGAACATTTTAAATCCATGGCTTCTCGCTATACTTCCCTTCGTGAATTGGTGTTGGTAGGTGCTGGAGAGCGTCTGCGCCCCGTACTACTAACCGCCTCTGCGGCTGCCTTAGGATTTTTGCCGATGGCCCTATCTGGATCTGCTGGCGCAGAGGTACAGCGTCCCTTGGCTACAGTGGTCGTGGGTGGACTCATTTCTGCTACCTTACTGACTTTGGTAGTACTCCCAGTGCTGTATGTATGGTTTAATTCCAAAAAGGAGCAGTCGACTTCTAATTGGAAAGGTGCTGCATTACTTATTCTCTTTCTGATTTCCCCACTTGCAAGCACTTGGGCTCAGACTTATTCTGGACTGACTTTGGAGGAGGCACTTGTCCTGGCTGAGAAGCAAAACTTGGGCATCCAAGCAGCACAAAAACGGTTAGCAGCTGCAGAAGCCCTGTCTGGCTCTGCATGGAACTTGGAGAAAACACAGGTGTATCATGCCCAGGACCAAAACGATATTGCTGAAAATGGAGTATTCAACCGGGTATGGGGAGTACGTCAGCGATTTGAGATGCCTACGGTTTACAGCACTTCCAAAAATCTCCTTCAAGCCGGGCAAAGCCAGGAAGAGGCGCGTTTGCAATTGGATATGCGTGCGTTGAAAAAGGAAGTGAGCTTGGCTTTTGTAACCGCTCAGTACTGGATGGAGTTGGAGCAGAATTATGGGTATTTGGATAGTCTTTATGCTGCCTTTTCTGTGGCGGCTAAACGTCGACTGGAGACTGGAGAGGCTTCTTTATTAGAAAAGCTCACCGCTGAAAGCAAGCAAAAGGAAATTGGATTGCGCAGTTCGGAGGCAAAAAGCGAGAAGTCAAATGCCTTAATGCGATTAGCAAGCCTATTGGGTATGGAGGAGGAAATTCAGATTTCTGCTACTCCGGTAGTATTGAATTCAGGAATGCCTCAAGACATGCATCCAGGGCTTTCTTGGTACGAAGCGAGCAAGATGCAAGCCAAGTACCAGACCCAAGTGGAGCAGCAGTACTTGTTGCCCGACGTGAATGTGAATTTATTTAGAGGCACGAATTTAGCTGCAGGCTCCAAAATCTATCCAGGTTTTGAGGTAGGTGTGGGTATCCCCTTGTTTTTCGGAGTCCAATCGGCCAAGATAAAGGCTGGTAAACTCGTGCAAGAACAAGTAGGCTTGGAAGCAGACAATTTTCAGATGCGCTTGGACAACCAAGTGGCAGTGCTACAAAAGAAGTTGGCTCAACAGAGTCAAGTTATCAGCTACTTTGAGCAGGAGGGTATGCGACTGGCTAATCAGTTGCAAGCCCAGGCCACACGCTCCTTTTCCGAAGGAGAAATCGATTTTCTTCAGTATGTACAATTGATAGAAAATTCACGGTCACTTCGTCTTCAGTACTTACAAGCGAAGCGGGACTATTTAATCAATCAACTCGAACTTATTTACCTAAATCCCTCATGAAATCTAGTTCAAAAATACTTTTAGCGCCTGTTTTAGCCTTGATTCTGCTGACTTCCTGTGCCAAAAAAGAAGATGGTATTGAGGTGGGTGAAGCGCCAAGCGAATCCACTGAAATCCAGTTGACGGAGGAGCAATTTCAAACCATGAAAATGGAATGGGGAGAATTGCATACCGGAGAATTTTCGGAGGAAATTGCTGTCCAAGGCACGGTTCAAATTCCGGTGGAAGGGATGCGTGAAATCACCACTTATTTTGGGGGATATGTGCAAGATTTGAAGTTGATTGAAGGGGAGGAAGTCCGAAAGGGTCAAGTCTTATTTACCTTAGAAAACCCAGAGTTTCTACGCTTGCAACAGGATTACTTGGAAACAAAAAGTCAATTATCCTACCTGAAAGCAGAATGGGAACGGCAAAAGACCTTGGCGCAAGAACAGATTTCAGCGCAGAAAAACTTCTTAAAAGCTGAGGCAGACTATCAAGCAGCGTTGGCAAAAACACAAAGTTTGAAAAAGCAGTTGGCGCTAATTTCGATTGATGGAGAGACACTTTCTCCTGCTACCATGCGGAGCAAAATTTCCATCACCTCACCGATTGCTGGATTTGTGGAGGAGGTTTTGGCTGTACCAGGACAGTTTTTACCTTCTGCAGCCAAGGCCCTTGCCTTGATCAGTAAGGAGCATATTCATGTGGAGTTGGTACTTTTTGAGAAGGATGCGAGCAAGGTTCATGTCGGCCAACTAGTCGAATTTACAAGCCCTGATCGTCCGGATGAGGTGCTCAAGGCAAAGATTAAAGTTGTGGGCAAGTCCATCAATGCGCAGCGACAGATCAACGTGCATGCAGACCTGATTGATGAAAAGGAGGAAGCTAAACTGACCCCGGGCATGTTTTTGCAAGCTCGAATTCAATTGGATCCACAACAGTCTTTGGCTGTTCCTGAAGAATCGATCATTGAAGTAGGAGAGGAGCATTACATTTTGGTTCAAAAATCAAAAAGTGCAGGTGCCTTTACCTTACAGAAAATCAAGGTGACGCCTGGGGCAAAAGGCAAGCATTACCGAGCTATCGCTACAGAGGTTGCCTTAGATTCCACAGCCGTAGTGTTGATTAAAGGAGGATTTAATTTGCTCTAATAAGTTTGGGTGGGATGGAGCTAAAAAAGTTTGTTGAAATTCAGACTGGAGCAATATCTTTATCCCTTCGAATTTTAGGCAGCTAGATTTCTTCAAAATACCATGCTCCATCCCTTAGATAATCCCATTTGGACAGCCCTCAACTCAGGAGGAGCTACACATGCCTTTGGGCGAGGAGATGCACTTTTTATTGATCGGAAGATGGGCTTTTTTGCAGGGCTTCTCCGCTACGATGTCGATCAATTGGATCACTTGTATGCTGAGATGGATTTAGGAATGCGGGTGATTCTATTCACGCCAGGATTTTTGGAATTGGATGCCAAATGGAAGATGCGCAATGACAATGCCTTGTTGCAGATGGTCTTCGAAAAGCCCACCAATCCTTTGAATTTAGATTCGGCTATTCGGTCACTGGGTGCTGCAGATGTACCTGAGATGTTGGCATTAACGCATTTGGCCAAGCCAGGACCCTTTTTAGAAAATACGATCGACTTTGGAGGCTATTTCGGCTATTTTGTAGACGGGAGATTGGTTTCCATGGCAGGAACCCGCCTAGCAGCAGGCCCCTACACCGAAGTAAGTGCGGTCTGTACGCATCCTGAATTTGTGGGAAGAGGATTGTCGCAACTCGTTTTGCCTCATGTGTTGAATTACATTCAGCAGCGCCATCAAATCCCTTACCTCCAACTTTATCCCGACAATCTCCCCGCTTACCGATTGTACCAAAAAATAGGCTTCGTGGAGCGAGCCAATTTGCGCGTGTATTCCTTGGAAAAGTAAGGATTTGCAGACTCCTTAAAATACTGTCTTGGGTACATCCTTTTTGTAGAAACTTTAGCAATTAATTGGAGTATAATCTAGTTTTCATCCTGCCAAGGACTACTAAGGGTGCATAGAAAATTCCTATATTTCAATTCCAACTTTCTTTTCTGGGTTACCAACTAACTACTTGTCGACGATGAACTCCTTCAGATTACTTGTACTCGCGTTCCTTCTCTTTTCTCAGAACCTTTTTGCACAAACCAAAACGACAAAGACGGAGCATGTGGTCTTGGTGACCTTGGATGGGCTGCGCTGGCAAGAATTGTTTAGCGGTGCTGACTCCTTGCTGGTAGATGATACTGGAATGGTAGAAAACCCCGGCTCCTTGCTAGCGGATTTTTGGCATTCGGATCCCCTAGTACGAAGAGCCAAACTTTTTCCTTTTGTATGGGGTACGCTTGCCCAGCAGGGTCAAGTGTATGGAAATAGATCTTTCGGAGCCAAAGTAGATACACATAACAAACTCTGGTTTTCCTATCCGGGCTACAATGAGTTGCTCTCGGGAAGTGCTGACGATATCCGAATCCGGTCCAACGACAAAGTGCCTAATCCCAACAAGACTTTTCTAGAATACTTGAACGAGATGCCTGCCTACCGAAATAAGGTGATGGCTTTTGGTGGTTGGGATGTATTTCCTTCCATTATCAACGAAACGCGCAGTGGCATTCCAGTCAATGCTGGATTTACTCCTGCGAAGGGAACTTCTCTTTCCGAAACGGAAAAACTTCTCAATCGCCTTCAAGAAGAGATTCGTGGACCTTGGGAGTCCGTTCGCCTCGATCCCTTTACCCACCACTATGCTTTGGAAGCCTTGCGGATTCGGAAGCCCAGTATCCTCTACCTGGCTTATGGGGAAACAGACGATTGGGCGCACGATGGAAAGTATGACGAATACCTGAAATCCGCCAAGCAAACGGATGCCTACTTGAAGGAGATCTGGGAAACGTTGCAGGCGGATCCTCACTACCGAAACAAGACCACGATGCTCATTACGGTAGATCACGGTCGTGGAACGAGCAAAGAAAGCTGGAAAAGCCACGGGGCTGATGTCCCTGGGGCTGGTCAAGTTTGGCTAATTGCTATCGGTCCAGATACGCCCTCCTTAGGCGAAATCAAACAGGAAGGGCAGTGGCATTCAGCCATGCTCCCGCGTACGATTTTCCGCCTCTTGGGACTGGACTATCCTGAGACCAAAGCCGCTTCCGAATGGAAAGAAATCCTTGGCCAAACCCGGTTGAAGTAAATAAAGTTGATCTAATTCAAGTTGACTTATTTCGACTTGGTATAGTCCCACCTATAGGCTAAGGCTCCCCATTCCTTCCTTCGAACTGAAAAAGCCCTTGGAATAGCTTGTGAAGAAAGCAAGGCCAACTTCAAGCCATTCCTCAGGGAATCTTGAGTTATTGTTCCTTTGGCTTCTTATCTAGAAGGAGGAATTCATTGACAACGATCTCGGTGACCGTCTTCTTATCTCCATTTTTGTCGGTGTAGCTCCGGTTCGTCAATTTGCCTTCTACGGCTATTTCCGAGCCCTTGTCTGTAAATTTGGCCAAGTTCTCTGCGGTCTTGTCCCAGACTACCAGATTGTGCCAAATGGTCTCTTCCACACGTTCCCCTTTTTGATTTTTGTAAACTTCTGAGGTGGCGAGGCTGACGTTGCCAACAGATTTTCCGGATTCCAAGCTTTTTAGATCAAGCTTGCTGCCGAGGTGCCCAATGAGCTGAACTTTGTTTTTTAATGCATTCATCGAATTAAAAATTGAGGTGAGGCAGGTATAATCCTGCTTAAAAAAGATTGAAAAATGATAGCTCAAACTTCGAGAAAAGGAAAAACAAAAATCGGGAGGTAAGTATTTAAAACCGTTTGTAAACGACTGTAAACGATTAAGGGTGGGGTAATGAATTGAGGAAAAAGGGTTAAGCCTGCTTTTTCCCGATCCAATACAAGAAAGAGCCGATGCCTACAAAAATAGCCGTCATCCAAATGGATCGCTCGCTGACCTGCATCATCAGCCACAGACAAGCGGCAATTCCCAAAATGGGGATTAGATAGCCCCCCTTTAAGATGAATCGTCCGGCTCCACGGAATTGAGGCCGCAGCTTAGGAATGGCTGCGCAGCTCATCCCGTACAAAAAGAGTCGTGACAGCACGGTCATCGCGGCCAAGACCGTAAACGAACCAAAGGCAGCCAATAAAAAGGCAGCAATACCAAAAAACACGACTGAGTTGGCAGGGGTTAAATACCGGCTGTGAACCTCTCCAAACCAGCGGGGTAGTGATTTTTCTAAG
>CAJBER010000181.1 GCA_903952135.1 uncultured Algoriphagus sp.
CTGAATTTGTTCAGTTTACGGAACAGCTCGTCCAGGAGAAGCGGACCACGGGTGCCAATCAAAGCGAGGAGTACCTGGGCTATACGCGATTGAACCTGCAGCGTATGGGTCGATGGAATAAGACGAGCAAGGTCTCAGCCCCCCTAGAACTGTTGATGCGTACAGTCAATCGGCCACAAGTCTGGCTCCTGATCACCGAAGCCTGGTGTGGAGATGGAGCACAATCCATTCCTCATTTGGCCAAACTTGCAGCGCTCAACCCGCTTATCTCTTTAAAAATTGTCCTTCGGGACGAGCATCTGGAATTGATGGATGCATACCTGACGAATGGAAATCGATCCATCCCCAAACTGATCGCAATCACTGCAGACTTGCAGCAGGAACTATTTACTTGGGGACCCAAACCCCAGTACTTGCTGGATCGTCATGCAGCCTTCAAGCAAAATCCCGAGGGGCTTTCCTATCTGGAATTCAAGGAGCAGATCCACCTGTGGTATGCTAAAAACAAACAGAAAGACCTGGAAACTGAAATCTTTCCCTTAATTTCTTCAACTTTGATTCCATGACTATAGCGCTATTATCAGGAACCTCTGGATTGGTAGGGATGCAACTTTTGCATCAACTCCTTCGCGATTCTGCCTATTCCTATGTGATCAGTGTAGGGCGTAGGGTGTTGGCCTTAAAACATCAAAAATTAATCCAGTTGGAAGGGGATTTAAGTACCCTAAAGTCATGGGATTGGGCCAATCAAATCAATTCCCAATCCTTAGGAGGTGCCTATCAGCCACTGGTAGCGGCCATCTCAGAACAAAAGGTCACCATTCATGCCTTCTCCAGTTTGGGTACCACCATCAAGCAGGCAGGCTCTAAGGAGCAATTTTTTGCAGTGGATCATGATTTGGTACTCGAATTTGCTGGCTGGGCCAAGCAGTTGGGCGCATCCAAGTTTCTCTACGTATCCGCCATGGGTGCGGACCCTTCTTCTTCCATTTATTACAATCGGGTCAAAGGACAGACTGAAAACGATTTGAAGGGGTTGGGATTCCAGTTTTTGGGATTGTTCCGTCCGTCCTTACTTTTGGGAGCACGGCATGAATTCCGTTTTGGTGAACAGGTGGCCACGATTTTGATGGCGCCGCTGACTTGGTTGAAATTGGGAAAAAATATTCGCCCCATTCGAGACCATGTGGTCGCCAAATCCTTGGTAAAGGTAGCCCTTAGTGAGGGTACAACCGGTGTGGAATGCTTTTTATCCGGAAAAATGCAAGAATTAGGAGCATGATAGCAGTCATTCAACGCGTATTGGAATCGGCAGTGACCATTGAGGGAAAAATCAAATCCAACATAGGAGTAGGGCTTTTGGTGCTCTTGGGTATTGAGGAAGCAGACGGAAAAGAGGACTTGGAATGGCTTACCAAAAAGATAGTCAACCTACGCATCTTCCCAGACGAGCAAGGAGTGATGAATAAAAGCCTTCTTGAGGTGGATGGGGACTTGCTTCTGGTATCTCAGTTTACCCTACACGCTAGCACCAAAAAGGGCAATCGTCCTTCCTACATCAAGGCAGCACGGCCTGAGATTGCACTACCGCTTTACGAGCAGGCCATTGCGGCCTTGGAGTTGGAGTTGGGCAAATCCATCGGAACAGGCACTTTTGGGGCAGACATGAAGGTGAGTCTGATCAATGATGGGCCTGTTACCTTGCTTATGGATACCAAAAACAAGGTGTAGGCGAATTTTTAGATTTTTTGCCTTAAAAATGCTTCCAGCCTTGGGCTTTGAGTTGAACCGCAGTTCCACTTTTGGTGACCAAGTATTTGCCTTCAGCTGCTTTAGTGATATGTCCAATAAAATGCACATCGGGATGCTTTTCCAGTTTGGCAAAATCCTTTTGGTCAATCGTAAAGAGCAATTCGTAATCCTCACCACCATTTAGCACGCAGGTAATGGGGTCCAAGTTGAGTTCTACCGCGGTATCGAAGGTTTGTTTGTCAATAGGGAGTTTGTCTTCGTAGATGGTAGCGCCTACTCCAGAGGCTTTGCAGATGTGGAAAATCTCAGAAGCCAATCCATCCGAAATATCGATCATGCTCGTGGGGACCACTTCAAGTTCTCGGAGCTCATGGATGATGTCCATCCGGGCATCTGGCCGCAGTTGACGTCCAGTCACTACGGTGTATTTTTCTAGTTCAGGCTTCATATCCGGATTGGAGAGGTACACCTGCTTTTCTCTTTCCAGAATTTGCAGACCCACCAAGGCGGATCCTAGGTCTCCCGTGACGCAGAGGATGTCACTTTCTTTGGCTCCAGAGCGGTAGGAAAGTTGTTCTTTCTTGGCTTGGCCCATTGCCGTCACGGAAATGATGAGTCCTGAACGGGAAGCGGTGGTATCTCCGCCCACCAAATCCACTCCATACTGTTCACAAGCCGCATAAATCCCCTCATAAAGCGCATTGACTGCTTCTACCGAAAAGCGATTGGAAAGGGCGATGCTGACCGTAATCTGGGTAGGAATTGCATTCATGGCAGCGATATCCGATACATTGACGGCCACAGCCTTGAATCCTAGGTGGGGGAGTGGGGTGTAAGAAAGGTCGAAATGAACTCCTTCTAGCAACAAGTCTGTACTCACCACGGTGACGAGATCGCCTGAGTCAAGTACAGCGGCATCATCCCCAATTCCTTTGATGGTAGAAGGGTTTTTAAGATGGGCGCCTTTGGCGAGTTGGTCGATTAGGCCAAATTCTCCCAATTCACTGATTTCGGTTCTTTTCTCAGACATGTGGTTGTAGTTCAAACGATAAGGTCAACGAAGTACTTTTGCTCGATTTACTGATTTTCTGGATTGGGATCTTCTTGGCACAGTTCCACGAGCACGCCGTTGGTACTTTTAGGATGCAAAAATACAACGATTTTGCCGTCAGCCCCTTTTTTGGGAACCTCATTTAAGATTTCAAATCCTGCTGCTTTTAGGCGATCCATTTCGGCATAAATGTCCTCCACATCAAAAGCAATGTGGTGGATGCCTTCTGATTTTTTGGAGATAAACTTGGCGATGGGGCTTTCTTCGGTACTTGCTTGAAGTAATTCGATTTTGGTGTCGCCTACCTGAAAGAAACTTGTTTCAACCCCTTCAGAAGCAACCGTTTCTGATTTGTAGGGAGCATTTCCTAGGAGACGCTGGAAGAGTTCATTGGATTTTTTTAGGTCAGCGACCGCAATTCCAAGGTGTTCGATTTTCCTCATGCCATTAATTTGTATCTTTGTCTGAATCTTTTCCTTCAGTAAGCAGTTTAACTGGGAAGAAGTGACAAGCCAAAGCGTAAAGATATAAAGATATGATCACCGTTTCTGACAAAGCCAAAGAGAGAATTCTTGAATTGAAAAAAGAGGAGGGGAGAATGGAGCAAGAAAACATTCGCGTTTCTGTGAAAGGTGGAGGTTGCTCGGGTTTGATGTACGAACTGGGTTTCGATGCCCAAGTGGTGGATACAGACCATGTCTTTGAAGACAAAGGTGTCAAAATCTTGGTTGATCGAAAAAGTCTCCTGTATCTAGCGGGTACCATACTAGAATTCTCCGATGGATTGAATGGCAAAGGATTTCAATTTGTTAATCCGAATGCGAGCCGAACCTGTGGATGTGGAGAAAGTTTCTCCGTCTAAACGACCAAAAATAAATAACTGAAGCAGCTTTATCGAGCTGCTTTTTTTATGCGCTTGGGCTAAAATAAATCCTTAGGTCTAAACCATTTTTTTTGGCATTGGTTACCTTTGCTACCGACTAAAAAAACGACAACCCAATGGAAGCACCCATCAAAACCATTCCTTTAAATGACCTACATGCTGCACTTGGTGGCAAAATGGTGCCATTCGCAGGCTACATGATGCCCGTACGCTACAGTTCAGATATGGAAGAGCACCTCTGCGTCAGACAAGGGGTAGGTGTATTTGATGTGTCCCACATGGGTGAATTTTTTGTGGAGGGCCCACAAGCCTTGGCATTGATCCAAAAAGTCACCTCCAACGATGCGTCTACTTTAGTGATCGGTCAGGCACAATATTCCTGTTACCCCAATGAAACTGGGGGAATTGTAGACGATTTGATTGTGTACAAAATGGCAGAGGAGAAGTACATGTTGGTGGTCAATGCCTCCAATATTGACAAAGACTGGGCTTGGATCAACACCCACAATACCATGGGCGCCACGCTTCGCAACGCTTCTGACGAGTACTGCCTCTTTGCGGTGCAAGGACCTAAGGCTGCTGCTGCCATGCAATCCATTACTCCAGTAAATTTGACCGAAGTTCAGTTTTACCATTTTACGGTAGGGGAGTTTGCAGGGGTGAAGGATGTAATCATCTCAGGAACAGGCTATACAGGTGCGGGAGGATTTGAAATCTATGTAAAAAATGCAGATGCAGCCCATGTGTGGGAGCAGATTTTTAAGGCTGGAGCAGCCTTCGACATCAAGCCGATTGGATTGGGTGCTCGCGATACCTTGAGATTAGAAATGGGCTATTGTTTGTACGGCAATGACATTACGGACACCACTTCGCCCATTGAGGCAGGTTTAGGTTGGATCACCAAATTCACCAAAGACTTCACCAATTCTGCAGCCTTGAAGCAACAAAAAGAGGCTGGCGTTTCTCGCAAGTTGGTTGGCTTTATCATGCAAGAGCGCGGTATCCCAAGAGGACATTACCCGATCGTGGATGCAGCAGGGGAGGTTATCGGTGAGGTATCCTCAGGTACTCAATCCCCAAGCATGGGAGTAGGAATTGGCATGGGCTATGTTCAAACTGCCTACAGTAA
>CAJBER010000182.1 GCA_903952135.1 uncultured Algoriphagus sp.
GAGACTACGGCTCCTGTGGCAGAAGCAGCTTCTGAGGAGACACCAACTGCTGAGGCTTCTGAAGAAGGCGAAACTGAAGAAAAATAAGTTGAAAGCAATTTCATAAATAAAAGGATTGGACGTCGTTCAATCCTTTTTTTTATTCCCTAGCGGCATCTCTCCCTCCCTAAGATTTATTAACTTTGGGCAACTTTCTTAGAAATGACTAAACAAAAAGCTACCCTTCTTCTTGCAGATGGTACGTCCTTCTCAGGGACACTCATCGGCTCGCCCGGAACCAATGGCGGCGAAATCTGCTTTAACACCGGAATGACTGGTTACCAGGAGATTTATACAGACCCTTCCTACACTGGTCAAATCGTAGTCACTACCACTTCCCATATTGGGAACTATGGAGTACATCCAGATGAGGTTGAGTCTGCTGCTCCCTGTGTTGCAGGAATTGTGGTCAATAGTTTCTCAGAAGTTTTTTCCCGATTAGACGCCTCGGGTTCCTTGCAAGACTATTTGGTCGCTGCTGGCATTACGGGCATTGCCGATATTGATACCCGCAAGCTGGTTCGTCATCTTAGAGATGCAGGAGCCATGAATGCCATTATCAGTTCGGAATTTGAAGGAAACTTGGAAGGACTGAAACAAAAACTTGCCGAAGTACCCGATATGAATGGGCTAGAGCTTTCCTCCAAGGTCTGTACCCAAGAACCTTTCTTTTTTGGAGATCCAGCGTCGCCCATTAAAGTGGCCTGCCTTGATTTCGGTATCAAGACCAATATTCTGCGCAATCTTGCCTCTCGTGGGGTGTATTGCAAAGTGTATCCTGCCAAAACTTCCCTTGCTGAAATGGAAACCTGGAAGCCTCAAGGCTATTTCCTTTCCAATGGACCTGGAGATCCAGCGGTGATGCATTATGCCGTAGAAACGGTAAAAGATATTTTGGAGACCAACAAACCTGTTTTTGGGATTTGCTTGGGACACCAACTCCTAGCTGAAGCGGTGGGAATTTCTACCTACAAAATGCACCATGGCCATCGTGGACTTAATCATCCAATCAAAAACCTGATGACTGGAAAAAGTGAAATCACTTCCCAGAATCATGGATTCAATGTGGTACGAGCCGATGCTGAAAAAAATACAGAAGTGGAAATCACGCACGTACACCTCAATGACAATACCGTAGCAGGAATCAAGTTGAAAAATAAACCTGCTTTTTCGGTGCAATACCACCCGGAATCTTCTCCAGGACCGCACGATTCCCGCTACTTATTTGATGACTTTATATCCTTGATTACTAAAAACTAATTCTAACAAACCTGTAAACACATGACGTTGATTCAATCCATTCATGCAAGACAAATCCTTGATTCAAGAGGAAATCCTACCGTAGAGGTAGATGTAGTGACTGAAAATGGGGCTTTTGGAAGAGCTGCGGTACCTAGCGGTGCCTCCACTGGAATAAATGAAGCGGTAGAACTCCGCGATGGAGATAAGAGTAAATACCTAGGTAAAGGCGTTTTGAAAGCCGTTTCCAATGTGAACGATGTGATCGCACCTGAATTGGTGGGTATGGATGTCTTTGAACAAAACACCATTGACCAGATCATGATTGATTTGGACGGGACTTCCAACAAAAGTAAGTTGGGAGCCAATGCCATCTTGGGAGTTTCCCTAGCTGTAGCCAAGGCTGCTGCTATGGAATCTGGACAGCCACTTTACCGCTACATCGGTGGTGTGAATGCCAATACGCTTCCTGTGCCGATGTTGAACATCATCAATGGTGGTTCCCACTCCGATGCTCCGATTGCCTTTCAGGAATTTATGGTTCGTCCAATTGGCGCTAGCAGCTTCTCAGAAGCAATCCGTTGGGGTGCTGAGATCTTTCACAACTTGAAGAAAATTCTTCATGACAAGCATTTGAGTACCGCAGTAGGGGATGAGGGTGGTTTTGCACCTAATTTCTCAGGCGGAACTGAAGAAGCACTTGCTTGTATCCTTGATGCGATCAGCAAGGCAGGCTACCGTCCTGGCGACGATGTAACCATTGCATTGGATTGTGCATCTTCTGAATTCTACAAAGACGGGAAGTACGACTACTCCAAGTTTGAAGGACCAAATGGAAAGATACGTTCCAGAGAAGAGCAAGTAGCTTATTTGGCTGAGCTTACCGAAAAATATCCAATCGACTCTATCGAAGATGGTTGTGCAGAAGAAGATTGGGCAGGTTGGTCTATGCTAACTGCCAAAATTGGATCTAAAATCCAATTGGTAGGGGACGACTTGTTTGTGACCAATGTCAGCTTCTTGAAGCGTGGAATTGAAGAAAAGTCGGCTAACTCCATCCTAGTTAAGGTAAACCAGATTGGTACGCTGACGGAGACCTTGAATGCAATCAGCATGGCGCACAAGGCTGGATTTACAGCGGTGATGTCACACCGTTCTGGAGAAACTGAGGATTCTACCATCGCTGATTTGGCTGTGGCCGTGAACTGCGGTCAAATCAAAACTGGTTCTGCTTCCCGTTCCGACCGTATGGCTAAATACAACCAGCTGCTTCGTATCGAAGAACAGTTGGGAGATTCTGCAGTTTTTAAAGGAAGATTAAAATAATTCTCTTTCTCAAGCATAAATCGACAGTCCTGAATATTCGGGACTGTCTTTTTTTTGCATGATTTTTGTAACTTAGTCATCCAAAGCGCTCTCCATGAAAAAAGTCATCAAATACAGCAGTAATTTTTACGTTTTGGCGACCATTTCTTTTTTGGTATGGATGATCTTTATTGACTCCAACAACATACCTACCCACTGGAGGCTTACCAAGCAGCTTTGGGAGCTAGAGGAACAGAAAGAATTCTACAAGCAGAAAAAAGTTCAGGTTCAGCAGGAGCGCAAAGAGCTTTTTGGTAATCCTGAACTTTTGGAGAAGATTGCCCGAGAAAAATACCTCATGAAGAAGCCTACGGAGGATTTGTATGTGGTTGTTGAGAAATAAGCTTCTTGGGATTTCCCTACTTCTATTTTTTGGATTTCAATTCGCCTCCTATGCGCAACGGGAGATTGATCCTGAGGCAAAATTTTCATTCAAGGATCGAGTGTATTATGGAGGTAACTTAGGCCTTCAGCTCGGGACTGTCACCTTAATTGACCTTTCTCCCTTGGCAGGAGTGATGCTCAGCCCCAAGTTTTCAACTGGTCTAGGAGCTACCTACCAGTACTACGATGACAATCGTTTCCAAGGTGCTGCAGGATCTTCTTTTGGAGGGAGGGCTTTTGCTCGCTACAACGTACTCCCCAATATCTTTGCCTATTCCGAAGTGGAATCCATCAATTGGAATGCCTATAATTATGCGCAAGACAATTTTCAGCGTACCTGGACGGAAGCTTTTTTTGTTGGCGCTGGGTACTTTGCTCCTTTTGGATCCCGAGGTGGTGCAAATTTTACTTTTTTATATAACCTCAAGCATTCCAATCGAGAGGCCTATTACAGCGAGCCCTACCTGCTTCGTGTTGGGTTTGTTTATTAAGCGATTTGGCTTTTTTCAATTGGTTTAATTACCTCAGCTTTCAGTTTATCACATGGGCTTTTACCTCTAGAAAAACCGTTTCATTTTCTCCAAACCAGTTTTGGCCACATAATTTGGATCCATGGCGTAATAGTTGGGATTAAAAAGTTCTAGGGAAAGTACAATCTGTCCTCCCTTGGCGCGAAGGGTGTCGGCTAAGGCCTGCATAGGTGCCGCCCCATCCCCAGGAAATACACGATCCTTGTCCTGCTGATTTGTTCTAGGGATATCTCCGGGAAAGTCATTGAGGTGAAAAATAGAGATGGCATTCCCATCGACCAACTTCAATCCTTCAAAGCCCGATCCGCCTCGAAAGAGGTG
This sequence comes from uncultured Algoriphagus sp., assembly GCA_903952135.1. GTDB lineage: Bacteria > Bacteroidota > Bacteroidia > Cytophagales > Cyclobacteriaceae > Algoriphagus. Next base: position 3,879 of record CAJBER010000182.1, read on the forward strand.
GTAGACATCCGCTAGAATCTTGGCATCGGGATCATCAGCTGCTGCTGCAACGGCAAGAGCTTGCGCCAGATGGTAGAAGGCTGGATACGCACCCCAGAACTCCAATTGAGGCATGACGCCTGTTTTCCGTCCTAAATCCAATAGCTGCTTGTACCGCTCACCTGCTCGAAGCAAGTCCAGCGGAGCATCTGCGCCGATCGCTGGAGCTGCCACTCGAGTACATCCTAGTTCGGCAAGTAGACCCATTTCTTTCTCCATCTGTACAAAGCCTTGCTTGCTTTTCTCTTCATCCTGTGCCATCCAGGTGGGAAAGCCAATGCAGTCTACTAGGGTGATTCCCGCATCACTGACCAATTTTTTCAGGGATGCAATGCTTTTTCCTCCCTGTAGGTATCCCTCAATTTCCATCATCCAAGGTTCCAAGCCTTGGTACCCAGCTCGGGCAGCCAATTCAATCAATTGGGGCAAGCTTAACTTTTGCCCCCGTACCGTGCTGGTATTTAGGGAAAATATAAACTCGGTAGTTGTCTGGGCTCCTGGACTTTGGGCTTCAGTCCGAGTAGCCATCGCTCCTACTAGTGGAGTAAGTGCTAGTGTCTTGATTAATTGTCTTCGGCGGTTCATTTTGGATGTGTTTCTTTTCCGTTTAAATACTAAGAAGCCCTTTTAAACATATTTCGAATAAATAAAATTTAAACCAATTTACAATCGTATTTTTCGGTATGCGTCGTATACTTCTTTTGGCGGTTTTTGCTGTCCTGTTTTTTGTGCAGGAAGTCAATGCTCAGGTGGTAGGAGAGGATTTACCTTTTCTTTCAGCTTACCAACAAGAGCTTCCCTACTTTCAAGAGTTGATTACTGGAGGTCAATACGCTACCCCTTCGCCTCGTATCAAGGGAGATCCCTACTTTACTTCTAGACAATTTGAGGAAGGTACTTTGCGGATCAATGGAATTACCTATCCTCAAGTTCCCTTGATTTACGATACCTACCGAGATCAACTGATCACCTTTCATCCCATTTTTAATCAAAAGATTCTAATCAAACCGGAGAAAATTGATGGCTTCACCTTGAGTGAAGGACAATTGTTTCGGTTTTTTGAAGGAAATGAATCGTTTCTCCATCGTGGAAATGGGATCTATCAAGTACTCGGTCAAGGAAATGCCATTGCACTTGCCAAACGCTACAAAACCACGAAAGAATCACGAGACCAAGCCCGCTATGACTCGGAGTATGTGGAGAAAACTACCTATTTTATTTGGGAGGAAGGAAAGTTCTCTTCGATCAAAAATGCGGCTCAAGCCATCGCTTCTCTCGGACTTGATACCAAGGTGCTCAAGAGAGAATTAAAAGCAAAGGGGCTTCAATTCAAAAAATCGCCCGAAACCTATTTGCAATTTTTGGTGACCTATCCTAAATCGAATTAATGCGAAAGCTCATCACCTTTCTTTGCCTGTTTTTTTTAATCTCCCTTGGGGGAGGTGGGGCTGTGTTTGCCCAGCAGCAGGAATCGAAAATTACGGGGTTGTTTGCCGGAATTTCCTTTGAGCGATTTGCAGAGTTGGTAGAAAAGGATACCCGGTACCGATTTATCTTCAAGAAAGAGGATGTGGCCAATGTTACCGTCAACCTGCAGGCGAATGGGGATAAGTTAGAAGATGTTTTGGGGGTGCTTTTCTTGAAATCGGACTTTAGCTTCTCCATTTCCAAAGATCTGGAAGTATTTGTCTTTAAGGGAGCCAAGCGAACGGTGGACTTTCTACCCAACTATTTTAAAGCGCCCTCAGGAGCTGCCCTTTCGGGTGCTTCAATGCAGGATGAGTTTGTTCGAAATCGCCGCTACACCATCGGAGTTCCTGGACCGGGGACAGAAGCAAAACTGAAGGGCAGGGTGACTAGCCTGGAAAATAATGAACCCATTGAAGGAGCCATAGTATTTGAGAAAGAATCCATGCAGCAGGCCGTCACCACCAAGACGGGTGAATTTGAATTGCTGCTTCCTAAAGGAAATAAAACGCTCTTTATCCAAAATATCGGGGGCTATACCGAACAACGCTTACTGGATATCCAGGGAGATGCCTTGCTTGAGCTTAGCATTGGTGAAGGGGTTTTTGCCTTGAATGAAGTGGTCGTGAGCTCTGGAGCGTTGAATCAAGTGGCCAGACCAGAGATGGGCGTGCAGTCCTTGTCTGTTCAGGAGATGAAAAGATTACCAGCCGTCATGGGAGAGGTGGATATTATCAAAGGACTATTGACAATGCCGGGCGTAAATACCGCAGGTGAAGCCAGTGTTGGCTTCAATGTTAGGGGAGGAGCTGCCGATCAAAACCTGATTTTGATGGATCAGAATACAATTTTTAATCCATCCCACTTGTTTGGATTTTTCTCCGCCATCAATTCAGACATGGTGCAAGGGGTGGAGTTGTATAAGTCAGGCATCCCTGCAAGTCTTGGTGGCAGGTTGTCCTCTGTCTTGCAGGTAACTCCTAAGAAAGGTCGTTCTGACAAAATTGGAGGTTCCGGTGGCATTGGTCCCATGACCAGCCGATTCAGTTTGGAAGGTCCGATTGGAGATAAAACTACCTTCATCCTAGGTTCACGACTAACCTATTCGGATTGGCTTTTGGATTTTCTCTCGGAGAAAATTGATTTGGGTGCAAGCCGAGCTGCTTTTTCCGACTTTAATGGTACCGTAGAACATGAATTGGGGGCGAAGGATAAGATTCGATTGTCAGGGTATTACAGTAAGGACTCCTTCCAGTTTGATCCAGACACGGTTTACAGCTATTCCAACCAGAATGTGGCGCTTTCCTGGACGCATTACTTCAGCGATGCACTCGAGGCCACTTTTTCGGTAGGTCAGGATGGGTATAATTTTGAGGTGCAGGGTGAAGACAATCCCCTGAATTCATACCAATACCGCTTCGACATTCGTCAGCAGTTTTTGAAAGCACAGTTTCGCCAGGAAAAAGGAGATCGTCACGTACTAAATTATGGGGTTCATGGCATCCGCTACCAACTCAATCCAGGGGAGATCCTTCCCTTTGGTGCTGAGAGTGGGGTAATTCAAGATGAGGTTGCTCCGGAAACTGCCATGGATTGGTCGCTGTTCTTGGGTGATGAATTTGAGATCAATGAGCAGTGGGCATTAAGTGGCGGTTTGCGATACAATTTCTACACCTATTTAGGTCCACAAACAATCCCCATCTATGCGGAAGGTGAGCCCTATTTGAAAGAGAATATCACTGGGCAAACTCAATTTAAGTCCGGGGAATTGGTTCAAACCTATCATGGTCCAGAATTCCGATTTTCTGCCCGTTATGCCTTGTCCAACCGTTCCTCTTTGAAAGTGGGGGTCAACTCCATGCGGCAGAATATTCACCTCTTGAGTAATTCTTCGGTCATCACGCCCACAGATACTTGGAAGTTGAGTGATTCATTTTTGAAACCCCAACGGGGAATTCAATATGCCTTAGGGTATTTTAAAAATATGAATCAAGGAGCGATAGAATTTTCTGCAGAGCTCTACTACCGTTCCATGCAACAGTTGTTGGATTACCGTTCTGGAGCGAGCATCGTATTAAATGACCGCATTGAGCAAGAAGTGTTGGTGACGCAGGGGAAAGCCTATGGAATGGAACTTTACTTGAAGAAAACACAAGGAAAGTTGAATGGGTCGCTTGCCTATACCTACAGCCGTTCTTTGATGCAGACAGATCCGACGGAGCAAAAGGAGCAGATCAACCGCTCTGAATGGTATCCAAGTAATTTTGATCAACCACACAATGCCAATTTTGTGGGTAATTACGAGTTGAGTAAACGAATCAATGTTACTCTTGCGGGTAAATACAGTACTGGGAGACCCGTTACGCTGCCTATCGCTAAATTCAATTACGGAGGCTCGGAGCGGGTGTATTTCTCTGACCGAAATTCGTTTAGGGTTCCAGATTACTTCCGGATGGATCTTTCCGTCAACTTGGAAGGAAATCACAAGGTGGCCAAATTGGCGCATGCATCTTGGTCCTTTGGTATCTACAATATCCTAGGCAGGGATAATGCGTATTCGGTCTATTTTGTGCCGGAGGCAGGCAAGTTGAAAGGGTACCAGTTGGCAATTTTTGCTGAGCCTATCCCCTTTATCACCTATAACTTTAGATTTTGATGCGAAGTATCGGCTACCTTGTTTTTGTACTCTTCGCCACGCTAGTTGGTTGTCGGACACCCTATGAACCCGAAGTTCCGGCCACGGAATTGCGAATTCTGGTGGTGGAAGGATACCTTGATACAGAAGGCTTAAGGAGCGAATTGAAGCTCAGTCGAACAGCTCCACTTGGTGCTACATCGACTTTTATTCCAGAGGCACGTGCCAAAGTAATCCTCAAAAGTGTGGGAGGGCAAGTTTTTCCTCTGTCCGAAATAGGCTTAGGAACCTATGTGTTCGAAAGGAACATCGATGAAAAACAAAATTATATTCTAGAGATTGAACTTAGCTCTGGTGAGCGCTATGTCTCTGAGCAGATGCAGCCCATAGTTACTCCTGAAATCATTGATGCGGGATTTAAGCGAGACGAGGAGGGCGTAGAGGTATTTGTCTCTACCCAAGGCAATGCCAATGCGGATGATTTTTTATGGACCTTCGAAGAAACTTGGATTTACAGACCTAGAATTCGTTCTCCCTATATCTATGTGTCCGAATTGAGAGACGTACGAGACCGTAAGGAAGCAGAACAAAATTCACTATGCTTCAAGACAGAGCCAAGTCCAGGAATTCTTTTGGAGACCAGCTCTCGATTTAGAGATCAGGTTGTCTTCCAAAAAACGATAACCGAAATCCCAGTAGGCAACGAACGAATCATGGAGCGCTACAGCATTCTGGTGTCGCAGAAAGGATTGGCTTCCAAGGATGTGCCGTTTTGGGAAATTTTAAAGAAAAACACAGAGGACATCGGCTCCATATTTAGTCCACTTCCTTCACTGATTGGCGGAAACATCAAAAGTTTGGATGCAGCCAAGAACCCTGTGATTGGTCAGGTGAGTTTGGGAGTAATTCGTCAGAAAAGAGTGTATATCAATTATGTAGAGGTGAGCCCTTGGAATTACCTGGATCCAAAGTTTAACGATTGCGCAATCGGGGAAGAGGCTGTGTTAAGATCGGATTACCAAGTCATCTTTGGCAATGGAGCAGTGGTGCCTGCACGACCCTTTATGGTCGGCACGACCATTGTAGGGTACTATCCTTCATCAAAAAGGTGTACCGATTGCACGCTGTATGCTTCCAAAACAAAGCCCTCCTTTTGGAAAGATTAATGCTATGGAAAGACTACCGATGAATTTGCATCCAACAAAGGGAATAACTAGAATCAGAGGAATCTTTGTCCTGATCTTGTTGGTTTTTGGATTTGCCTTTCCTAGTTTGTCTCAATCATTGAATGGGCTGAAGGAACAAGTTTTTTTCCATACCCCTAAGACGCTCTATTTTTCGGGAGATAAAATTTGGTTTGAAGCTCAGGTAAGTCTTGGTACCCAACCTACCTCTTCGCAGGTGTTGTATGCAGAATTGGTGGATCGAAATTCCAATTCCATTGCCCATGTCAAGGTGCCCCTGCAGGCAGGAAAAGCGGTAAATTTCATTTCGATTTCAGATCAAATTGCCTCCGATCACTACCTACTGCGTGTGTATACACGCATAAGCCCCTATTTGGATTTGAACCAGGGGGTGGCGCAACAGTTGGTGACAGTCATCAATCCTAAAATTCCACCAAAAGAAGCCACTTCCTCCAGTCGGACTGACTTGCCTTCCTCCAAATCCTTCACCAAGGGAAGTCGCGTGGACTTCAATACATCTGCTCCGGCAAATTCAACCAGGATGGCATCTGGAATTTCCATTGCCAACGTATTTTTGCAAGAAGAGCAGAAGCAGTGGAGCTCGGATCAAGTCTATTCAAGCATCGTTCAACGGCCGATTCTTCCTGAACTTTTTGGTCATTTGATTCAAGCGAAAGTGGCTTCAAGGGACACTGCATTGACCTATTTTCTTTCTCTTCATGGGGCGAAGAGTGCCCTCTTTACCGATCATATTGATGCGGATGGATTGCTCACTTTTGATGCAGGGGGTTTGCGTCATTGGGATCGTTTGATTGTACAACTCGAGAACGGATCTGAAATGGCAGGCTTGGAGGTAATTTCTCCGCTCATCAAAACTGCTTTTCATCCCAATTTCAAGTTTCCTGAATTGTCTTTGGCGCAAGAAGATTTGCCCTATCTTCAGTCCTTACTTAAGGCAACAGTGGTTCAACAGGCCTACTTGGAAGAGTCGAATCAGGATTTTTTGGAAGTAGTCACTGGCTTTGTAGCAGATTACAGTTATGGATTGGATGATTACACACGGTTTGAGGATGTAGAGACCATTCTGAAGGAATATGTTCCTAGTGTTGCGGTTCGCCTCAAGGATAAGAAAAAGACATTTCGACTCTTAAATGAAGCGGATAAGAGTGTGTTTGATTCCAATCCATTGATCTTGGTCGATGCGATGCCAGTATTCGACTCGGATCTTCTGGCTGCCTTCAATCCCAAATTTCTTCAGCGCCTGGAGGTACTCAATCGAGAATTCTACCTCAATGATCGGACCTATCCGGGGGTACTAAGCTTTTCCAGTTATGCCAATAATTTCGGATTATTTCCGTTGGCGCCTGCTGCTCGGTTTTTTGACTATCCAGGGCTTCGACCTTCACTAATCTTGGATAAGGGGCAATTCCAATCACCCGCTTCTGCCTCAAGAATTCCTGATTGGAGAACGGTCCTCTATTGGGGTCCAAGTGGAGATGTCTCCAAGACTAGTCTTCCTGATCTAGCCGGCACTTATTTGTTCTGGGAAAAGGTAGTTGTAGATGGGGAAATGCGAACGATACGCACCTATTTTTCTATAGACTGATTTGGAGCTGATAAAAAAGTCAGCTATTGCCAAAAAGTGTTACCAATTAGTCAGGTATTAGGTATTCCAATAAATTTTTTCCAAAACGCGTCCGAATTAGATATTGCCCTTGGTTGGGCTGATGGCTAATTTGGATTTCTCCCTCACTTTGAAGTGGAGTGCTGATGAGCAGATTTCCTTTTAGATCGTAAAGGTATCCCAGGCCTTGCTGTCGGTCGGTCACCGCAATAATTTTCCGTGATGACCCAAAATCAAAATAGCCAAGCCAGGTTTTGTCTGCTTTCAAAGGAAGACTCATCAATAAGAGCTGCTCATTATCAAATAGTTGTATTTTATTGAATTGCTCTACCAC
>CAJBER010000183.1 GCA_903952135.1 uncultured Algoriphagus sp.
ATGGTTGCCTTCAAATCAGGAACGATGGAAGTATCGGTTACCAAATCATTCATCAAAGTTCCTTTTTGATTGAGTTTGCCCGAGAAGTTGTTCAAATCCGCAATCATCTTGTTGCTGTTTACAGAAGCACGCTCCAAGTTGGTTAAGATGGTTCGAAAGTTCATTGCCAAGGCAGAATCTGTCAACACTGCACCCACAATCCCTTCTCCCGCAGCTATCTTGCTAGTCAAGACCTTCAAATCATTCGTAATATCAACCAAGTTTTGATTATTGACTTGTAGGGTCTCCATCATTTTGTCCGTATCCAAAGGCATGATCGCTTCCAAGCGATCCCCTTCTTCTACTGGGGGATAATCTGTAGTACCTCCATAAATGACGATAATCTTATTTCCGATCAAACCATCCGAACTAATGGTTGCTTTGGAGTTTTTACGGATAAACTCAGCAACTTTTTCTTCCACACTTAATTCAACTTCAACTTGAGAATCTCCAAAGAATTTAATTTTCTTAACTGTGCCGATTTTTACGCCAGAGAACCAAATGTTATTTCCAGGCTGAAGACCTCCGATATCATCAAATACCGCCTTGACATGGATGGCTTTCACAAACTTTTTCTGCTGACCACCCAAGGTCATGATGCCTAGAACAAGTATGATTATCCCAATCAAGACAAACAGGCCTACGAGTACGGATCGTTTATTTTCTTGGTTCATGAGTTGATAAAGTTATAATCGTAAAATGATTTGATTCGCTGATCTTCAGCATGAGGGAAAACTTCTTCAAAGGTACCCAATGCCCCAAATTGTCCATCCAAAAGCACGGCCATGCGGTCTCCTGTCTGCTTGGCACAGGCAAGGTCATGCGTGATTACGATGGAACTAGTCTTGTACCGTTCTCTCACCTCGTTGATCAGGTTGTTGATGTCCACGCAGGTGATGGGATCCAAACCAGCAGTAGGTTCATCGTACAACATGATTTCAGGATTGAGCACTAAGGTTCGTGCAACACCAATCCGCTTTTTTTGTCCACCTGAAAGCTCAGAGGGCATTTGGTTGATTGTTTGTGGTAGACCCACTGCATCGAGGAGTTCCTCAATTCGGAGCGCTATTTCTTTTTTTGTGAGATTCTTATAATTCCTAACCAAAGGAAATTCCATGTTTTCTCGAACGGTCATGGAATCATACAAGGCTGAGTTCTGAAAGGAAAATCCAATTTTTAGCCTCATTTCATTCAATTCCCGAACTCCAAGCTTAGAAATCTCCTTACCCAACACTTCCATCCTGCCGCTATCTTGGAGCAAAAGTCCCACCATAATTTTAATCAATACTGACTTTCCAGTGCCAGATCGACCCAAAATCACCAAATTCTCCTCACGGAATAAATCCAAATCCACTCCTTTCAGGACGTCTAGATCACCAAAGGATTTGTACAAGTTTCGGACTTCTACCACTTTTTTTCGATTACCCATGGCTATTTGATGCGGAATAGGTTGATGATTTGAAGCGATAGTAGCTCCTCAATAAAAATGAGGAACATGGAGATAACAACAGCAGCATTTGCCGCTTTACCCACCCCTTCTGTTCCTTTAGAAGAGTTGTACCCTTTGTAGCAGCCCACCATGCCGATCGTAAATCCAAAAAACACGGATTTGATGATCGAAGCGAATACATCAAGGAAGGTAACTGAACTGAATACCTGCGCAAAAAACGTGGAGATACTGACCAATTCATTTGCGTTCACATTGATAAAGGCGCCCATCAAGGCCACAAAGTCAGTGTACATCACCAGTACTGGGATCATGAACGTAGTGGCTAACACGCGAGACACTACCAAAAACTTATAAGGATTCGTTGCAGATACCTCCATGGCATCAATTTGCTCCGTCACTTTCATGGAAGCGATTTCGGCTCCGATGCCAGATCCCACTTTGCCTGCAGCAATCAATGCGGTAACCAGTGGACCCATGGCCCGCACAATGGCAATTGCAATCAGGGAAGGAAGCCAGGAAGTGGCTCCAAACTCGGATAAGGAAGGGCGGGATTGATTGGTGAATACGATTCCGACGATAAATCCAGTTAAGGAGATGAGGGGCAAGGATTCCACTCCGATACGGTAGCATTGGTGAATCACTTCCTTAAATTCGTAGGGTGGCACAAAAACCTCCTGAAAAAATCGCTTGAAGAAATTCCAAGCATCTGCTAATCCCTTGAAGAAGGCATCTATTTTTTTTGAGAAGACATGCTTTCGCGTACCGGACTGTCCTGCCATAGTCGTATTCAGAGATTCAAAAATAAGGAAATTAATTCAAAGGATGCGCCAAAACCCTGCATTTGATACAGCAAAAAAAGGAAGCAAAATTGAAGAAGAACCCAGCTCAACTAATCAGCAAACTTGCAGACATCAGCGAAATGATTACCTAAAAAAATCGATACTCTTGGAGGGGAAAAAGAAAGCTAAATCCGAAGGCCATGAGGCTCCAAAAAAACATAAAAAACCTCCTTCCTAATTACCCCTAACTACCAGTTTTTCAAACTAAGTTGACTCCAAAAAATTGGCCGAAGTTTTGACAACAAGGTAGGCAATACGAGTAAGTCAACAAATTTGATCAGCGCCAAGACTTTCAGAATTTACCACTCAAGGGCTGAGGAATTCCCCTTCAAAAAATCACAAGAGCCGGAAGGAATAAAATCGATGAAAAAAGAGGGTAATTGTGAGGTGTTTTTATTTTTAGATTAATCTAATTTTTTTAGATAAATCTAATTTAGGCAAGTATAAATGAATCATAGTCAATTAAAAATCAGCTACTTAATAGTAAATTAAAAACCATTGATTTAATTTGATTTTTAATTCCTACCAAGGGCTAATCTATTCCACCCTTTAATGCTCCAAAGGCACATACAACCACTTGTTCCTCCAAAGTAACGCTAAAATTGTCTACTTTTTCCCTAAGCTAACCCTAGCCTTTTGCGATAGTTCTCAATCAACAACTAGGCCAAAAACTGAGTTTAAGGTTAACTGCTCTGGTAAAAATCTCGACTTCAATCCTAGGACTCCCCTACCCTTTTTAGGAATAAATCTGGCAAGAATTTGAACTGAAATTGTAGTTGATTTTTCTACCTTCCACAGAGTTCCTTGTAAGCACAAAACTCACATTTTTTCTTGTCCTCCGTTTGGTCAAAAGGAACTAAGGGATTTACGATTTCCTCTAAAAGTCCACGAAGTCCCTGCTCATATTCCTCGGCAAATTCTCGGTAATCTCCTACCTCAGAATTATCCAGTTGAAGGTAGGGGTTGAAGTCCGAAGAATAGATTTCCTTGATGTTGATGATCCCCGGTTTTAGGGGGAGCTGATTTTCTGGATGCTTGTAGTTGTAGAAGAAGGCATAGAGAAAAGTTTGCATGGCTGCCTTGTTTCTTTTCTTATCCTCTCGGTCAAATAGGGAAGCTATGCTAGGAATCTTTTTGGTATCCTTTCCTGTTTTGTAATCCAATAGACGAACTATGGAATCTCTGATATCCATTCGATCAATCACTCCACCTAGGGCTACTTCTTTGGAGCCTTCCTCCGTTTCAATCGAAAGATGTGCTAGGTGTTCTTTTTCCAAACCAATCACTCTGAAGTCCCCATTTCGCTGGTCGTAAGCGAGTACGGCTTCAATGTACTTGGTCAAAACCTGCCGAGCAATCTGCAATTGCCCTGTCAACAAGAGCTCCTCTCCTTCCTCCTTTTTGTACAGCTCCCGAAAGGCTTGGTCCACAGCCTTCGGAACTTGTGGCAACAAGCGATCGATTTCATGCCCGTCTATGTCGCGGAACTCTTCCCCTTCAGGAATCTCGTACAGCAACTCAATTCCCTTGTGCAACAGGGTACCAAAAGTCATGGGATCAATTGTGGTGACCACCTCCTCTTTTTCTTTCAATTCGGCCACATAGCGCAGGTAAAAGCGTAGTCGACAATCCAAATACATATTGAGTGCGGATGCTGAAAACTTCTTTTCTGCTTCCCCTTCCCCTACTGGCTTAAAATAGCGAGCCAAACTTGCCAGCATAGCAGGAGTCTTGGCAAGGGTAATGGGTTGATTCGGGCTGAGATCCACAGGAACCAATATTGATTCTGGTTTTGCAATCGGCAATTCTACCCGCATCTGCTGGATAAAGCGGCTCATTTCATTAGCCTTGCCTTGCTCCCCTGCCGTGGTGTAAATCAAATGCACTTCCTCTGCCCGGTGCAACAAGCGGTAGAAGGTGTAGGCATAGATGGCATCGTTTTGCTCTTGAACGGGCAAGCGGAAGGCTTTACGAAGATTCAATGGAATCATGGATTGAATTCCTCCTCCAGGAGGAAAACTACCCTCATTCACATCGCAAATAATCACCCGTCTAAAATCCAAGTTTCGCGACTCTAATACCCCCATCACCTGTAACCCTTGAAGCGGCTCCCCTTCAAAAGGCAACTTGAGATCGCGGAAAAGCTTTCGGAATAAACTGAGTAGGAACTCAACTTTTAGCCCCTTGCTTCCTGTGGCAGCGAATATTTCTTTTACTCGATTCAGCTGCTTGAAAGCTTGAAACAAGTAGCTTTTTTGAGTAGGATCTTCTTGCAATTCCTTGGCTAAATACTCAATAATCTCAATCAAGTACTCGATCAACGAATCTCCCGATACCTTTCGAAAAACCAATCCAAAGAGCGTGTTTTCCCTGCTAATTAACTCCTCGGGCACATCTACCCAGTTTTCCGTTTGGATTTTCTGAGCCGCTTCGGATGCCCAAGCTCCATCCGCTGCCTGCAAATAGGAATAAGCCAGAAGATCCAGTACCGGTTTATGGTAAAAGGTCACCCTCCCTTCTTTCAGTTTTGAATGGCGCTGCAAATCCAGTACTGCATCCAAAAAAGCATAAATCGGCGCATTGCGCATGGGATACCCCATGGTCACATTGAGTTTGGTAATCACCTCTGGCAGCTGATGCAAGACCGGAAAGAGCAACTGCTCATCGGGAAGAATGATGACTGTCTCTTCCAGGGGCTCATTCGATCCCACTTGCTCGAGCAATTTACCTACCAGGTTGGCCTGATTCGTTTTTAAAGGAATGGAATGGGTATGGATTTGAGATCCTTTCTTTTTGATTTCATCAGGGATTCGTTCAGGAAAGGTTTTACCCAATACCGGGTCCTTGATGTAATCTCTGAAAAATAAACCCGCCTCTTGTAATTTATCGTCCAAGTAATACGCATCAACATCCCAAAAAATCTCAGCCCCAAAAGCGGCAATGAAATGCGTAATGATCTTCTCTTCTGCCAGCGTAAACGCGTTGAAGCCAATAAAAATCAGCTGTTTGTCAGGTTTAGCTATGGTCTCCGTCGTGGATGCTACTTGTCGATACAACTGACCCCCATAAGCCTTTCCAGAAGTCTGCAGTCGTTCCTGAAACCCTTCGTAAAGTGATCCCAGAATTTGCCAAAACTTGAGGAAGCGTTCTTTTTCTGTTTCATTCTGACGCTCAAACGCCTTCCAAAATTGAGCGATTAGCGCCCATTGCTCTTCAGTAAGGAAACTCAAGTCCGACTCGAATTCCTTAATTTCTGCCAGGTGGGCATACACCTGCTTTACGGGAGCCAGAAATTGATCCAAGTCATTGAAGTCCTTCAAGATCAACTCACCCCAATGGTAAAATCGATCAAAGGGCTCCGCCTCTTTTTGAAGGCTGCGGTATTCTTCATACAGTTCGAACACCAAGGTAAGGTCGTCTGTAGGTGTTTTTCCGGCCAACTGGTACACGAGTTGCTCAATAGTCACTACCTCTGGCATCCAGACGGGTTGCTGGATCAATTCCCCCAAGTACTTGGTGAAAAATAGTCCTGCGCGACGATTGGGCAATACCAACCGAAGGTCTTTCAAATCCCTTCCAGAGTCTAAAAGCTGTTGAGCTGTTTCTTTCAAAAAAGGGATCATAGCGCGATAATTTCAGTTGGTTCGAGGTAACAGAGGTATCCTTTGACCGGTAGTTGGGTCAAGGTCTTCACCAAAGACATGTATTCGTATACTTGATCGGCATGCGATTCGCGCTTAATTCCAGTTTTGAAATCAATCACGATCGCCTCATCTTTCCCAATTAGGATTCGATCTGGTCGCTTTTGAGTGCCACCAGGAAGAAGAATACCTTGTTCGGAAAGGGATGAAAAGTTGGAGTCAAACCATTTTCGTACCTCAAGGTTTGCAAAAACTTGATCCAGCTTCATCTTCACCTGAGCTGCTGTCTCTAGATCCAATCTACCCTCCTGGAAATATTCTTTTACCAATCGTGATGCATCCTCCCAGCCTCTGGCTTCGGCCAAAATAGCGTGGACAATCACCCCGAAATCCCGTTGTTCCCGTGCCCGGATACCCTCAGGCGAAAAATCCCAAGGATAGGCTTTGGTTTGCAATTTGGATTTCCAATCCATGCAGTCCCAGCGAAGTGAAGGAACTGCTGATACTTCAACCTTCTCCGGTTTCTTGGCTTTAGTCCAATCTCCCCAAGCAAAAGTCAAGGTATCTGGATTCCAAGAGGAGCTTGAGTCTTCCAAGAATTTGAACCCTCCCGAAAACAAGGAATACAGGAGGTTTCCGGTGCGGGTAGGGGAAATTTCCTTTTTACTTTTTGAGATCGAATAGGTTCCAAAACCAAAAAGGGCTTCTTCGGCACGCGTAAAGGCCACATAGAGCATGTTGAGCGAATCCAAATAGGACAAGCGAACTTCCTCATCGTAGGCACCAGAGAAATGGCTGTTTTTCAAGAGCGATTGATGTGTCAAAGGAACCACTGTCTGTACACCGGTTTCGGTATCAAATGGAGCCCACAACACGGGTGCTTGAAGTCCTGAAGAGACAATTCCCCAATCCAAAAAGGGCATGATGACCACTTTGAATTGAAGTCCTTTGGACTTGTGAATGGTCAAAATGCGCATCGAATCGTGGTCCTCAGGGATTTTTACAGTACGCTTCTTCTTGTTGAGCTCCCACCAATCCAAAAAGCCAAGTAGGTCCGCCCGATTCTTTTTCACGTAGTCAAACACTGCTTCCTTGAAGCCAGAGACGTAACTAAGATCCTGTTGCTTTTGAGTCAACCCCAAAAAAGTAAGCCCCTGCTCTACCAATTCCATTAAGGGCATCTGTTGGAAACTAGCTTGTCTAGCCAATAATTCCTTTTCCTTTTCTTGTAATTCAGAGGGTAGGCCTCTGACAAAAAACAACTCGTGGCTCAAGGAAATGTCGTGCACCAAGGCATAGTATTGCCAAAGGGTTTTTAGCGCCACTCGGTCAGAAGGGTCACTTAGGTAGGTCAAAAATCCAACCACGCATTTGACCGCAATGGATTTATCGATAAACAAAGATTCTTCAGAGAGCACATCAAAGCGGTAATCTGTTCCTACTTGTTCCCGCTGCACCTCCATCAATCGATCGGCCAAAATAGCTCCCTGTCCATTTGTACGTACCAAAAAGGCAATGTCTCGCAAGGCATAGCCCTGATCCTGCAATTGCATCACTAGGTCGGGAAGCTTTTCCAAAACGCCTAGTTCTAGGCCTTCCTCCTCTTCGTTTTCATCTTCCTGGGGCTTTTCTGAACTACTTTTTTCGGCAAATTCGAGATGAATTTTACCTAGAAATGCGGCATCCTTTTTCTTTTTAGGAACCTCCTGTGCTACGCCTTCAAAAGCAAGCGACAATTTGTTTTCAGGATCAAGCTCGTAGTGACTCTCCATGCCCCGCTCCATCCAGGCAGGTAATTGCTGGAAGACGGCATTGTTAAAGGCAATGATGCCAGGCAAACTGCGGTAGTTGACGCTGAGATTCTTTACTTCCACAAAATCAGGATGAATCTGCTCCTGCACTTCGGAGAGCAAAAGCTCTAATTTTCCTCCTCGCCAGCGGTAGATCGATTGCTTGACATCGCCTACCAGCAGGTTGGTGTTTCCAGAAGCCAAGGAGTTTTGTAACAAGGGCTTGAAACTCGACCACTGAAATTCGGAGGTATCCTGAAATTCGTCGATCAAAAAGTGCTGGTACTGGTTTCCAATTTTTTCATACAAAAAGGGAGCTTCATTTTCCCGAGTAATTTCAGCCAAAAAATCATTCACGTCTGAAATCAATAAAATCCCCTCCTCATCTTTCAGATCCCGTAATTCCAATAGTAGGTTACGGAAAACCCCAAAGGCATTGAGGTTCTTCTGAAGTGAGGTAAACGTATTCCAAACCTTCAATTTTTCAGGCCAGGAAAAAAGCAAATCCCCCAATCCTGCAGCAAAAGCACTGCAGATGGCCGCTTCTTGCGGAGATTTGTTGACAAACCAATTGCTCACCTCGGGCAAATCCCGCAACATGATAGCTGTAAGTTCTGGAAAAGGCATCTTTGGATCACCCAAGCTTCCGAATTTTTTAGCGAAGCTTCTGCTTCCCCCCTTGAAATCAGTCCATTCCAATCCAAATTGGACTCGAATATCCTCTGCCTTCTGGGCTTGAATTTTACCCTCCGCAATCAATTCAACACGGACACGAGAAATTTGTGTTTTGAGTTCCGGTAAAAAACCCTCCTGGCCCACACTTTCTTGGAAAATCGCACGGAATGCTTTGAATCGTTCTTGAAAAATCTCCTTGCCAAGTCCCTTGATTCCTACACGGATGTCCCAGGATTTCCCGTCCAACAATTGCTCCTCCGCATAATCTATCAACCAATTGCGCAGCGCCGGATCCTCAGCCACCTTTTCCACGATTCGGTCCACCAACTTGTCCAAGACCCCATCGGTATCCATTTCCAAGTCAAACTTGGCTTGCAAATCCATTTCTCTGGCAAAAGAGCGGATTACCTTTTGAAAAAAGGAATCGATGGTGCTCACCGCAAAATGACCATACCCGTGTAGCACATGAAGGAGCGTCACTTTCGCTCGATCCATCAATTGCTGCGCATCCAAACCCAACTGATCCATTAATTCTTGATCCAAGAATTCAGTTGGATTGACCCCTTGACTCAAGCGCTCCAATTCTTCCACAATTCGCTCCTTCATCTCCTGCGTGGCCTTGTTGGTGAAGGTCACGGCGAGAATCTGTCGGAATCCGGATTGGGGATTTCTCAAGGCCAACTTGAGGTATTCCAAGGTGAGTGTATATGTCTTCCCCGAACCTGCTGAAGATCTGTAGAGTAAAAAGGGTTTTGCCATTGGGAAAAATTTCAATTCGAAGATAGGAAACCCATCAATCAATCCCTTTTGGGATTCGATTTATTGACAGAGATTGTCATGGAAGTAAACTTGTAGCTGGTAGAGAACGGCCTTATTTCGCTTAGCGCTTCAATGCATTCCACAAGATTTCAATTGGATGCAAGGCTTTTCTTCCTGTACCGTCTGCAATCTGGTGCCTACAGGAGGTGCCAGGCGCAGCAATCAGCGTATCCACCTCAGCCTTCCTTACCGCTGGAAACAAGACCAGCTCCCCAATTTGCTGGGAAACCTCGTAATGCTCAGCCTCATAGCCAAAAGAACCGGCCATTCCGCAGCAGCCACTTGGAATAGTTTCCACCACATAGTTGACCGGCAGGGAGAGGATCTTTTGGGTCCAAGAAAGCGAAGAAAGCGCCTTCTGATGGCAGTGGCCATGCAATTTGATCTTTTCCGCACGCGTGGTAAATTCTTCAGGCTTGATATTGCCTGCCGCAACCTCCTTGCCCAAAAATTCATCGATCAACTGCACGTGAAACTTGAGTTTCTTGGCTCCCTCCACCCATTCTGGACCTACGATGCGTGGATATTCGTCGCGGAAACTCAGAATCGCAGAAGGCTCCAAACCGATCAACGGGGTATTTCCATCAATCAACTTTTCAAAAATGCGGATATTGGCTTCGGCATGCTTTTTTGCTTTGAGGAGTAATCCCTTGGATAGTGCAGAGCGACCGCTCTCTTCGTGATCGACTACCTTGACCTCATAGCCCAACTTCTTCAGTAGGGAAATGGCCTTGATTCCGATTTGGGTATCGTTGTAGTTGGTAAATTCATCCACGAAAAAATACAGAGACTTGATCATCTTGGCGGGTGCAGGAAGGATGGCATAGTTGTTTTTATACCAAGCACGCAAACTCACCGAACTGATTTCCGGTAGGTTACGATTGGGAGCCACTCCCAAAAACGCTTTCAAAAGGCCTCCAGTGAGGGAATTGGTTAAAAAGAAATTAGAAACTATCGGCACCAATGATCCCAATCTGTTCAATTCATTGATGTGCCCAAATGCTTTTGATCGCAAAGGTACCCCATGAGTCTTTTGGTATTGGTACAGAAACTCGGCTTTCATGCTGGACATGTCCACGTTGGAAGGGCACTCGGCCGTGCATCCCTTGCAACTCAAACACAAATCCAAGGCTTCCTTGATCTCTGGATGATCGAAGGCATTCTCTTTTTTATCTAGGGTTAGAAACTCACGAAGCGTATTCGCACGTCCACGAACGGAATCGCGCTCGTTGCGGGTAGCCATAAAGGAAGGACACATGGTGCCTCCTGAACCCGGCAGCTTGCGGCAGTCACCAGACCCATTGCACTTCTCGGCTAGCCTTAGCACTCCCCCAGCCGCTGAAAAATCAAATACCGTCTCTGGATCCGGCGTATGCATACCAATCTCGTAGCGAAGAAACTGGTTCATCGGTGCTGCGTCTACAATTTTCCCTGGGTTAAAAATGTTTTTAGGATCCCAGGTGTATTTGATCCGGCGAAAGAGTTCGTAATTCTTTTCTCCCACCATCAGCGGGATAAAGGCAGCACGCACCCGCCCATCCCCGTGCTCCCCAGACAGGGAACCTTGGTATTTTTTAACCAATTGGGCGGAAGCAAGGGAAATCTGATAGAACTCCTCCACATCTTCTGCCTTTTTCAAATCAAGAATGGGGCGCATGTGAATTTCTCCTGCTCCCGCATGGGCATAATGTACAGGGTTTTGATTAAAACTTGCCAAAATCCCATCCAACTCATCAATGTAATCTGCGAGATCTTCAATATCCACCGCCGTATCCTCGATACAGGCCACGGCTTTGGGATCGCCAGGAATATTTCCCAAAAGACCTAGTCCTGCTGCCCGGAGGGCCCAGGCAGAAGCCACTTTCTCAGGTTCAATGATCGGATAGGCATAGCCATAGCCAGCTGCCTTCAAGTCAGCCACCAAGGCCTCTCCTTTTGCCATGGCTTCTTCCAGTGACTTTCCTCGAAACTCAATCATCAACAAGGCCTTTGGATCGCCCTCCACGAAATAGCGGTTTTTGGAGTACTCGATGCTTTCTTTGGTGCAGTCTAGAATGATTTTATCCATCAACTCCACTGCAGTCACCTCATGCTTCATCGCCACCTGGGCCGATTTCATGCTTTCGTGGATGGATTCAAAATGGGCAGCCACCACTATTTCTATGGGATCAGGAAGTGGATCTAGGCTCAACTTGATCTCGGTGGTGAAGGCTAGGGTACCTTCGGAACCAGCCAAGAGTTTGCAAAAATTAAAATTAGCTGTTCCCTCAAACTGGGAAGCCTTGAGCAATTCGTCTACGGCATAACCCGTATTGCGACGATGGATTGATTTTTTGGGAAACTGGGCATGAATTTCTGCTCGCGTTTCAGGTTGACCGAGTTCTTCCCAAGCCTGACGGTAAAGGTTTCCTTCCAAATCTTTCTGCCCACACTTGCGCTTAAAATCTTCCGGAGAAAGTTCTCGGAACACCACCTTTTTCCCATCACTGAGGATGGTATTGAGGGAAATTACTTTGTCACGGGTAACTCCGTACACGATCGAGGTAGTACCGGAGGAATTGTTGCCCACCATGCCCCCAATCATCGCCCGATTGGCGGTAGAGGTAATGGGAGAGAAAAATAGACCATAAGGCTTCAAAAAACGATTCAATTCATCTCGAACCACCCCAGGCTGCACCCGTACCCAACGTTCGTCAGCGTTGATTTCAAGAATTTGATTGAAGTGGGTAGACACATCCACCACGATGCCATTGCCTACGCATTGCCCAGCAAGCGAGGTACCTGCAGTCCTTGGAATCAAGGAAGTACCGTTTTCAGATGCAAACTGGATCAATCGCTGAATGTCTTTTTCCGTTTTGGGAAATGCCACTGCCATAGGAACCTCTCGATACACCGAGGCATCGGTCGCATAGAGGGTTTGGGTGAGGCGATCCCAGTGGAGTGTACCCTCCAATTGGGTGGCCAAAGTTTCTAAAAATGGAAGCAGGTTGGGGTGGTCTGAAGGCATGTTCAAAATTAACTTTCTGAAGCAATTTTTCACGAACAAAAAGTAAAAATATGCAGCTTTGAAGGGTAAAAATCTTGGAAAAGTAGAGGTTGAATTTTTAAAATCGCCATTTCCTACAACATACGTTAGTTGACCTAAAGATGTACGGAAAATTTGATTGCCTAAAAACAAAAAAAAGCCCAATCTGAGATTGGACTTGAATCAATTTTT
The DNA here is from genome assembly GCA_903952135.1 of uncultured Algoriphagus sp. Classification (GTDB taxonomy): domain Bacteria; phylum Bacteroidota; class Bacteroidia; order Cytophagales; family Cyclobacteriaceae; genus Algoriphagus. The sequence goes on from CAJBER010000183.1 coordinate 12,471, forward strand.
ATTGAAAAGGCGAGTCCTTTTCCTTGGCCATTTGATTGAATACGATGCCGTCCAGGATTCCTGGAATCCATTTGTTTAAAAACACGGCCAACTTCCCCTGGGTAGTCAACACCAAATCTCGCTTTCTGCTGTTTGTAGCCCGAAGAATGCGGGTCGCCACTTCTTCCGAAGTCATCATCTTGGATTCATCGCGAGGGGATTCTCCTTGGGAACTCCCATCTGCAGTCAATGCAGTATTTCGAATGTTGGAGGATGTAAAGCCTGGTGCTACGACCAAGACATGTACCCCCTTTTTCATCACCTCGGTACGCAAGGACTCAAAGAACCCGTTCATCGCATACTTACTTGCCGTGTAGGCCGTACGCGCAGGTGTTCCCCGATAGCCATTGATCGAAGAGATACCAATAACCGAACCCTTGCTCTCCAAAATAGCGGGCAAGCAATATTTGGTGGCGTAGACGGTTCCCCAGAAATTGGTATCCATCACCTTACGAAACACCTCCAAGTCCAAGTCCTGAAACAGGGCCCGCATGGAAATACCTGCATTGTTGATTAAAATGTCGATTCGCCCAAATCGAGCAAGGGCTTCCTCAGCCATGCGCTTGTTATCGGCCTCAGACCCAGCATCAGCAAGAATGGGGAGCACAGTGAGATTCATGGCCTGAAGTTTGGCCGCAGTGGCCTCCAACTTCTGCGCATTCCTTCCCGTAATCACCAATTTCGCCCCAGCGGCTCCAAATACAGCCGCGCAGGCTTCCCCAATTCCTGAGGTGGCACCCGTAATGACCACCACTTTATTCGTATAGTTCATATCCGACATTTGCCCATAAAGATAGAAAATTGACTAGAAACAATGCGGATTGGGAAAGTATTGAGAAAAGAGAAGCCTCCACGCGTAACTGGGTAGTCCAAATCCCTTCGTTTTTCCTAATTTTACGGCCATGTCCCGAAAAATGAAACACAAGGTCATCACCCAATTGACCATTGAACGCATCGCTACCGAAGGCAAATGCCTAGGTTACCACGAAGGCAAGGTAGTATTTGTATCCAATGTCGCTCCAGGCGATGTGGTGGATGTGCGAATTACCAAAGGCAAAAGTTCCTTCATGGAAGGGGAAGCCGTTCATTTTCACAGTTACTCCAAGGATCGTATCGAACCCTTTTGCGCACACTTTGGCACCTGTGGGGGCTGCAAGTGGCAGCACATCACCTACGACCTCCAACAAGAATACAAAAGACAGCAGGTAGTCGACCAGTTTCAGCGGATCGCCAAAGTTCCCATTCCGGAAGTGGCTCCCCTACTTGGTTCGGCTCAAACCCAATACTACCGCAACAAACTGGACTTTACCTTTTCCAACTCCCGCTGGTTGACCCGTGAGGAAATCAATTCCGATCAAGAGTTTGAACGAAATGCCTTGGGCTTTCACATTCCCAAGATGTTTGACAAAATCATCGACATCGAGCATTGTTACCTCCAAGGGGGTATTTCCAATGACGTACGGAATGAATTGCGCCAATTTGCCCGCCAAGAGGGATTAAGTTTCTATGCCATTCGAAATCAGGTGGGATTGCTGCGCAACCTGATTATCCGTACCACAAGCATTCAACAAACGATGGTCATCGTCCAATTTGGGGAAAATGACCCGGAGTCAATTTCTAAGGTGATGGACTTTTTGAAAGGTCGTTTCCCCGAAATTACCTCCCTGCTCTACGTGATTAACACCAAGGGCAATGAAACCTTCCATGATTTGGAATTGGTGACCTATTCGGGATTGCCCTTCATCGAGGAGCAAATGGAAGGCCTGCGGTTCCGCATTGGACCGAAATCCTTCTACCAAACCAATTCCGCCCAAGCCTACGAACTGTACAAGGTAGTTCGTGATCAAGCCCAACTGAAAGGAAACGAGGTGGTCTATGACTTGTACACGGGAACAGGCACCATTGCCAATTTTGTAGCCAAACAAGCCAAACAAGTGATTGGGGTGGAATATGTAGAAGCAGCCATTGAAGACGCCAAACTCAATTCCAAATTGAACGGCATCGAAAACACGCTTTTCTATGCCGGGGACATGAAGGATATCCTGAACGATGAATTTATCGCAACCCATGCCAAGCCAGACTTGATCATCACCGATCCTCCTCGAGCAGGAATGGATGAAAAGGTCATCCAAATGCTGCTTCGTATTGCTGCTCCAGTGATTGTGTACGTTTCCTGCAATCCTGCCACACAGGCTCGAGACCTGGGTTTGCTCGGGGAACTCTACCAGGTGGATCAGGTGCAGCCTGTGGACATGTTTCCACAAACCTACCATGTTGAAAATGTTGTACGCCTAAGCCTCAAGCCATGATTTCAGACTTTAACGATCCCGAATTAAGCGGCAAATACCTCGGTACCATTACCACGGACTTTATCAAAATTTGCGATGTGCTAAAGGAGGCCTCCTACCAGGTTCGCTCCAAGGGCTTCTCGGCCTACCCTATTTTTCCCATTTCGAAAGAGATGCAACCCATAGGGAAAATCTTTATCGGCAAAGCAGAGAAGGAACTGGATTGGAACTACTTCATCACCTACATCGACGAGTTTGTGCAGCGGGGATTAATCGCTGAAGAAGCCGTAGAAGAATTTACGCAAGCCTACAAAGATGCCGATGAATTTTGCTGCTTATTCGTGATGGACGGAGCCTTTACCAGCTTTGTGTTTATTCCATATCCCATAGATTAAATTTACTTGATATAAAACTAGATGAATCTCTATGAATCAATTTTTTATATCAATTTACTTCGAGTGGTTTAGTAAAAAATAATACGCACCAAAAGATCCGATTTAGCTAGGAAATAGCCCCTGTTTTTCTCCCCCATGTCCAACCCAATCCTCATCCAACTAGCCGATGCACAGGTTCATTTTCGAGGGGCAACTCTTGGGGAGGAACTTCAGTTCACTTGGAAGCAAGGGGAACATTGGGCGGTGTATGGGGATTCAGGGAAGTCCTTAACCGGGCTATTGGAAACCCTCCTTGGGAAGACTTTGCTATCACAAGGAAGCCTAGAAACTCCCTTTGCGAGAGATTATACCGAGCAACAAAGTCAAGCAGGCCAGGTACACAGTTTCCGAGACTTGATCGCACTGGTCTCTCAGGATTACCCCATCCGAAATAAGTCAGGCCTACAGAACTTCTACTACCAACAGCGCTTCAATAGTGCCGATGTCCACGACACCATCACCGTGGGCAGTTACCTCGAATCCATTCCCGCCACGCGTAAGGGACCCTGGACCACTGAAAAGGTTGCCCAACTCCTGCGACTACATCACCTTCTCGATGCATCCCTATTGATGCTATCCAATGGGGAAACGCGCAGGCTATCTCTAGCAGCAGGCCTTTTGCGGCAGCCTCTGCTCTACTTGATGGATCAGCCCCTTACCGGATTGGATCAGGAAAGCCGGGCGGCCTTTGGGGATTTCTTAGCGGCCTGCATCCAGGCCAACATCCACGTACTGCTCACGACCACTTCCTCGGAGATTCCTGCTCAGATTACCCATATCGCCTATTTGAAGGATTCTGAAGGCCTACAAACCTGGGACCGTACCCAGTATGATCCACAGACTAGGCCTAGCCCAATCCATTCCTGGGACCTATCCCCTATACTCCCCGCCTTAGCCTCCTACCCCGTCTATTCCGGTCCGGTGGTAAGCCTGGAAGAAGTTTCGATTCGCTATGGGGATACACTCATCCTGGATCGGCTCAACTGGACCATTCAATTCGGTGAGCGCTGGAGGTTGAGGGGAAAAAATGGAAGCGGGAAATCAACCTTGATCAGCCTCCTCATTGGAGAAAATCCCCAGGCCTATTCTCAGAATTTCTCCCTATTTGGAAAGAAAAGGGGTTCTGGAGAGAGCATCTGGGAACTCAAGAAGCCTATTGGGTTTGTAGCACCCGAGCTCAGCCGTTACTTTCCTCGAAACCAGAGCCTGAGAAAGGTCATCCTCTCCGGGCTTTTTGATACCCTGGGACTATTCAAATCAGTAACCCCCGAACAAGAATCCCTGGCTCGTAGCTGGATGGAAGCCTTCCAGCTCCAAGACTTGTCTGAGAAATATTTTTACGAACTATCCCTAGCACAACAGCGCTGGGCCTTGCTAGCTCGCGCAATGATCAAAAAACCGCAACTCTTGATTCTAGACGAGGCTTCCCAGGGGTTGGACGAACAGCAGCGAGACCTGTTTAGAAACACGCTACAAGATCTCTTGCTGCGAATTCCTACTGCAGTCATCTACGTGAGCCACTACGAGGAGGACGTTCCGCCTTGTGTCAACTTGGA
>CAJBER010000184.1 GCA_903952135.1 uncultured Algoriphagus sp.
ACAGGTGAGTAATAGCGCGAGGGAGAAAATTACTTTTTTCATAATCTTAATTAGTTGCTAAGCACAAGGCCAAGGCTGAACGTAGTGGGAATAAAGTTGACCGTAGAAGTGCCGGTCTTGTTGGGTTCGATGAATTGCTTGTAGCTGGTTAGGTACTGGTAGCTCACAAAAGTGCTCACCTGGGCATTGATCTGCTTGCGTAGCTCTAAGGACAAGCCGTACATCGTCCGGAGTGAGTTAAACTGATCGTCGTCGGCCAAGTTGATGTAGCGATTCAGCAACATTTGGTTGCCATTGATCATCTTCACAGCAGACACGCGGCCCTTGACCACCACCGACATAGTTTTGCCTAGCGGGATGCGGGGTCCTATCCCTGCTCCTAGTCCGATAAAGTCGGTATCGTAGCTCATCGGGATGTTTTGTACATCTCCTACCGTATTGAACTGGTTGTAGTTAATCCCCAAGTCGTAGTAGAAGTCATTGGAGATCGCAGCCTCCCGGTGTAGGCTCAGGTGCATTCCTGAGGCAGCCCGCAGGTTGGCCGGATTGGTAGAGTTGGAGTTCACAAACAGGTAGGAAGTCAGGTTGGACCCTACCGCTAGTTGGTAACTTTGGGAGTAGGCCGGTAGGCTGATTAGGATAAAGAAAAGGATACGTAGTAGCATGGCTTATCGCTTCTGAAGGTATTTGGTGAGGACTTGATTGGAGTAGAGTAGACGTAGGATGTACTGTCCCACAGGAAGGCGGTTGAAGTCCACCAGCTGGATCTGAGTTTGGTTGGCCGGAAGCTCTCCCGACCAGACTTTCTGTCCTAGGATGGAGTAAAGCTCCAGGGAAGCAGGGCTGCTGAACTTCTGGGAGAACTTCAGTGTCAAACTTGCATGAAAAGGATTGGGGTAAGCTAGCCACTGCAGCTCGGGGATGATCTCCCTAGAGGGGCTCACCCGAAGGGCCAGCGGCTGCACAAAGCCTTGGAACATCACCGGACCCGCAGCAGTCGTCGTGCCAATCACCACAGCCGATTGGCCGATGGACTGGGGATACAGTGAGGTGCCCAGCGAGCTGGAGAGCGTCGCAATTTTGACCGGGCGCTCTTGGGCTTGAGCTAGGGTAGATAAGCCCAAAAAGAGGGTGAAAAGAAGAATTCGGGGGTGCATCAACTTATTTATTCCAATACAAAAAAGTCCACAGGGGAATGGTTTTCGGCCGATTCTCCTGAAAAAGTGGTCTTAAAAAAATATTATACTACAATAGTAGCAGAGCCTTGGGTATGTTTAAATTTTTTTGAGACTAACTTTAAACTAGTGAATCTGTAACCCTAAGATGATCGTAGCTTCCTTTCTTCTGACCGTTCTCATTGCCATTATCTTGGTGGTCAACCATTGGCGCCAAAACAAGGGTGTACTCTTCCTTGTGTTCGTAATTTTGGCTGGCAGCTTAAGAAACCTGAATTTTCTAATCCTGCACTCCAAGGAGCTCGTAGACTTTGATGTCTACGTCTACACCCATTTCGACCCCTACTTTGCTTTAGGGGGGCCTTGCATCTACCTCTATTTTCGGTCGATGATCAAGGGCAAAATCGACTTCCACTCCCGCCTGCTCCTCCACCTGATACCTGCCGTACTCATCCTAATTAATACGATCCCCTATTACTTGCTCCCCTTTGATCAGAAAGTTGCCTCTGTCCATTACCTACGATTTGGCAGTGACACGGTACCCGAACCGCTCCCTTATGTTTTTTCAACAATAAGCTTTCAGAAGATCTTGATTACGATCAACAGCTTTGTCTATTGCTTCTACACGTTCTATTACGTGTACCAAACCAAACGACACGGCTCCACCTATTTGAAAAAGAAGGTGGCTGTCCTGTTGAACAAACTGATGTGGGTATTGGGAATTTGTTGCTCTGTTTACCTAGCATCAGGAGCATACGTAGTCAGCACCTTTACACCAACCTCAAACCTAACGCTAAGCCCTTACTATTTCTTGGTGTTGCTGGTGCTCCCGCTAAGTTTTTTCCTTTTACCAAGCTGGCTCTATGGAGAGGAAAGGAGCAAGAGTGTTTTTGAGCGCTTGCTAGACACTTGGAAATTACAAGATCGGACCCCCGCTGATTCGGAAATCGAACCTGTGGAAAAAACAGGGGATCTAGAGCAAATTTTAAATTACCTAGACAAACACAAGCCCTACCTTCAGGAAAGCTTTTCCCTACATGATCTTTCTACGGCACTCAACATCCCGCATGTACGCCTGACGAATTGCTTCAACAAGGAACTCAATACCTCCTTTCCTACTTACCGAAATAAATTACGTGTAGAATACGCGGTGGAGCTGCTAAGCCAGGGCCTCCACCACAGCATGTCCATCGAGGGAGTCGGCTCCAAGGCAGGTTTTAAAAGCAAGTCCGCATTTTACACCGCTTTTAAATTGGTACATGGACTCACTCCGATGGAGTGGATCAAAGAGAATCTGTAGGCCTGCTTAAGCCTTCTAGCCTAATTAGGTATTAAAAAATTGAGTCACTTTTTTCTTCCGGATTTGAATTGTCCCATTCAACTTATACTTTCGAGGATCTAAAACGGACAAGAAATCTTGCGCTGTTATAGAAACATTACAGTTTCGATACCAATTACCAACACCCTAAAAGTAACGAGTAGAATCACTAGTTGAAAGAGCATAAATGAGGTTCATGCAGCCCTAAAAAATGAAAAAAACACTTTTTACAATCTTATGCTTTACTTTTTTTGGAGTTTTTGCTTGCAGCTCTGACTCTGACTTATCCCCTGCTGCTGGTCAAGGAAATCCGGCTACTGGAAATAATTTATACCCAAGTTACAACACCAACCCAATTGCTGCCGATGCCACTGGAATGAGTAGTTCGGCAGTTCAACTGGCTGCAAAAATAAAGCTGGGATGGAACATGGGAAATTCACTTGAAGCCATAAGTGGAGAAACTGCCTGGGGGAATCCAAAAGCGACCAAAGCATTGATTGACTTGGTTAAGGCCAATGGTTTCAATGCCATTCGAATTCCATGTTCTTTTGATCAATACCTGGCAAATGCTACAACCGCAAAAATTAAAGAAGAATGGCTGGCCCGAGTAAAAGAGGTGGTACACTATGCGATTGATAACGACATGTATGTCATTGTCAACATCCATTGGGACGGTGGATGGTTAGAAAATAATTGCACCGAAGCCGCAAAGTCCGCCACGAATGCGAAACAAAAGGCCTATTGGGAGCAAATTGCAACTTATTTAAGAGGCTTTGATGAACACCTGATTTTTGCCAGTGCCAATGAACCGAAAGTGGCCAATGCAACTGAAATGGCAGTTTTGACTACGTACCATCAAACTTTTATAGATGCAGTTCGATCTACAGGTGGTAAAAATGCCTACCGTACTTTGGTCGTGCAAGGCCCTGATACCGACATTGAAAAAACCAACAAATTGATGTTGACTTTGCCAACCGATAAAGTGGCCAACCGCATGATGATGGAAGTGCATTATTACACCCCCTATCAATTTACGCTGATGGATAAAGATGCGGATTGGGGAAAAATGTTTTACTACTGGGGAGCAAACAATCGTTCCACAACAGATACGGAGCGCAATCCTACCTGGGGAGAAGAAGCTGACTTAACTAAACTTTTCAAATCCATGAAAACCCAATTTGTCGATAAAGGAATTCCAGTGATTTTAGGCGAATTTGGAGCTATAAGGAGAACCAATCTAACTGGCAACAACTTGTCCTTGCATTTGGCATCAAGAGCCTACTACTTAAAGGTTGTTGTTCAACAGGCCAAAGCCAACGGGATGGTCCCTTTTTATTGGGATGAAGGAAATCTTGGAAGTAACGGTTTTGGAATCTTTAATCGATTCAACACTTCCGTAACTGACACGCAAGCTTTAAATGGATTACTGGATGGATTGAACTAAGCGAGTGAGCTGCAGCTTGAATTCACTCTCCTCTGCTAGACTCAGCTACTGTTGCTTTACAATCCTGAGGTGTTATTTTTTATTAAGTGGTAGAACTGTAATTTTGAAAATACACACCACCTAAAGATTCCCGGATGAAGTATTTCAAAATGAATTACCTGAGAGTTTACGGGAGTGGTTTGTTGACCCTGACACTGTCCTCTTTCTTATTTTTTTGTAACCCTAAGGAGGAAACTGCCCCAGTTAAAACCCCTAAAAAAGTATTGATTTTAGGAAATAGCATTATTTGGCATCCTCCAGGGCCTGACCTCAACTGGTTCGGGAACTGGGGAATGGCCGCAACTGCTGCTGAAAAGGATTTTTTGTCCCTATTGACCAAAAAAATCAAAGAAAATAACGAGCAGAATGAAGTACTGGGCAGAAATGTATATCCCTTTGAAAGAACCTATGAAACGATTAACCTAACTGAGTTTGAAGATTTAAAAGCCTTTAAAGCTGACATCATCATTATTCGATTTGGGGAAAATATTTCTGAAACTGAACGTGCAGCAAATCCTCAATTGCAAGTTGCTACCAAAGCTTTTGTAGACTACTTAGCAGATGGAAGGCCTGTAAAAGTAATCTTGACGACTCCATTTTGGACTAATCTTGGAGTCAACCAAAATTTTTTAGCCCTCTCAGAGAAAAACAAATGGCCGCTTGTTCAATTACATGATTTAGGATTGGCCAATGAAAATATGGCACTGGAAAGATTTGAGAACATCAGTGTAGGAAGACATCCTGGAGACCTCGGCATGGAAAGAATTGCCACTAGAATTTGGACTGTACTCGCGAATGAACTTTGAGTCTAACTAAAGATTCAATGCCTGCATCTCTTTTGCCAAGCTCTTTGGCAAATTTTTCAAAAAAAGCTATTTTAAATTAGGTAGACTCTAGTTAGCAAGATGCGGTTTGGATTTTCACCAGAAGATACTGGTATTAAAAAAAATGGGGGCCTTATTGGCCCCCTATTCTGTTTTAAACCATAAACAAAATAAAATTTATCGGACTCCCCAATCGATATAAGTGCCAGATCTGGTACCTAGCTTGCTTAATTCTGCCTCAATAGGGTCCAACTTAGTCCATAATACTTTACCTGCTTCATTCAAACCTCCCTCGGGAGTACTATACTTGTCTCTTATAGCTGCATTTTTGAATACAAACAGAAGTCCAATTTTATTTTCAGAGGTTCCTCTTACATAGTTTAGTACATGAACTTCACAGTCAAAAATTTTAGAAAATACCGGAATGAATTTAGATTCAAAGGCTGCTAAATATTCTGCTTCTGTGGTAGAGCCATTAAGCTTCAAGGTAACATTGTGTACGCCGATCAAAGCTCCTTTTGGGATCATTTGACCAAATGCTGATGCGCTAAATAAAAGAAAAGCGGAAAGGATTAAGATGTTTTTCATTTTAGAACAATTTTAGTTTTTGATTTATTTAGTTTGAGAAGCTGCTACCTCTACATATAAATTTGCTGGGTCAAAATAGCGGTATTCGGTAACTACTTTATCCCCTTCCCATACAAACACAAGGTGCAATGGCGCCGAAATAGCCGCGTTTGTAAACTTCCCTTTACCAGTCCACATACACCAAACTCCAGTATGAGTTGTTCCATCTACATACACAAAAGTCATGATTTTGTCAGTCGTCACCTTGATGTCCGAAAAATAATCATGGTTCATCCGCTCATTCGCAGCAAAACCTGCTCGTCCCCCAGGGTTGGCCTTTGTCTTTCCGCCTTCTTGATTGGCAGCCATTTGATCGAAAATCTCTACTGAATCAACATAGTATTCATAAATCTTTGTTGAATCATTGTTCATGTAGGCTTCTAAAAGTTCCTTTACTTTCTGTGATTTGTCATCTAGTGACGTAAACGTTCCTGACTGTGGATCAGAAGAAGTTGGTGCGTCAGCTGTTTTTGTTTCTGGTGCTGCACAAGCAAACATCGTCACAATGACAAGCAAGAGTAGTCCTAGTTTTTTCATACCATTAATTTTTTTGAGGTTGTAAATTAAAATTAGACTGAAATATATTTTATAAATATAGGTATCCAAATGAAACTTAAAATAAAATGCAAATTATTTTTTTATGAATTTAATTACACAAAAAAGCCTCCGGTTACTAACCGGAGGCTCAAGGAGTTGAACTTTGGAGATGAGTTAAAGAACTAGCGCTTCTTTAAATTGTCGATACCCATCCATCATCTCTTTTATATAATTCTCTTTGTCATTTTTCATTCTTGTTTTTACTACTCCTGTATAGGTATCACCCAAGTGGTCGTAATAAAAATCTGTCGTAAAAATGGCCATTTCGACCATAATCGGAAAAGTCTCTATTCCTTTATCTTCCAATATATAATGAACATTCTTCTTGTTTGTTTCTCCCTTTTTCCTGCAGAGGAATCCCAATTCCTCCAATTTTTTAAGCCGGTTGGAAAGCATTTTGCTCGGCATCAACTCGGGAGAAGTCTTAAATTCATTGAACGTAGATTTATACCCAAAAAGCATGTCTCTCAGGACAAGTAAGGTCCATTTATCCCCTAAAACATCCAGGCCGGTTGCTACAGGGCACAACGAACGAAAGACTTCATTTTTTTCCTTTTTCATAAACGTGCACAAAAGTACAAAAAAATTAGCTCTTGCAGTATTTACTTCCACAAGTCACTGATCGATCGAATCAAAACCACCCGTTTCTATTATTTTCATTGCTAGTACAAATAAGCACACCTAGGCAGCCTTAACTGATGTTTGCCACTAGAACTAAAATTTTCTGAAGAAAGTTTTACTATCTATGTAATGAGAAACAGGGAGAAGCATTCTCCTTCAAAAAAGAAGTGCTTCTACAGCTTCAGACTCATTATGAATAATAAACGGTTTTTCTTACTCTTTGGGTTATTCGTTGGGATCCTATTTCATCCCGCATATGGAAATAAAGTAGGTTATGGCCAAGGACAGCATCTTCCTGAAAGCTCAACTAAAACAGACACCCTACTTACTTACTATTATTTCAAAAGACCCGTACCTGTAAAGATCCAGTACGCGGATTCATCAAAAGCAAGCATCTTGGTTTTGCCCGGATGGAATCTAAAAGCTACCGAATGGTGTGAAAAAACGGCACTCTGTAAAAAAGCAAAAGAACAAGGCTTTGATTTAGTGTTTGTGGAAATGCAACGCAGCGTGTATTTAAAAGAATACTACCCCCAAACTAGAGCAGACTACAAGGACTATCCAACTAGATCCTGGTTAATGGATTCTGTCATGAATCTATTATTCGCAAAAAATCTACTTGCGACTGCAAACCCAGTATTTGTATTGGGCTTATCCACAGGGGGAAGGGGTGCGGCTATTTTAGCCTTAGAAAACCCGGAAATCTTTTCAGGAGCGGCAACTTTATCCGGTGACTTTAATCCCTTACTCCAAAAAAATGATGCCTTGATGGTTAATTCGATTGGCCCCTACTCCAAATTCCCTGAATTATGGAACGGAGACAATAACATCTCTAAGCGCGCACTAGAATTTAAAGTGCCTTTATACATAGGACATGGGAAGCTTGATGCCGTTTGCCCACTCATTCAATCCACGGATTTCGTGAAAACGTTGAAAACTGTAAATCCTACGCTACGAATAGTCACCAATTTCCCGGATAATCAGGGGCACACCTACTCCTACTGGGATAGTGAAGTAGCTGCAGTCCTTCGCTTTTTTGAATCAATCCAAGCCCAGGATCAATAAATCAGCTGCAGGTTAGTTTCTCCATGGGCTGATGCATAGCCCATTTTAAACGGCAATGGTTTTACATCCGAACCCGTATACTTTTCTCTTAATTCAGGGATAAATCGATCTGTAAATAGGGGAATGGTCTTGGTGTAGTTTCCGTACAATTTATATTTCCTGTTCGAACTCTGGATTTTTCTAAAATCAAGGCCTGAATCATCCTGAATTTGCAACTTAGAGTTCTCTAAAAGAAAGGTAGAAATCGAGGAAAATAATTCCCGATGCATCAGATAGGATGCTGCTTTGGATAAGCTGACCATATCTTTACCCTTCATTTTTTCTTGTACCCACTTGAGAAAATTTGGATTTTTTTGAATTCCTGGATCAGACAAATCAAATTGATAATAATACAACTGGGAATAGGCGTTGTTCTGATTTAAAAATTCAATGCTACATACATCTGCCTTTTCATCTTTCTTCAATTCCCTAGGTGCCCCTAGCTCATTATCCCATTTCATCAATTTCATCGAAATAAACTTAGAATCGAATTTTTTCAAATAGAATCCTAAAATATCGACCACTCCCTTTTCCTTAAATTGTTCCTCCATATCGTTGGTACGGAAAAACCCATATTTGTTGGAGAAATAAAAGTATTTACCCGCATTGGAGATGAACTCATTGTAATCTGGATTGGAAGAAAACATGGTTGAATTCAGATTCCCAACCTCTTCCAAGCCCACTAAAATATAGATTTCGGCATCTGGGTAAAAGGAAGTCACAAACGGAAAGTCCGGCCCACTAAATGGGTAAAAAACACCGTGTGATTTACCAAAGTACGAACTGATATTTTCCTGCTGACGCCAGGTTTTAATGGGAACAAACTTCTCTTTCACCACTAAGTCCCAATTGGTATTCAAGGTCTGCGCTAAGTTGTTAGCATCTGAAGCTTCACTCCCAATTGACTTCCCAGCTAAGCGCGAAGCCCTTTCATTTAAGGCGCTGTCTAACTTATACACTACTTCACTTGCTTCACTTTTTTCGGTCGAATCCTGAACCACAGCTACATCCTTACCAGAATTACTATCCGGTGAAGAACAGGAAATCAAGAAGGATGCTGTGATAAAACAGCTAATGCATAGTTTTTTCATGTTACTGGAAATTGAGGGTTGGGCCATTTTGTACTCTTACTGCGATACGTTACTCAAAAAGTAATTTAAACTCGCATTCCAAAGAGAACACCAAAATTCAGCAATTTAAGCCAAAAAGCAAGTCAGGTGATGCAATTATTCAGTCCACTCTCAAGGATTAGTATTTAGTAATGTAGTTTGATCCTCGATGCGGAAGTACTAACCAAACAAAGTTAGATTACTCGAGTCTAGTTTTGAAAATCATCATTACAGCACTCTAAATCTCAAATAAATCGGCGTCAAGGGAAGGAAGAGAAAAAACTATTGCCTGCTTACTTATCAACATTTTAAGAACCCACTAAACCAGTTTATGAGATCATAAAAATTTACTGATCCGATAAATGCTCTCCTAAAACCATTTGGCTGTACTAAAACTAATTCTTTTATTTGTCCATTAAGCTTGGCCTAAATAAGTACTAGGATAAATAATTGAAGTCTCAGGTAGAGTTTTTCAAACTTTGAAGAGTGTCAACGAAATCTTCATTCTTCTCGGCCCAAAACGAATCTTAGCTTAAATAAAAAGGCCAATTGAAATTTATAAGAGTTTAAATTACTGGTAAATAAATCTGCAGATGAAAAAAGCAATCTTATCTTTTTCCCTTCTACTCTTCTTCTCAGTTAGTTTTGGCCAATCGGCTAAAAAACTGGTAAAATCTGGAATGGACAAATACTATGACGCGGATTTTAAAGGCGCCATTGATGATTTCACAAAAGCAATTGCGCTGGATTCCAATTTTGTAGACGCATATTCCTCTAGAGGGTATGCAAAGAATAATTTAAAGGATTACAAAGGTGCCATCGCTGATTTTTCCAAATCCATTTTATTAGACCCAAAGGATGTAAATAATTTTTTGATGCGTGCCAAAATAAGATATGGTATGTTGGATTATAAAGAAGCAATAAATGATTATACTAAGGGAATAGAGCTTTACCCTGAATTTTATTCACTTTATTTATATAGAGCCAAGGTAAAATATGATTCAACTGATTACAAAGGAGCTATTGCGGATTATACGAAATCCATAGAATTAAATTCATACTATAGAAATCATGTACGATTAGGAGAAATCGACCCCCTAGAAACTAATAATTCAAAAGGTTTAGATTATGCTGATGCTTATTATTTCAGAGGTCTTTCCAAAAAAAATATAAAGGATTATAAAGGAGCAATTTATGATTTTACACATGTGCTTGAAATTAATTTACGCGTGTTTTATAGTGAGACTGATTTCGAATCCAAAGTATTGTACGAAACAACTGGCTACCAATTAAATAAAAGCGCGACAGCAAAACTTATCGAAAAATCATGGCCCAACTTAGTTGATGCTATTTATCAAAGAGGGCTATCTAATTACGAATTAAAATTTTACGAGGAAGCCGCTGCTGACTTTACAAATGTGATTGACCTGAGCCCAGATTATGCTTATGCTTATCTTTACAGAGGCATTTCAAATTTCACATTAAAAAATTACGCTTCCTCCCAGAGCAATTGTGATGAAGATTTTACAAAAGCTATTCAATTAAGCCCAAACCTTACAGAAGCCTATTTTTACAGAGGGTTGTTAATTTATGAAGGCCATTCTAGGAATAGTAAAAATGGGTACGAGGATTTCAGTAAGGCATTAGAGCTTAATCCAAAATATGCTGAAGCGTATTTCAACAGGGGGAAGTATATGTTTAAAAATAGATCTCGCCCAGACCGAGAATCCTTTACAATAGATGAAATTGTTGCTAATTACAATAAAGCGATTGCTTTAAAGCCATTTTTTCCAGAAGCATATTATCATAGTGGAATTGCAAAAAGTCATTTTGACAAAAAAGATTATGCAGGCGCCATTGTTGATTATACGAAAGCACTAGAGCAAAACCCAAGTTTTGTAGAAGCCTACGAAGAAAGGAGTCATACATATTACAGATTACGCAAAAATGCTGAGGCTTGTTCGGATATTCGAAAGGCTATTGATCTAGGTGGCACTTACCTCCATGATCTTTTAAAAGCATATTGTAAATGATTTTAAATAGCGCGGTTCTTGCCCTAGTAGTATCAGCCAGTAACATTTACATTTAGGTCTTCTCCACGCAAAAACCTCCAAAACTGAGGTGGATTACTCCACCGTAACCGACTTGGCGAGATTTCGAGGTTGATCCACATTGCAGCCTCGCATTACCGCGATGTGGTAGGAAAAGAGCTGCAAAGGCACTACCGCCACCAAAGGTGCGAAAGCCTCGTGCGTAGCTGGAATTTCGATCACGTGATCCGCCAAGGCCTTCACCTGCGTATCCCCCTCAGTGACCACCGCCACGATCTTGCCCTTACGGGCTTTCACTTCCTGGATGTTGCTCACTACTTTTTCGTAGGAACTGTCCTGAGTAGCAATAAAAATCACCGGCATCTCCTCGTCAATCAAAGCGATTGGTCCGTGCTTCATTTCTGCAGCAGGATACCCTTCCGCGTGGATGTAGGAGATCTCCTTCAACTTCAAGGCTCCTTCCAAGGCCACTGGGAAATTATACCCTCTGCCCAAGTACAGCATGTTGCGCGCATCCTTGTATTCCGCCGCAATTCGCTCAATTAGCGCATTGGATTGCAGGGCTTTTTCTACTTTGGATGGAATGGATTCTAGCTCATGCAAGAGCTGAATGTAAGTGCTTTCGGATAGCGTGCCACGCTGATACCCTAACTTGATGGCCATCATGGCCAAAACTGAGATTTGTGCAGTAAAGGCCTTCGTCGAAGCCACGCCAATCTCTGGGCCCGCATGCGTGTAGGACCCTGCATGGGTAGTTCGTGGAATGGAAGAACCCACCACATTACAAACCCCAAAAATGGTCGCTCCGCGTGATTTGGCCAGTTCAATGGCAGCAAGCGTATCGGCTGTCTCCCCAGATTGAGAGATCGCAATCACAAAATCTTTCTCGTTGATAACCGGATTGCGGTAGCGGAATTCCGAAGCATACTCTACCTCCACGGGGATGCGGGCAAACTCTTCGAATAAGTACTCGGCCACTAATCCCGCATGCCAAGAGGTCCCGCAAGCGGTGATGATGATGCGCTCGGCATTTTGAAACTTGTTCATGTACTCCCGAAGTCCGCCAAGAATCAATCTTCCCGCTTTGGCATCCAAGCGTCCACGAAGACAATCTGCAATCGACTTGGGCTGCTCATAGATTTCCTTGAGCATAAAGTGTGGATAGCCCCCCTTTTCGATCGCTTCCAACTCCATCTCCAACTGGTTGATGTATGGATTCGTCTCGACGTTTTCGATGGTTTTGATCTGCAGTTCTCCCCCACGGACCACTGCGATCTCGTAGTCATCCAAGTAGACTACCTTGTTGGTGTATTCAATAAATGGAGTAGCATCCGAAGCCAAAAAGAATTCCCCTTCTCCTACACCCACCACCAAAGGAGATCCTTTTCGCGCAGCAATCAGGGTATTGGGCTCTTCTAAATTGATCAAGACAATGGCATAGGCCCCAACTACTTTGTGTAAGGCCAAGCGCAAGGCTTCTTCCAAAGAGCAGCCATTCCGCTGGTAGATATCTTCAATAAACTTTACAAAAACCTCGGTATCGGTATCACTTTGGAAGGTATAGCCCTTCTTGAGCAGATCGGTCTTGAGTACTTCGTAGTTTTCAATGATTCCATTGTGGATCATCGCAAAGCGCTCGGAAGAAGAATAATGCGGGTGCGCATTGACGTCATTGGGTTCTCCATGGGTAGCCCAACGCGTGTGCCCAATGCCTACCTTGGCATGAATATCTCCTCCTTCAGCCAAGTGATTCTCCAGCTCAGAGACCTTCCCTTTTTTCTTGTAGATACTAAGCCCTTTTTGATCGATTAAGGCTACTCCTGCAGAGTCATAGCCTCTGTATTCAAGTCTTTTTAATCCCTTAAGAATGATGGGTAGAGCATCCTGCTGCCCTACATAAGCGACGATTCCGCACATAGCTAAAAATTTATAAAAGTTGGTTTTGGTGAGACAAAGAAACAGGAATTGTGCCAAAAAAAACAATCCCCTTTTAAAAATTCAAAAGGGGAGTTTTGGCCAATTTGGTAAAGTTTTTGGGCTATTTTGTGTTGGAGTAAATCACCGTGACTTTCACCTTGTCCTTATTGACTTTAAACTGCCTAAGCGAGCGCTTGAAATCATCCCCCGTATTTGGGGTGATCGCATAGAGTAGCAAGTCCTTGCGCTGCAGCTCTTTTTTGTAGAGCGCATTCATATACGAACTGATACCCACACGTTGCACTTTGGAGGTGGCATCGTAGCTGATAATGGCAGAAGAGGGGAAGAAATTATTCGGAACCTTGGTTCCTTCAACTTCTGAAATCACCTGAAGCTGTCCATCGCCTTGAAGGTGAAGCTCGGCTTGGTTAATGGAACTCAGCAAGACACGGTTTTGCAAGTCGATAAATTTCATGACCATCCCCGATATCGGGGTTTGCCCCTTGTCTTGCTCTTCAATAGGGCCCAATTCCAAGGTTACTTGATTAAATACTACCCCAGACAGTGTATCCAAGAAAGCATCCAAAGGTCTCGTATTCAGTCGAAGTGCTAAACCAAGACCCGATTTCATGCCCACGATATTGCCCGTAGAGTAGGATTTTTGATAGTCCCGTACCACTTCCGTAGGCGTACCGCGACGGTCAGATTCAATTCCATTGAAGCTTCGCGAAGAAAAGGTCGTAATCGTGTACTTCAGCTTGGTCGTATCTCCCGTGTTGTGGTAATAAAAGGTAATCCCCGTATCACCTCCCAAGGAGAATCCTGCCGTAGCATTGTCCCCTTCTCTAGGTACAATGGCCACTCCAGGAATGTATTTTCTAAAATTAAAGAGATTATCAAACTCGTTGCCTCGCTTGAGCTTGGCAAAAACCTCACCAGCAAAAACGGAATTAAGCGGAGTCTTTAGCAAGGTGTCTTTTGTGTCTTTGAAAGCTATTTCCAACTCGGCAATAGGGCTAGCCTGATAAGGAAGCTTGCTAAAGTTGTAATACAAAGTATCTTCCAAAGGCTTAGAAAGCAGGTGTACCGAATACTTCTTCTTTTTATCCAAGTCGGAGCCATTCACACTAACCGTGGATAAGTTGAAAAATACAGAGTCCAATACTGATACGGAAGTAGGTCTTGTTGTCCCCTGTTCGATGTGCAAACGGGTGTAAGCAGTACTTTTCGTCTTACCGAAATACGGATCTTGCTCGTCGCCGACAATTAGGATACCCGCATTGGTGGTATTAAAGGAATCAAGCAATACCACCTGGGCATCCAAAGGAATTTCTTTGTAGAAAACTCCAATCTGATTGTTGCCAGGTGCAAGTTCAAGGCCAAGCGTAGCAGGATCACTACATCCTCCCAAGACCAAGAGTAAAAAAAACGCGAAAACGGAAAACTTAGCCCGCAAGGCTGGTGTACATTCCATACAACTCTTCATGAGCTTGCTGCTCTTCTTCAAAATTGATTTCAAATTTCTGATTTTTTGAAAAATCTCCAATAAGTTGACTCAAGTCGGCAGAAACTTCAGAGCCTTGCACCACTCGGTCCGCATACGCAATACCCATCTTGATGAAGCCTGAAAAATCTTTGCTTGTCAAAGGTGCTAAAATAGTATCATCGATATCTACCATCTTAACCTTGTTTAACAAATCATCTCCAAACGTATGTGAAAACCCTTCGGTATAAATTCCAAATACTGACTTGGTCTCCTTAAACAAGGGCTCGTTTTTGTAGGTGGTCTTCAAGTACATCGGAATGAGGGAGGTCATCCAATCGTTGCAATGCACGATGTCTGGAGCCCAGCCCAATTTCTTCACGGTCTCAATCACTCCCTTGCAGAAGAAGATGGCTCGCTCGTCATTGTCCTCGTAGAAACGCTGCTGCTTGTCGTGAAATAAATACTTGCGCTGAAAATAATCCTCATTGTCAATGAAGTACACCTGCAGCTTGGCGTTGGGAATAGAGGCCACTTTGATGATCAAGGGCTTTTCTTCCTCGCCTACCGTAATATTGATTCCCGATAACCTCACGACCTCATGAAGCCTGTTTTTTCGCTCGTTGATCAACCCAAACCGAGGTACCAAAATACGGATCTCCATGCCTCGCTCCTGCATGGCTTGAGGAAGGGATCGTAAGAATGAAGCTACCTTAGATGTTTGTAAGAAAGGGTTGATTTCACTAGCAACGTAGAGAATACGTAGTTTGGACATGCTATGGGGATTTTAGTATCGTGATAAACAACGGGCACAAAGGTAAATAAAAAAAGCCTAAAAGCATTGGATTTGTGGATATTAATCTAGTTTTGCCCCTATTTAGCCGAAAATTCCCTTGTCATGAAGGTAATCCATACCGAAGCCGAATGGAAGCCCATTTGGTCATCCATTTTTAAGGAAGGCAAACAGTTAGGCTTTGTCCCTACCATGGGCGCGCTTCATCAAGGTCATTTGGATCTGGTCGCGAAAAGCACCGCCTCCATGGACTACACGGTGGTTTCCATATTTGTCAATCCCACCCAATTCAACTCCAGCGAAGATTTTCAAAATTATCCCCAAACCCTTGAAGCAGATCTTGCCCAACTCGAGGCAGCTGGAGCAGATTTTGTTTTTGTGCCTTCGGTGGCGACCCTTTACCCCCATCCTACCCACTTGCGCTTCGACTTTGGTGACCTCGAACATGTCCTTGAGGGGGCATTTCGCCCAGGCCACTTCAATGGGGTAGGACTTGTGGTTTCCAAACTCTTTCACCTCATCCAGCCTTCTCGAGCCTTTTTTGGTCAAAAAGACCTGCAGCAAGTAGCCGTTATTAAGCGACTAGTTCAGGACCTATCCTTTGACCTGAGTATCGAAGTGGTGCCTACCCGCCGGGAAAAAGATGGACTAGCCATGTCCTCACGAAATATGCGCCTCAATCCGGAGGAGCGCATCCAAGCGCTACTGTTGTACTCCTGCCTGACTCAGGCAAAGGAACGATTGCTGGCAGGAGAACCTTGGACTACAGTACTAGCCGATACCCAAAAGGCCTTTTCCAATGCAGCAAATACTAAATTGGAATATTTTGCCCTCCTGCATCCTGAAACATTTGAAATTTTTGACACGTTTACGCAAGCGGGCGCAAGATCGCTTTGCATCGCTGCCTATGTAGGCCCGGTGAGATTGATCGATAACTTGCCCATTATTCCTTAATTTCGTGCTGCGAAAACTAAACCATGCAACTCCAACTCTTAAAATCAAAAATCCACCGGGTGAAAATCACCCAGGCTGAATTGCATTATGTGGGATCTATCACTCTCGATGAAAACCTGATGGATGCAGCCCAGCTTTTTGAAAATGAAAAAGTACAGGTAGTCAATGTCAACAATGGGGAGCGCCTCGAAACCTATGTCATCAAAGGACAGCGGGGATCTGGGACAGTATGCCTCAATGGCCCTGCAGCCAGAAAAGCAGCAGTAGGAGACGTAGTAATCATTATTGCTTATGCGGGCATGAGCCCAGAAGAAGCCAAAACTCACCAGCCTATCCTGGTATTTCCTGACGATAAAAACCAACTCATTTGACGATGCATCCCAAAATCAAACAAGTTCTACAAGTGGCCCTCTCACTGGGAATAGCCCTGTGGATTTTTTGGTTTTTGTATAAGGATATTGAATTTGATAGCCTCCAAACGCAGCTAGCTTCCAGCAATTGGTTTTGGATTGCTTTCTCCCTAGTAGTCGCATGGGCTGGATATTGGCTGCGGGGCTGGCGCTGGGCCCTGCTTTTCCGTCAGGAAGCAGACCAACTTTCCGTCACCTCCAATCGTGCCTACCATGCGGTGATGGTAGGATACCTAGTCAATCTCCTTATTCCCAGAGCAGGGGAAGTGGCTCGTTGTACCGTATTGACGCGCAACAACGGCATTCCCATCGGCCAAGCCATCGGCACTGTGCTCGTTGAAAGAAGCGTGGACCTCCTGTTTATGGCAGGCACTTTTTTTCTAGCTTTCCTACTCGAAGGCCAATTGTTTGTTTCCTTAGCGGGACAGCTAGTGGATATTTCCGCATTAACTAGCTCCCTACTTCGGCAACTTCCCCTACTTCTTGGTGGAGGAACCCTCGTTCTCCTGTTGCTTTACTTCTTGGGTAAAAAATACCGCAACCATGGCTTTGTCAACAAGCTGCAACTCTTTTTCAGACAGCTGCTTTCTGGCGTGCTAGCCATCAAAACCCTCAAAAATCCCCTCGGTTTCTGGTTGAGCTCAGTAGCGATTTGGATCATCTATTTCCTAACCATGTATACCGTCTCTCAAGGCATCGAGTCGGCTGCCAATTTGTCGGGCAGCCAAGTGCTCTTGGTAATGGTAATGGGAACTATTGGCATGATTGCGCCTGTTCAAGGGGGAATTGGCACCTTCCATGCCTTGGTGGCCTATATTTTAGTCGTTTTTGGTGTTCCTGAAGCCGATGGCAAAATATTTGCAGCGATCATTCACGGCACCCAAATGCTATTGGTAATCGGGGTGGGACTAATCAGCTGGATTCTTATGCTGAAAACTCCCGCTTGGAAAAAACCTTTAACTTCTTAATTTCGTAACTACACCCAGTTAAAAATAAACTAAATATGATTATCCTAATTGTCGTTGTATTTGCTATCCTCGGTTTTGTGGTTAGCAACAAGCTCAAAAGCAAATTCAAGTTGTATTCCCAGACTCCGCTTCAGGCCAACCTTTCCGGGGAGGAGATTGCCAAGCTGATGCTTGCCGATCACAACATTCATAACGTACGCGTCACCTGTGTAGAAGGCCAATTGACAGACCACTACAATCCGGCAGACAAAACGGTCAACCTTTCTCCAGATGTATTCTATGGTAGAAATGCAGCGGCTACTGCAGTAGCAGCGCACGAATGTGGTCACGCGGTACAGCATGCCACTGCCTATTCCTGGTTGACCATGCGCTCTGCCATGGTTCCTATTCAAAACATCTCCAGCAAGGTCTTGAATTTCGTTTTGATTGCTTCCTTGTTTGGTGGATTCGCCTTGGGACTTCCTTACGAATTCATTGGCTATTTGGTCGTAGGTTCCTATTCCATCATGACCCTGTTCACTTTGGTGACACTTCCTGTGGAATTTGATGCTTCCAATCGTGCCTTGGCTTGGGTACAAAACCGCAATGTGGTCACTCCTTCAGAGTACGCCATGTCTAAGGATGCGCTCAACTGGGCTGCCCGCACCTACTTGGTAGCTGCCATGGCTTCTTTGGTTACCCTAGCTTATTACATCTTTGTTTTCTTTGGAAATAGAGATTAACCCAACTCATGCTTAGATGAAAAGGGACTTGCGTCCCTTTTCTTTTTTCATTCCATTTGTAGAAGTAAACCCAAATTTATTTTATGAATTTTCAACTGACTGAAGAACAACTTGCCGTACAGGAAGCTGCACGTGATTTTGCCCAAAGTGAATTACTCCCTGGGGTAATCGAACGGGACACCGAAGCCCGTTTTCCCAAAGAACAAATACAAAAAATGGGAGCCCTTGGGTTCATGGGGATGATGGTCGACCCAGCCTACAGCGGTGGAGGGATGGATACCCTCTCTTATGTCATCGCCATGGAGGAGATTTCCAAAATTGATGCCTCCGCATCGGTATCCATGTCCGTCAACAATTCCTTGGTCTGCTGGGGATTGGAAAAATTCGGAACCGAAGAGCAAAAGCAAACCTACTTAACCAAATTGGCCACAGGCGAAGTAATTGGAGCTTTCTGCTTGTCCGAGCCCGAGGCAGGATCTGATGCCACCTCCCAGCAAACTACTGCTACCCTCGAAGGGGATTATTACCTCCTGAACGGAACCAAAAACTGGATCACCAACGGTTCCTCCGCTTCCATCTACCTGGTCATCGCCCAGACGGATGCAAGCAAAGGGCACAAGGGCATCTCCGCATTTATTGTGGAAAGAGGCTGGGATGGATTTGTGGTAGGCAAGAAGGAAGACAAACTAGGGATTCGCGGTTCGGATACCCACTCGCTGATGTTTACAGATGTCAAGGTCCCCCTCAAAAACCGCATTGGAGCAGAAGGATTTGGGTTCACTTTTGCTATGGAAACTCTCAATGGTGGACGAATCGGGATTGCCGCCCAAGCACTAGGAATTGCTTCTGGAGCTTACGAACTGGCATTGGCCTACTCCAAGGAACGAAAGGCATTCGGTAAGCCCATTAGCCAACACCAGGCAATTCAATTCAAGTTGGCCGACATGGCTACCCAAATAGAAGCTGCCCGACTGCTGGTATTCAAAGCTGCATGGCTCAAGGACCAAGGAGAGGATTATGCACAGGCTTCAGCTATGGCCAAATTGTACGCCTCTGAGGTTGCCATGAATGTGACCATTGAAGCTGTTCAGGTACATGGAGGCTACGGCTATGTGAAGGAATACCATGTAGAACGACTCATGCGAGATGCCAAAATCACGCAGATCTACGAAGGCACTTCTGAAATTCAACGCATCGTAATTTCAAGAAACGTCTTGAAATAAACTACAACACCAATACGAAGGGGGTAATTAGACAAAAATTACTCCCTTTTTTTTAGTGTTCTTAATTTTTTAATTCTAAAATGCATTTTTGTAATTAGAAAAATCATATTTTTAACCATAAATTTTTATTCGGCTATGGAGTATTACAACAAGGTCATTGAATCGGTTCAGGTTCGCTTTTTGAAAGGCAGCAACTACAAAATCGAAAAACCAATTACGGTTTTAAACTATCAAGAAAACGAAAACACCCTCCTCTTGCTCCATCATGGCAGCTTGAAGTTTGGCGAAGACCAGGAGCTAGTCAATGAG
Source organism: uncultured Algoriphagus sp. (assembly GCA_903952135.1). GTDB lineage: Bacteria > Bacteroidota > Bacteroidia > Cytophagales > Cyclobacteriaceae > Algoriphagus. The sequence goes on from CAJBER010000184.1 coordinate 19,689, forward strand.
GGGGAGGTAATTTTCCTGCCCAAGGACCGTAAAACCACCCTCACCTTCGGAAATAAAACATCCAAACAAGAAGCTACCGGGGAGCAATTTGCGGAGACTAGAAGAAAACACCTGCAGAGCATCAGCTACAAGGAAATCAAATCTGCGGAAGAAGACTGCATTTCGCTATTCCAGTTCGAATCCAAAGTTTTTGACGTAGTCAACTTTTTCAACTCCCTAGACATTCCTCCCTTTATCATTCGCTTCAATGACCGGATCACTACCTTGGTAGAGGACCTGATGAAGGAAATCGAAAATACGGGCGTGGGCAAGGAGCGCAGCTTGAAATCGCTTACCGAAGTACTGGTGATTGAATTGCTTCGACACATTCTGAAGAATCGCCTCTTCACCGAAGAGCTATCCACAAATGCTACCTACTTCAAGGACCCACGCTTGATCGACCTTTTTAACTACATCAAAAGCAATATCGGCGGCGACCTCTCCAACAAGGTGCTTGCCAAAATCGCCAATGTATCGGAGGACTATGTAGGACAATACTTCAAGATGCTCACAGGCATCAATCCACAGGACTACATCGAGTACCAACGCCTAGAAGCAGCGGTGGATTTGCTTCGCACCACCAAAAAATCCATCCGTACCATCGGCAAGGAAGTAGGCTACAAGGACACGGCTTATTTCTGCCGAAGATTTAAGATGATGTATGGAGTGCCTGCCGGCAAAATGCGTAGAAGAGAGTCGCTGATTAACGTTTAACCCAACCTTTGAGGTCTCTTTAAACCTTTGAGGTCTCCAAGACCTCGAGGGTTTTTGTTCTTAGTTTTTTTAAACATTCGAGGTTTGTAAAACCTCAAATGTTACCCCTTCTTCTCTACCGTTTTTTCTTCCCCAGCAAAAAATTGTTCGTAAAGCTTGTCCTTCGCCAGCGCAAGGCCTAGGAAAAGAACTTTTTGAGCTAATCCAGTCCAAAGCGAAGATTGCTTAGGTTGGGTAATTCGCTCCTTCAATTCTGGATTGAGCAAGCCTTCGCGCTCCAAAACCTCCAATGCCTTGTCGGTGTTTTTTGCTTTCTTTTTGTTGGTCAGCTGCACGACACCATAGACGACCAATGCGCTAACCGCTACCACAGCACCTACCTTCACCCAGTCCTCAGAACCTTTTTTGAAGACATTGAGCTGCTTGGCTAGCGCCTGCTCCAGCTCTTCTGATTTTTTCTCAAGTTCCTTACTCATTGGAGTTTTTTTCCTTTCGTTGAATTAAAAATAAAGTTCTTCAGCGAGGTATTCACCTGCTGCTGAAAGCCCTGAGAATCCCGAGTCAGGTACAAGAAGATCACTACTATCAGATACCCCAGCGCCACCACCAAGAATCCAAAGTATGGGCTTTGGGTGACCTGACTGATGTAAAAGGCAAGGGACAAAGAAAGAAATAGCCCTGCCACCAACAATATGGAGCCAATCAACACCAATAAAATCAGACGAGAAAGCATTCCGACCAATTGGTCCTGAATATCTGACTTGACGAGTTCGATTTTCGTTTCGATCAGGGATTTGATCGTCTGTAAGATCTCAGCAAAATTCAACATACCAAAATTTTTGTTGGGAAAAGGGCTCATTAGAATCACCGAATATACTTAAAAAAGAGCCGACTGAAAAAGGAAGGCCTTCCTTATTTTTCCGCCTCCTGGTAGTACTGGTACCGCAACACAAGCTCCAAAGCTAGCAAGATAGCTTCATTAACTGGATGCAAGGCCGAAAGTGCCTCATCCACGTCCTTGAGTCGGGTGTAGTAGGCAGGAGCCAAAGGGATGTCCAGATCGGCATTGATCCGGGTGGTCACTTCTTGGAAGGCTTCTGGCCGTTCTGCTTTAAGCAATTTACAGGTGATCAATTCCTTCAGATTGGTCTTGTTGTTTTTTCGAGCAGAGGCCCCAAATACACGACAGATCAGGCCTCTTTTGGCATAGTTGCCACAAAATCCCTTGCTCAAATCGGCAGACTGCGCTCGATAGACCACACAAACTCCCTTGGATTTGTCTGCAGCAAGCTGAGCAGCAAGCTCCTCTGCAAGCCCCTTTTCATACAAATCAAAAGCTAAAGGCAAAAATTCCAAGGCCGAGGCAGGCACTTCTGGATTGGCGCAACAAAAGCCACAGCCCGAAAGGCATCCCATCCCCGCTTCTTCGTGGAATTGCTTGGATTGCTCCTCCAACTCTACAAAAAGCCCTTCTACCGCCTGCGCCTTTTCAAAAAGATTCATCTCGATCTAGTTACCGGACAAAATTAACAGGCCTTTTGGGTATTTGGCTAAGAATGCAACTTGATTTTTTTCAACTCTAAATCAGGGACTTGTGTGGTGTTTTTCAAAATTTCCCATCTTTACTGCCTAGGAATCGTATCCTTGAACCAAAAATAAGGAATAACATGAGTGAGCTAGAAGATAAAAATTCGGAAGAACAGATCCGAAACGCCTTTAAAGAACGGGATTGGAATGAAATCAAAAGTGCCGACTCTTGGGCCATCTTTAAGGTGATGTCTGAGTTTGTCGAGGGCTTTGATAAATTGGCCAAAATCGGTCCCTGTGTCACTATTTTTGGTTCTGCTCGTACTCCCCGAGACCATGCCTACTACAAAATCGCCGAAGAAATCGCTGCCAAACTTGTACGCCATGGCTATGGAGTGATCACTGGTGGCGGTCCAGGCATCATGGAAGCGGGAAATAAGGGCGCCTTCTCGGAAGGAGGAAAATCCGTGGGACTCAACATACAGCTACCATTCGAACAGTTCAACAACCTCTACATCGACCGAGACAAGCTGCTCAACTTTGATTACTTCTTTGTGCGTAAGGTCATGTTTGTTCGCTACTCCCAAGGCTTTGTTGTGCTCCCCGGAGGATTTGGTACGCTAGACGAGTTTTTTGAAGCGCTCACCCTCATCCAAACCAACAAGATTGGTCGTTTCCCGATCGTACTCGTGGGTAAGGATTACTGGGGAGGATTGGTGGACTGGATCAAAAGTAGATTGCTCCAGGAAGACCTGCACTACATCAGTGAATCGGATTTGGACCTGTTCTGTGTGGTAGATACCGCCACGGAAGCCGTCAAAGTGATCGATGAATTCTACAGCAAATACCTGCTTAGCCCTAATTTCTAAGGCTGGCTTATCAACAATCTTGATCTAAATTTAGGATACTTTCAGGCGAAGTTCGCCCTGTCTTTTGATCACCTTAAGGTCAAAAAATTGGTTGACAAATCCCTTGCAATGGTTCTCTGCCCATTCTGCACGAGATTCTGTGTCGTGAAGTAAGGTCATCCGAAGTAGGGTCTTCACGTAGGGCTCGTGCTGGCCCAATTGCCGCACATAGGAAACCAAAGTTGCAGTCCAGTCCTCTTGGAATTTTTCGAAGTGCGTGCGCCCATCAAATAAAAGTTCGAGCTGGTTGTCCCCATGTCGGAATCGGTAGATACCGCATAGCTGTCTGTAGATGACCCGGATTCGCTCGCGAGGAAATTCTTTTCGCTCCAAAATCGAACGATAGGTGTGGTCCATCAACTGCAGGGGATTGTACAGCTGGGTATAAGACGCTTTTAATTCGGCCACCATCTGATCCAACAACTCCTCCTCCAGCACCGATTGTGCCTGACGAAGGATGTAGTTTTTGTCCAGAGGGAAAAGTTTTTGAATCATTAGCGAACGCTTTCTTTTACAAAAATAGAACTTCTTGCAAAAAATGCCTCCTTTCCTGGAAGGAAAAGCAAATCTTGCTCAAATTACTTCTTGCTTGCAGCTGCAAACATCTCCTCAATGAGAAGGGTGTAAAAATGGGACACTTCCATGCCCATCGTCCGCACCTGTTGCGAGATCAAGCTGGTCTCGGTTTGGCCCGGCACCGTATTGATCTCAATAAAATAGAAGGCCCCAGTATCCTCTTGAAGGAAGTAGTCGATTCTGACTGCCCCCTTGCAGTTGAGCACTGCATAGACCTTTTTCGCAATGCGCTCCACACGTGCCACCTCTTCGGAATTCATGCGGCCTGGGGTGATTTCCTCACATACACCGGGCACGTACTTGGCTTCATAATCAAAAAACTCCCTGCTGCTGACAATCTCCGTAGCTGGCAACACGGTAATCTGTCCCTTTTCTTTAAATATCCCCACTGAAAACTCCCTTCCAGACACAAATTCCTCCACAAGCACCTGGGAGTCTTCTGCAAAGGCCTTGTCCAAAGCTTCCGGCAGTTCCTCCCAAGTCTTCACCTTAGTCATGCCAATGGAACTTCCACCATTGTTGGGCTTGATAAATAAGGGCAATTGAAGTTCTTCTTGAATTCTAGATGCGGCAGTTGGGTCTTGCTCAAAAAGCTGCATCGAACGCGCCACCTGCAATTCAGGAATGGTCTGCACGATGGCCTTGGTATAGCCCTTGTTCATCGTGATCGCAGAGGTAAGCTGGTCACAAGTCGTGTAGGGAATGCCGAGTAAGTCAAAGTAGCCCGCTAGCTTGCCGTCCTCGCCAGGAGATCCATGCAGGATGGTAAACACCCCATCAAAAGTGATTTTTTTACCCTCCAATTGCAGGCTAAAATCATTGAGATCCACAGCGATTTTCTCCCCAGAAGGAGTCAAATGGTACCAATCCCCCGGATAGATGTAGATCGTAAATACCTCATAAAGCGTACGGTCGATGGTCTTCTCCACCACGGCGGCACTTTTTAAGGAGATTACTGACTCACCTGTAAAGCCTCCGGTGACCAAGGCAATTTTCTTTTTCATGGGGAAAAATTTACGCTGCGAAATAGCTTATTTTCTGTTTACGCTCCAAAGGTTTAGAATCCCTGAGCCATTTTATATCTTTAGGCCTTTCGATTCACCTGATCTGTATCCAAAAATAAAAAAATATGAGTAAGAATTGGCAATTCCGAGTACTGCTTTGCTGCGCAATGGCCGCGTTCAGCTTTTCGCTCCAAGCACAAACTCCTAAAAAAGTAAGTTTGGAGGACGTGTTCAAAAAAGGAACCTTCTCCCAAAAGTCGGTTTATGGCATCAATTGGATGAAAGACGGCAACTATTACAGTTCCTTGGTTCAACGGAATGGTGCTCCAGTAGTGGTGAAAATCAAAGTCAGTACTGGCGAAGAGGTGGGAGTCCTGCTCGATGGACAAGCCTTAGGAATCGCATTTTCAGATTACAGTTTCAATGCCGATGAATCCAAGGCCCTCTTGGCTACGGATGTGGAATCCATCTACCGCCGTTCCTCCAAAGGGATTTTTTATGTAGTAGACATGGCCTCTGGACAAAAGCAGCAACTCATGTCAGGAGAAAAAATCTCCTACGTCACCCTTTCCCCAGACAACAATCAGGTGGCCTTTGTCAAGGACAACAACCTCTACGTGACCGATCTGGCTACCAACACTGTCACCCAACTTACCCACGATGGGGAAGCCAACCGCATCATCAACGGGGCTGCAGACT
>CAJBER010000185.1 GCA_903952135.1 uncultured Algoriphagus sp.
CGATGGATGCAGGCATGAGCACCAGCTTTGATACAACGGCATGGTTGCTCATGAACGGACAAAACAGCGATAGCACCAATTGGATGAATCCCTTAACGAATACCAGCACCCATTTTCTGTACGACGGTAATCCCAACGTTCCCAATACGTGGAATGAAGCGGCCAGTAATAACCCCGCAGGGGACCGAAGGGGAATGTTAAGCATAAGAGAAGCAATCTTACCCCAAGGAGAAAGCTTTTGCGCTGATTTTGCCTTCATTTACAACCGTTCCGGAAACCGTCTACAGAATGTGCAACAGAACATCTACACGGCAGGGGCCTTACTTACATGGTATGCGCAAGATCAAGTTTTCCCCTGTCAATCGCAGGCGTTTAACAGCCTAACAGAATCGGATCAAGCACTTGAACCCTTACTCCTTTATCCCAACCCAACCAGTCAACAGGTCACTGTAGCATGGACATCCAAAGACGCTTCTTGCATTGAAATCTTTACCCTACACGGAAAGCTGGTAGCACGTATTCCCATACATGAACTCAAGGCTCAAACCCTCGATGTTAGCGGCCTATCGCCGGGCATGTACCTAATCCGTGTTGAAGAACAAACGCAATGCTTACATAAAGAGTAAGCTTACACGCCTAGTTTTTCCACGGACCCTTCGATATGTCCTGCGGACTACTCAGGGTGCGTAGAAACGCAAAAAATCTACGCATTGGATTGCCGTTCGATTTGGTCACCCTCCTCTGACTGAGTCTGATACTCGTCAGAGTCATCAGACTTTATCCTCCCTCTGCGCCTAGGCGGAGGAGGAAATGATTCATCTTTTCGCTAGCTCCATTGCTAGAGCAAAAAGGATTGACAAGAATTCTTTGCCTTTGGTGCATGTTTAAAACATAATTCTTGGGGTTCATAAAAAAGCGGGAAGAATGTTAATTCGATAACTCACTGTTAATTAAACGATTTAAAATCCTTAAATTCATTTTTTTTTTAACGGCTTGCCACACGTTGGTAAGCATTATAAATTAATACCATGAAAAAATTTTACTTAATAATTCAGTTCCTATTTGCTGTTGTTTTTATTCAAACGGCGAAGGCTCAAGATTCTTGGCTAAAGGTAGAAGCAGGCACAGAATTTTCTGTAGCGTTGAAATCAGACAGCACCCTTTGGAGTTGGGGAAGAAACTCTAATGGTCAATTAGGCTTGGGTAATACTGTAAACAGAACGGTTCCATTTCAAATTGGGGTAGATTCCGATTGGAAACAAGTATCAGTAGGGGCTGCTCATACGCTGGCGGTTAAAAATGATGGAACATTATGGGCTTGGGGAAGTAACGGTGTTGGTCAATTAGGAATCGGAAATTTGACTCAAAAAACTTCGCCATATCAAGTTGGCAATGAATCAAACTGGAAAGAAGTTCATGCCGGGCAAGGGCATTCTATTGGAATCAAAGAAGATAGTACTCTTTGGGCTTGGGGCTTCAATACATACGGTCAATTGGGGATAGGAAACACTACCAATCAAAGCTCTCCCGTTCAAATTGGCAACCTTCATGATTGGCTTACAGCATCTTGTGGAGGGGTTCATACCTTGGGCTTAAAAGCAGACAGTACCCTTTGGGCATTTGGATATAATTTTACCGGCGAACTTGGTGATAGCACAACGATTCAAAGCAATGTACCCATTCAAATAGGGCAGAATCATGAATGGACTTCAGTTTCGGCAGGTTTTCAATTTTCTTTAGCAAGGAAAGCAGATGGAACAATTTGGTCTTGGGGTTTCAATGGAAATGGTCAGCTTGGCATTGGTAATACAACGACAAGTTTATATCCGGTGCAAATTGGTGTTAACGATAATTGGACGTTAATCGAAGCAGGTTCAACCTTTGGATTTGCAATTAACACAAATGGTGAATTATTTGGATGGGGTTTCAATATGAATGGACAACTTGGAATTGGAACTACGAACGACCAATATTATCCCATACAAGAAGTTGGATTAGGAACCAATTGGAGCTATATTTCAGGTGCTGCAGGTGCTGTAAGTGGAGGATCAGTTTTTGGAACGCATAGTCTTGGATTACAATATCCAAATTTTTCAATTTGCGCTGCGGGCTCAAATTACATGAATCAATTAGGCGACAATACAACTATTCAAAGTGAATTTTTTAACTGTTCAACAGGAGATTTGAATGTTGGTCTTACAGAAATGGATAAATCTGACTATTTCACGGCAATGCCAAATCCTTCAAATGGATTGTTCACCA
>CAJBER010000186.1 GCA_903952135.1 uncultured Algoriphagus sp.
ACCTTTGACTTTGATACGCCTAATTTTTATGGAAAGTTTGCTACTGGCAAGCTCAACTACATGCTCAGCGTGGGTAATTACGATCGCTTTATTATCGAATACGATTACTACAAGCGGGGGCTTCGCGAACAAGTGTTGGACTTGAATCAGGAGCAAAAAGATTTTCTCCTCCAGCACATGGATGCACAGTACGCTCCGGAAAGACGGTTTTATAAGTATGATTTTTTCTACAACAACTGCGCCACCAAGATTCGCGATGCCTTTGAAATCTCCATGGGGGATCAGTTGGTTTGGAATGACTCCACTGCTGCCGAAGAAAAGACCTTTCGGAACCTGCTTGATGAATTTTTAATCCCACTCCCTTGGGCAGATTTTGGCATTGACTTGGCCTTGGGAGCAGTTATTGATCGTCCGGCGACCTCACGTGAAAAGCAGTTTTTGCCTACTTACATGGAACAGGCATTTGCGAATGCGACCATTGTTGAAAATGGTGTCGCACGGCCTTTGGTGAAGCAAAGCCGGGTACTTTTGGAATATCCAAAAGAGGAGACTCCACCTTCCCTATTCAATCCTTTTGTAGTATTCTGGCTTTTGGCTTTGATTTTTATGGGCTTAACACTGTATGGGTTCAAAAAAGGCAAATTGATGAAAGGCTTAGATCTTCTTCTTTTTGGAGGCCTAGGTATCCTCGGATTGGTAGTTACTTTCCTTTGGTTTTTTACAGATCATAGTGCCACGCTTTGGAATTGGAACTTACTTTGGGCATTTCCAGGGCACTTGGTCTTGGTCTGGGGATTATTCTACCGCCCTAATGCCACTTGGCTTTCTCCCTATCTCCTCTTTGTGACGGGAGCGACGGTAATAGCCCTCTTGCTTTGGATGTTTGGCCTGCAATCCTTTGCCCCTGCGCTAATTCCAATTCTATTGCTAATCCTTTTGCGCGCGAATTTTCTGTTCTACAACCGGAAAATTGCCTGAGTTCCCGACAATTAGTTTGATCGGAAACTAAACCTTTTTACCCTAAATCGGTGTTGGAGATACGCTATGGAATTTAAACTTACCTCAGATTATCAGCCAACAGGAGATCAGCCACAGGCCATTGAGCAGCTGGTATCTGGCTTGCAATCAGGCGACACCGCGCAGGTGTTGCTGGGAGTGACTGGATCGGGTAAAACGTTTACCATCGCGAATGTCATTCAACAAACCCAGCGTCCTACGCTCGTCCTGAGTCACAACAAAACCTTGGCGGCACAACTCTATGGGGAGTTTAAGCAGTTTTTTCCCGAGAATGCAGTCGAATACTTTATTTCCTACTACGACTATTACCAGCCCGAAGCCTTTATTCCTAGTTCGGGCACCTACATTGAAAAGGACCTCAGCATCAATGAGGAAATTGAGAAACTTCGTTTGAGCGCCACTTCTGCCCTTCTTTCTGGACGTAGGGATGTGATTGTGGTGGCTTCAGTGTCCTGTATTTACGGCATTGGCAATCCGGAGGAGTTTGGCAAAAATGTCTTGCGCCTCCAAGAAGGCGATCGGATTCCAAGAAACCAGCTCCTTTTCAAGTTGGTGGATATCCTGTACAGCCGCACCCAACAAGACTTGGGTCGAGGCACTTTTCGGGTCAAAGGGGATACGGTCGATGTCTATGTGGCCTATGCAGACTTTGCCTACCGCATTGTTTTTTGGGGAGATGAAATTGAGGCAATCCAGCGGATTGAACCCAGTACAGGCAAGAAGCTTTCGGACGAAAAGATCATTTCAATTTTCCCCGCCAATCTATTCGTTACCGGTAGAGACACCATCGACACCGCCATACATGAAATCCAGGATGACTTGATGGCGCAGTTGACCTTTTTTGAAAAAGAGGGCAAATTTTTGGAAGCCAAACGGCTGCAGGAGCGTACCGAATTTGACTTGGAGATGATCCGGGAATTGGGCTATTGCTCGGGGGTGGAAAACTACTCCCGCTATTTTGACCGAAGAAAGCCCGGGACCCGCCCCTTTTGTCTGTTGGACTATTTTCCGGAGGATTACCTGCTCGTGATCGATGAAAGTCACGTGACGGTGCCGCAGGTAAGGGCCATGTGGGGTGGAGACCGATCTCGAAAAGTTAACTTGGTGGACTATGGCTTTCGCTTGCCTTCGGCCTTGGACAATAGACCCCTCAAATTTGAGGAGTTTGAGCAACTGATCAACCAGATTGTCTATGTCTCGGCGACCCCAGCAGACTATGAATTGAACCTGACCGAAGGGGTAGTGGTGGAGCAGATTATCCGCCCAACGGGACTTTTGGATCCTACCATTGAAGTGCGACCGAGTTTGAATCAACTCGATGACCTACTGGAAGAGATCGACCAAACGATCAAGAAAGACGCGCGTGTCCTAGTCACAACGCTGACGAAGCGTATGGCGGAGGAACTTCAAAAGTATTTGGAGCGGGCAGGCATCAAGTCGCGCTACATCCACTCCGAGGTGAAAACCTTGGATCGTGTGGAGATCTTGCGGGAACTTCGCTTGGGGATTTTTGATGTCTTGGTTGGGGTCAACTTGCTTCGAGAGGGTTTGGATTTACCAGAAGTAGCCTTGGTTGCCATCTTGGATGCCGACAAGGAAGGATTCTTGA
>CAJBER010000187.1 GCA_903952135.1 uncultured Algoriphagus sp.
GACTATTTGGCCTTGTAGTTCAACGGATAGAACAAGCGTTTCCTAAACGCTAGATCTAGGTTCGATTCCTAGCTAGGCTACAAAACAAGCCCCTACCTCATTTGAAATGAGTTAAATTCTTATTGGGGTACAGTTTGGGGGATACTTTTTAGTCCCCGCAGTAGTGGATACCTCACTTGATTGAGATTTACGGGCTTTAACAAAGACTAGCCCTACAGAAAAGTTGCTTCAGCAGAATTTCTGCCACTAAATCCTTTCTCTATTCAGATATATTAAATCGAAACCATTCAAACTTTGCATCGGATTCCTTTACTTCAAGCATTAATTTTTATAGTTACCATTCAATTTTTTAAAAAAAATAATTAATTAATGTTTTTTTCTGACCTTTAAAAAACGTTTACGTTAAGGGGTTTTATTTCTCTAAATTGTTAAAGTTTACTTAGTTTATTCAATAAGTTGTTATGGGGCGACTCACGAATCTTTACTTTTTTTTTCTGTTGATTTTCCCCCCCTTTTTAGTTCAAGGGCAGCAATCCGCTGTTAGTGCAGGAGGTGATAGTAGTTCAAGCACATGCACAGTTTCCGTTAGTATTGGTCAAGTAGTTTACAATTCCTATACCACTATGTCGGGTACTGAATCTCAGGGTGTGCAGCAACGCTACGATCTAGGTGTTGTCTCTAACCTTGAGGCTGTTGTTGACAATCAAACGATTGAAGTTAGCTGGGAAAAGCCCACAGATAATGTACTAGAAATAGTGGGTTACAATCTAGAAATCTCTGAGGATTCGTTGAATTATGTTTTGGTTTCAAAAACTACAGAGCTGAGCTATAAAATTGAAAACCTTACCAATAGTCAAAAATATTGGATTCGGGTGAGTGCGTATACTGCCTTCTCATCAGGGGAAGCCAAAGTGATCGGTCCTTTGATTCCCACTGCTCCTGCCATTGAGGATGTTATGCTGGCAGGAACTCAAGAATTTGGTGAAACTGTCGTAGTTATCAATGGAGAAAAGGTAGAGCCAACTATTCAGACTAACGAAAATTCGGTGAGTTTAAAGATTGGTGATATTGTCATGGACTTAGGAGGTGCTTCTGAGTCAGGAGCTAAGTTGCCACTAGTTGATGGAGTACTTTTATTGGAACCGAAAGGGAAAATTGAATTAAAAGGAGGAGGTTTTAAAAGAAATACTAGTCTTGTGGTTTGGCTGATTCAGAATTCAGAAGCAACCACAGGAGGGAGATTGGGTAATTTCAACCCATACCTACAATCCAGATTAATTGAAGAAGATAACCAGTATCGATACAGTTCTAAAGTAATGGGAGCCAAAACTGGAACAGCTTACTTCTTAGGCTATTCCGATGTCGATACAAACGGTAATTTCACTTCCAACCTAGTAATTCCTGAGGACCTAATTTCAAGCAAGTTTACCTTGCAAGCTAGAGGAATTGGAGAGGATGGTTTGCCTATTTCCATTAATCTTGGAGCCATTGTAGCAGAAGATCTAACCTTAGATACGGATGGAGACGAGGTGCCAGATTACATTGAAGTAAGAGAAAATACCAATTTGAAAGATCCTGGAAGTTATTTAGATACGGATGGAGATTTGGTTCCAGATTACATTGAATCTAGAGATGGTACTGATGTAAAAAATCCCAAAGCATTTAAAGATACTGATCTTGATGGGATTCCAGATTATGTTCAATTGCGCTCCATCAAAACAAGCTTCTTGGAAGAAATTGTACTGACATGGGGTTTAGCCAATCATCTTTCTCAGCTGCCTCCAACTGTAGACGTGAGCATTTATTCAGGAAAGAATAAAAACGTTCAAGTGGTTTGGAATAACACCGGAACCTTGAATATTCTCAAGCGAGGAACTTATGAATTAACAGGAACGATTGCAGTTCCCAAAGGCTATTTCAATGCATATAACATCAAAGGAAAAGTTCGGATCACAGTACTTCCTAAACCTGCACCTCGCGATGTGACGATTGACAACAGCACCTTCGCAGGAGGTACGACTGTTTTCTTTATCCCTGTGGGAGCCTTTGTGGTGAATGATCCGGTGGACAACATTCATGTGGTAAGCTTGTTTGGCGATGACTACGACAACAAGTACTTCTACATACAGGACAATGTGTTGTACTGGAATAGTGCAGAACGTGCTGCGGGTAAGACAACTTTCAGCATCGTAGTCCGAGTGACGGACCGAGATGGCAATACGCTCGAGAAGTTCTTTACGATTACCAGAACTCGAAGGGACTTCAGTTCCTTGACCATAACGAATGCTTACAGTCCAAATGGAGATGGAGCAAACGATGCATGGGGAGTACCGGACTTGCGCTTCTACGAAGGGGTGCGTATCTCGGTCTACGATAGAGGCGGATCGCGTCTGTTCTACACCGAGAACCCAGATATCCGTTGGGACGGAACTTCTAATGGCAAGGATATGCCTGTGGGAACCTACTATTGGGTGATCGAAGTAATCGAAACAGGAGAAATGAGACGAGGGATGTTGAATTTGATTAGAAAATGAGGTAGGGATTAGAAATATTTTGGAAATACCCGCCACGGCGGGCAGGCGAAATAGGATTGAAATAGAGTTGAAATATACTGCGCTTCGCTCCGTGAAATAGATCAGGCCTTTTAGCAGAATCTACTATTTCACCGAGCTTGCTCGGTCTATTTCCACCCTATTTCGATTGTATTTCTTGATTACAAAAAAACATGAAAAAAATAATTCTTTCCCTACTATTCCTTCTAACTGTGGCAGTAGTATGGGCTCAAGTACCACAACAAATCAGCTACCAATCTGTCATCCGTGATGGAAATAATAAGGTGATCGCCTCTTCAACAGTAGGCATTAAAATCTCGCTTCTTCAGGGTTCTTCCACAGGACCTGCAGTGTACGTGGAAACCCATCGCAAATCCACCAATGCGAATGGACTGGTGAGCTTAGAAATTGGAACAGGAACAGTTTTGTCGGGAAGTTTTGCGAGCATTAATTGGGCCAATGGGCCC
>CAJBER010000188.1 GCA_903952135.1 uncultured Algoriphagus sp.
AAACCGAAGAATGGTTTTCGATATCTTGGAGCTGTTAAAATACTAATAAATAACATGAATAGATGCGTTATTTATAATAAATAATCATTTTGTTAATTTTATTTTAATTTTTTAGCCTAAAAAATGCATTTTCAATCAATATTGATTTGTGTTTACCAGTCAATTGGGCGTAATTAAAAAAAATAGTCACCCAAAAAAGAAACCCCTTAGCGATCCATTCATTCGCTAAGGGGTTTCTGATCAGTTAGTTCAAAGTTTACTCGACCGCACTGAAGACCATTTGTCTAAACTTCCAGCCTGTCTGATCGCCCTTGCCAGCACCGGAAGTCTGTTTGAAGAGCAATCCAATGATTTTATGGTTGGGATCTGCAAAATACTGGGTATTGAAGTATCCTCCCCAATCAAAGGTACCTTCACTTCCTAGCCCCCCTTGGGCTACCCCTTTGGCAGTCACTACACCAAAAGCGAGGCCGTAATATTTATCGGTATTCCAAAGATCGCCCACCTGATTTTTCATAGCTGTTTGGATGGTTTGCGGGCTAAGTAAGCGCACACCATTGTAGCTTCCTCCATTCAGGTACATCTGCAAGAATTTGGCATAATCTTCAGTAGTACTGGATAGGCCGGCCCCTCCGGAAAAGAATGTCTTGGCTCCAGTTTTGGGATAAGCTGGGTCATAAAAAGTGGTGGGATACTCCTGCCATTTGCCTGCTTTGTAGGTATGTACATCCACTAAGCGAGTACCCTGTGCTTCATTGAGGTAAAAACGCGTGTCATTCATGCCCAGTGGATCAAAAATTCGCTCTTTCAAGAACACATCAAAAGGCTTTCCAGAAATAATCTCTACCAAATACCCCAACACATCAAGCCCTTCGCTGTAGGTAACTTTGGCTCCTGGCTCGTGGTGCAAAGGCAGTTTGGCTAGCCGCTTCACGCTTTCTCCAATGGTTATTTTTTCGGTGGTGAAAAGATCAATTACGCCGGCTTTGTGGTAGATCATTTTCATGCGCTCGTCTCCATCAATTACCCCATAACCTAGGCCTGAGGTGTGGGTGAGCAGATGACGAATGGTAATGGCCTTTGTGCTCGGCTTGCTGGTGTAGCTGGTGTCTGCGTAGCGAAAAGAAGCCAAAACCTGGGGGTTGGCAAACTCAGGAATGTACTTGGAAATGGGATCATCCAACTGAATTTTTCCCTCTTCAAACAGCATAAGGATAGCCGTAGACGTGATCGCTTTAGTTTGCGAAGCAATTCGGAAAATGGAGTTCTTTTCCATCTTTTTCCCTTCACCTACATTGGCAAACCCTTTGGCTGAATGGTAGACAATCTTTCCATCTTTGACGACCATCGCTACCAAACCAGGGACCTCCTCCGTTTTGATGGCTTCTTCGAGCATCGCATCGATTTTGGCAATTCGGTCTTTGGAAATTCCAGGAACAGGGTTGTTACCTGGAGAACTGATCGTTTGTGCAAAAACTGTAGCTCCTAAACCAAGGTACAGCAGGCAGTAACTCAAGATTTTTTTCATGGTGATTTTGGGTTTGAAGAGTAAAAAGTAAGCAAAATCAGAAACAAAAAAAACCGGATTGCTCCGGTTTAATTGGTTCTCCTAAAAGAAGGTAAATTTCTTATTCTGTTTTCACTTCAAAATAGTATTCGGTACCATCCGGGAACATGCCCAAAACCACGATTTCTTCCCCTTTGGAATCTTCCAAAAAGTCGATCATTTCTTGTGCACTGCTTACCCGCTTGCGTCCATTATCCGAGATCACTGATGTGATGATAAATCCATTACGCGCTCCTGCTGCTCTCCAAGCCTCGTTGGCATTGGACTTGATCACCGCACCACCCGTAATGCTCAATTGCTCCTTGGTTTGCTGCTTGACATCTTCCAATTGAAGCCCTTCAAAAGACAACACTTTAGGTGCTTCTTTCTTGACAATGTTGGTGTCACCAGAGAAATTCTTCAGGGTGGCAGTAGTCTTTTGTGCTTTTCCTTCCCGCAGGTAACTCACTTCTACCTTATCTCCTGGACGCTTTCTCGCTACCAATTCCTGAAGGTTGGCCACATTATCCACCGGCTCGCCGTCAATTCCTACACTGCTATCCCCGTCCATAAGGCCAGCTTCTTTACCGGCAGAATTATCATTTACTCCACCTACATAAACCCCTTGTTCGACTGGGAATTTCTTTCCCAGGTAGTCCGCCAATTCAGGACTCACGTCCTGGATTTGAACACCCAAAAGTCCACGCTGCACTGCTCCGTGATTCAACAAATCGTCCATTACCTTTTTCACCAAGGAACTAGGTACAGCAAAGGAATAACCATTAAATGTACCCGTACTCGAAGCTATGGCAGTATTGATTCCAATGAGTTCACCTGCCAAATTGACCAAGGCTCCTCCAGAATTGCCCGGATTAACCACGGCGTCGGTTTGGAGAAAGGACTCAATCTGAAGGTTGTTTTCTACACCCTGCAGGATACCGATGTTTCTAGCTTTCGCAGAGATGATGCCGGCAGTTACGGTAGAGTTGAGATCAAATGGGTTGCCCACGGCTAGTACCCATTCGCCTATTTTGGTTTGATCAGAATCCCCAAATTTGATGAAGGGGAAGTTTTCGCCTTCAATTTTCAATAAAGCCAAATCGGTCGTAGGATCTGTTCCCACTACAGTGGCTTCGTAGCGCTTATTGTTGTCCAAGGAAATATCCACTCGAGTGGCCCCTTCAATCACGTGATTGTTGGTGACAATGTATCCATCTGGGGAGATGATTACCCCAGAACCCGAACTAATCGGCATGTCTCCACCTGGATTTCTTGGATCTGCTTCAGGCTCAGGGAAACCAAAAAACTCTTGCAACGGATCCCGTTGCGCACGTGAACGAGGAGAAAAGGACACTTGACTTTTCACATGGACCACTGCTGGAGTGACCAATTCTGCGGAGGCAATAAAGTTGATTCCATCAGGCACAGTGAAGTTGTCTCCTCCCAATAGATTGACAAAACTTGATTTTTGCTTTTCATCAAAGGTGCTGGCATTTTGCGGTCGCATCAAAAAACTCACTCCCGCTACTGCCACGACTCCACCCACCAAAGCGGCCACAAGGACCCCAAGAAAGAATTGTTTTTTACTCATAGTTATCGCTTTTAAATGTTCCAGATTTTGGATTTTTCACCTCAATTTTAACGCCTATCTTTTTTTTAGGATATACCTGTTAACAAGAATTAACCAGCTTTTTTAAGCGTACATCAAACTTAACAAAATAGGCCAAGAGAAGTTTGGGAAATCTTGGCCAAAGTAACTCGACAAAGACTTTACTTCGAAAGAGTCGGCCAAAAAAAAATCCTCCAACACAGGTTTGGAGGATTTCATGATCCAAGATTCTATAGAAAACTTAGGCCTTTTTCACGTTGATTGCGTTGGGTCCTTTTTTACCCTCCTTAATTTCGTAGGTAACTTTGTCGTTTTGAGCAACTTTGTCCACTAAGCCTGTAGCGTGCAAAAACACGTCATTTTGAGTTTCGTCATCAACGATAAATCCGAAACCCTTGGCTTCATTGTAAAATTTTACTGTCCCGGTAAACATAATAAATTGTGATAAATTGGAATTGAAAGTGCGATAAAAGTAACTATTCGAATAAAAAAAACAAAATAATCGTTTTTTTTATCTAGAAATGAAAAAAATAATTTTGATACGACACGCCAAATCCGCCTGGGACCATCCCTGGTTAGATGATTTTGAGCGCCCACTGGCCGAACGAGGGTTGCGAGATGCGCCCCAAATGGCTGCTTCCCTGAAAAATCGCGGGATAACCGTAGACCTCATTTGCTCCTCCACTGCCAAAAGAACCAACCAAACCGCCTGCCTTACCGCCGAAGTGCTTGGTTACCCAGAGAAAAAAATCCACTGGGAAAAATCGCTCTACCATGCTTCGGAAGATCATTTACTGCATTTCATTCAATCCCAATCGGATCAAATCCAAACCTTGGTACTAGTAGGCCACAACCCTGGACTCACGGAATTGATTAATGTACTGGGAGTGAAATTAGATAATTTACCTACCTCCGGTCAATTTGCATTTTCCCTATCCACAACCCATTGGAAAGAGTTGAGCCGAGATACGTGCACCTTTGATTGGTGGGATAGTCCTAAAAAATAAGTGCCATCCCAATTACTTTTACAAGTAACGAAGCGGATTCAATCAGCTCTTAATTCGAATTACAGGATGTATTGGGAAAGGTCTCTATTTTTCACCAAGGTACTGAGGCGCTCCTGCACCATTTCCTTGGTAATGCGAATCTTGGAATTCGGCCCAATCAAGTCCGGAACTTCAAAAAGGAAGTCGTTCAGCAGGTGGCTCATCACGGTGTGGAGTCTACGAGCGCCGATATTTTCTACTTCCTGATTGATCAAAAAGGCAAGGCTGGCAATCTCCTCAATAGCATCATCGGTAAAGTCCAAGTAAACTTCCTCAGCCTCAAATAGAGCTTGGTACTGCTTGGTCAAGGCATTCTTTGGTTCCTTCAGGATGCGAGTAAAATCCTCCTTGGTGAGCGACTGCAATTCCACGCGGATGGGGAATCTTCCCTGCAATTCAGGAATCAAATCGGAAGGCTTGCTTACGTGAAAGGCGCCAGCCGCAATAAATAACACGTGATCGGTATGGATGACACCGTACTTGGTCGTAACGGAAGATCCTTCCACGATCGGAAGTAAATCCCGCTGAACACCCTCGCGACTCACATCGGGTCCGCCTCCACCTTTTCCGGATTTGGAGGCGATTTTATCGATCTCATCGATAAAAATGATTCCATTGTTTTCGGCAAGTCGGATGGCTTCTTCCTTCACCTCATCAAAGTCAATCAACTTAGACACCTCTTCTTCCAAAAGCACTTTTCGAGCCTCGGAAATAGAGAGTTTACGCTTTTTGGTTTTCTTGGGCATCATGCCCGAAATCATGTCTTGGAGACCGGCCATGCTCGCATCATCCATCATGCCATTGCCCACCATGCCGATTCCCATGGGTGCTGGAGCCTTGACCTGAATTTCTATTTTGCGATCCTCCAATTCTCCTTGACGGAGTTTTTCTCGGAAACGGTCACGGGTGCGTTCGTTGAGTTCCTCATCCGAAGAAGGTACCGAACTGCCCTCAGCAGGAAAAGAATTGCCGCTCGTAAATCCCATTCCTTTGACCGGTGGGATCAATATATCCAACAAAACCTCCTCCACAGCCTCGGCTGCTTTTACTTTCACTTCTTCCTTTTTGGTATCACGCACGAGTTGTACACTCTGCTCCACCAAGTCCCGCACCATGCTTTCCACATCACGACCTACATAGCCTACTTCGGTAAACTTGGATGCTTCCACCTTGGTAAAGGGCGCATTGGCAATCTTGGCCAAGCGGCGTGCAATCTCTGTTTTCCCTACCCCAGTGCTTCCAATCAAGAGGATATTGTTGGGCACAATGTCCTTCTGAATATCCGAAGTCACCAACATGCGTCTAATGCGATTGCGCAAGGCAATGGCCACATTGCGCTTGGCATCCTGCTGCCCGATGATATACTTATCGAGCTCTTCAACAATCTGTCTTGGCGTAAGGGAAAGGGGCGTGAGCATGGGTTGAAACTGATCTTAAAATTTAGATGATGGGTAATTTTGCGAAATCCCTAAACCAACTTAAGCGGAAGGCTTGGTTTCTGCAGTAAAACTAAATTTGAGTGGACGATCCACCTGAGTAGCAGTCAAGGCAATAGCTAGGACCTCATCTACTTGGGTCACGTAATGGAATTGGATCCCCTTCAAGTAGTGTGCGTCAATTTCTTCAATATCACGCTTATTCTTGTGGCAAAGGATGATTTCTTTGATTCCTGCACGCTTGGCGGCCAAGATTTTTTCTTTGATTCCGCCTACCGGCATGACTTTGCCTATCAAACTGATCTCCCCAGTCATAGCTACTTTAGCCTTTACTTTGCGCTGAGTGTACACCGATGCCATGGCAGTTAACATAGTAATGCCTGCCGAAGGACCGTCTTTGGGAACAGCCCCTGCTGGCACGTGAATGTGCAAGTCGTACTGCTCAAACACGCGGTGGTCAATGCCCAATTGCTCTGCTTTGGACTTCAAGTAAGAAAGCGCCGTCATGGCAGATTCCTTCATCACATCACCCAACTGACCTGAAAGGGTCAATTTGCCGCGGCCCTTGCTCAAACTGGATTCGATGAAAAGGATCTCCCCTCCCACACTAGTCCAAGCCAATCCGGTCACTACCCCAGCGATGCTGTTGTCCTGGTAGCTCTCCTTGTCAAAAATTGGTGCTCCTAAAATCTTACGAACCGCCTCAGGGGTGATTTTGGATTCATACTCCTCCTCCATGGCAATGGACTTGGCGATGTTGCGCACCACCTTTCCGATGACCCGCTCCAAACTTCTCACGCCCGACTCACGGGTGTATTCTTCAACTAATTTCTGTAGCGCTGCCTTCTCAAAGGTGATTTCCTTGGGCTTTAGCCCATGTTCGGTACGCTGCTTGGGAACCAAGTGACGCTTGGCGATTTCCAATTTTTCCTCCTGCGTGTAGCCTGTCACTTCGATGATCTCCATTCGGTCCCGCAATGCTGGCTGGATGGAATCAAGTGAGTTGGCTGTAGCGATAAAAAGGACCTTGCTCAGATCGTATTCTACCTCGAGGTAATTGTCCAAGAAGGCATAGTTCTGCTCGGGATCCAGCACCTCCAAAAAGGCAGAGGAAGGATCTCCTCGGAAATCGGAAGAAAGTTTGTCAATCTCATCCAATACAAATACAGGATTGGAGATTTTGACCTTTTTCATGTTTTGAATCACCTTACCAGGCATCGCGCCCACGTAGGTCTTGCGGTGTCCACGGATCTCAGCCTCATCATGTAGTCCTCCGAGGGACATACGGATGTATTTGCGACCCAAGGCGGAAGCGATGGATTTGCCTAGGGAGGTTTTTCCTACACCTGGAGGGCCATACAAACAAAGAATTGGACCTTTGAGATCATTCTTCAATTTCAATACGGCCAAGTATTCGATGATGCGGTCCTTGACTTTTTCGAGCCCAAAGTGATCCGCATCCAAAATCGCACGCGCATGCTTCAGGTCAAAATTGTCTTGGGTAAATTCATTCCAAGGCAATTCCACCAAGGTTTCCGCATAGTTCAGGGCAATAGGATACTCTGCCGCTGAAGGGTTGACACGTAAAAGTTTATCTAACTCCTTTTCAAAATGTTTCTTCACCTCGGCAGGCCAGGCTTTCAGCGCTCCCTTAGCGCGAAGATCGTCCACTTCTTTCTCAGGTCCCTCTTCGCCCAACTCCGTTTGGAGTACCCTCATCTGCTGGCGAAGGAAATAATCCCGCTGCTGCTGGTCGATGTCGGTGTGTACCTTTTTGTGAATTTCTGACTTCAGCTCCAGCATCTGGATGTCTTTCATCATGAATTCCAGTAGTAGGGTAGCACGCTCCACTCCATCGTTGATTTCCAACAGTCGCTGCTTGGCCTCTACGGGAGCATTGATGTTGGAAGATAAAAAGTGGGTGAGAAATGCCGTATTGTCAATATTATCCAAGGCTACCTGTGCCTCTCTCGGAATCTCTGGGTTGAGGTGAAGGATCTTGATTGCAGCATCCTTGAGCGACTCTTCCAATGCCTTGATTTTCTTGGAGTTCTTGGGGAAATTTTCTTCCAAGTAGTCCACTTTGGCCATGAAATACGGATCATCAGTAACCTGCTCCCGAATGGCAAAGCGTTTTTTCCCCTGAATGATGATCGTGGTATTACCATCAGGAAGCACAATCATCTTGATAATTTTGGCCAAGGTGCCGACCTGGTACAGGTCTTCCCAACTCGGGTCATCCTGGTTGGGTTGGATCTGTGCACAGACGCCAATGTACTTGTTGCCTTTTTGTGCCTTCTTCACCAAGCGAATCGAGCGCTGGCGTCCTACGGTAATGGGAATGACTACCCCAGGAAATAGAACCGTATTGCGAACGGACAGGATAGGAATCTCTTCTCCATAGGCTTCCTTGGAATTGACCTCGTCTTCTTCATCCGTAATCAATTGAATCAAGTCACCTTCACCGGCAAACTCGCCGTTCATTAAATTATGGAATAAAGAGTTTTCGAATTGGCTCATATAGACAGATTGACAGCCTGCTGTCAGGATATTACTAAAATAAAGAAAGAACTTGGACTAGATCCAAGTTCTTTCCTAAGATTCAATTGAAATGCCAAACCGGGAGTTGGCCATATTGACAGACCGACTAGAAGATCAATTTGAGGATATCGTTGCCGATAGCAAATACCATCAAACCGAGCAAAATGACCATCCCTACCTTTTGCGCATATTCCAAAAACTTGTCAGAAGGTGCACGACCAGAGACCATTTCGTAAAGCAAGAACACCACGTGTCCTCCGTCTAGAGCCGGAATTGGAAGCAGGTTCATAAAGGCCAAAATCATGGAAATCAAGCCTGTGATGCTCCAAAACTTCACCCAATCCCATTGGTTGCCATAAATTTTAGCCATGCCAATAGGACCGCTCACGTTTTTGGTGGACACCTCGCCGGTAAACATTTTACCCAGGGCTTTGGCATTCACAATCACCGCACCAAAGGCACGAGAGGTACCGCGCGAAAGGGATTCCATAAATCCATACTCTCTTCGTACAGGCTCCAAAAGCGGTTTGACAGCAATGCCTATTCTGGCATCAGCCGAAACGGGAACATTCAAGGTATCTACCTGAGCTCCACGGCGACGAACCAAGGAAACGGATTGATTTTTAACCTGCTGCAAGGCAGCTTGCATCTCATCAAAATAGGTGATTGGACTTCCATTCACCGCGATGATTTGATCCCCAGCGGCAATGCCCATTTTCTCTGCACCCGTACCTGGATCCACTGCACCTACTTCAAAAGGAATGCGAACAGCAATAAACTTGCTGAAGGCCTCTTCCGAGTTGAAACTATTGATAAATCCTTTCGGGATTTCAACTTTGATTTTTTCTCCTTGGCGATCGACAGTGTAGTAGCCGTTTTCACTCAAGAGTGCAGAACCGCTACTCAATTCACCGATGCTTTGGTAAGGCTGTCCATTGACATCCAATACCTTGTCACCTGTCTTCAATCCAATGGCTTCCCCATACTCGTAAGCCACGATTCCATTTTCAATAACTTGATCTCGAGAGAAGTAGGTTTCCCCGTTGGAATACACCAGCGTCACGAAGATGATAATACCAGTGATCACGTTGACGATAATTCCACCCAACATGACGATCAGACGCTGCCAGGCTGGCTTGGCACGAAACTCCCAAGGCTGTGGTTCAGATGCCAGCTGGGCGGTGTCCATGGACTCATCCACCATCCCTGAAATCTTCACAAAGCCCCCAAGCGGGATGGCCCCGATGGAATATTCGGTATCACCCCATTGAAATCCTGCGATTTTTGGAGGAAATCCGATGGAGAATTTTTCTACGCGCATGCCAAAAAGTTTGGCGGTAAGCAAGTGTCCCAACTCATGAAGTCCCACTAGAATTGACAATCCTAGGAGCAGTTGGCCCACCATAATTAAGGTTTCCATTTAGTTTCTTGACTTAAGTAAATTTTCTGTGAATTCTCTGGCACTACGATCGGTTTCAATGTAGTCCTCCAACTGAGGATGAGCAATAAACTCCGATCGGGATAAGGTTTCTTCGATCAAATCGGACATTTCCAAAAAGCCTACTTGCTGCTTGAGGAAGGCTGCCACTGCTATTTCATTGGCCGCATTCAACACACAAGGCGCATTGCCTCCTGCCGCTAGGGCATCGTAGGCAAGTTGCAGGTTTCGAAAAGTCTTCAAATCAGGTTGTTCAAAGGTCAATTGTGGATAGTTGGCAAAGTTGAACCGCTCTAGGTTACTCTTCAAGCGATCGGGATAACTGAGTGCAAACTGGATAGGGATACGCATGTCGGGCAACCCAAGTTGCGCCTTGATCGACCCATCTTCAAATTGAACCAAGGAATGAACTATACTTTGGGGATGCACCACCACCTCAATCTGCTCCGTTTTGAGTCCAAAAAGCCATTTGGCTTCAATGACCTCTAGGCCCTTGTTCATCAAGGACGCAGAATCTATGGTGATTTTTGCACCCATATCCCAGTTGGGATGCTTGAGTGCCTGCTCACGGGTAACCGTCTCCAGATAGGTTCGGTCTTTTCCCCGAAAGGGTCCACCCGAAGCGGTGAGGATGATTTTTTCGATGGGATTGTGAAACTCCCCTACCAAACATTGGAAAATCGCCGAATGCTCGGAATCTACAGGATAGATATTGACCCCATGCTGCTTGGCAAGTGCGGTAATTAATTCCCCTGCCACCACCAAGGTTTCCTTGTTGGCTAAGGCAATCTGCTTTCCGGCCTGGATGGCATGTACGGTAGGAATCAAACCAGAGTACCCAACCAGCGCGGTTAATACCACGTCGATGGTCTCCATTTCTACCACTTGGGCAATCGCTTTTTGCCCAGCAAAGACCTTAATTGGCGCCGAAGCCAAGGCTTCTTTGACCTTGGAATAATTCGCCTCATTGCCGATCACCACGGCATTGGGCACAAACTCCAAAGCCTGTTGAATCAATAAATCAGCATTGTTCTGAGCGGTGAGGACCTCTACACTAAACTTTTCAGGATGCTGACGAATGACATCCAAGGTCTGAGTTCCAATACTCCCTGTACTTCCAAGAAGTGCTACGCGCTTGGTTGATGTCATTTAGGTGATGCTATAAAAATTAAAACCCAGTTCAGAGAAGAAGGTTGGGGCGTGAACTGACAAAATTACCAATTGGACTGAATTTCTAGGTACATCTCGTCAGATTTTAGCGCAAGGGCTAATTTTTGTTTGGATTTTTTTTGTGAATTTTTCCTGAAAATAGCAGCAATAGACTAAGAATCAATTGTTTATTCCTTGGAAAAATTCCATGAGCGATTAGTTTTGTGAGGGGGTAGTCCCCAATGGGCAACCCTTTCCACAAAGTTATCAGGTCAGGTAAGGAAAAAGTACTCAGTGAGATGCTTTGAGGTGGCTTAAAAAGAAATTTTTGTCTGCATGTATTTCGGGCCGTACCTTGGGGAAAAATCTTTAAAATCGGGGATGACCAAGCTTTTTCTAATTCGTATCCAATCAAGGAAAGGTCCTTGGTTTGGGTTGCTAATTTTGGGGGTATTTTTTTTATTTTCTTGCGAAAAAAAGCAGGAAGAATCTCTTTCCAAGGAACCAATTAACCTAGAATATGCTAAAGGGTTTACATTGTTCAAAGGGGAGGGATTTTGGGAAATCCAAGTTAGTCAAGGGTATTCGAATGCTTCGGAGACCTATCGTTATTTGGTATTGGAACCTGGAATAACTTTGGATTCCACTGGCTACGATGCAGTGGTACATCTACCAATACAACGTGTCGCTTTGACCTCCACCACCCAGGTTCCGCACTTGGATTTGTTGGGACATACGCAAAGCTTGGTAGGTTTTCCCAAACCTGACTTGATCTCGTCCCCTAAGACCAGAAACTGGATAGATTCAGGAAAGGTACAAGACTTGGGTTCGGGACCTTCTGCAAATCCTGAACTTGTGTTGGATCTTCAACCCGATTGGATCATGATTTCCACCTTGGGTGAGGATCTTCGGTATTTGGAGGTATTCAAACAAGCTGGCATCCCTGCACTCATCAACGGGGAATATGTGGAACAAAATCCTTTAGGAAGAGCCGAATGGATCAAGTTTACCGGAGTGCTTTTGGGTAACTATGCGGAAGCTTCGGCCCAATTTGAACAGATCAAAAAAGATTATAACGAAGCGGCGAGCCTGGCGAGTTCGATACTGGAAAAAGACAAGCCTAGGGTACTCAGCGGAGTGATGTATCAGGACATCTGGTATGCGCCTAGTGCAGACAGCTGGGCAGCACAACTCCTCAGCCAAGCGGGAGGCAAGTATGCATTTGAGGAAAATGCGGGTTCGGGCAGCCTACAACTCAATTACGAGTACGTGTTGGACGAGGCCAGTTCAACTCCAATTTGGATTGGGGCGGCAGACTTTGCTTCACGAACTGAGATGGGGACACGTGAACCGCGCTACCAAGCTTTTGCTGCTTGGAAGGCGGGAGAATTGTATACCTACACTGCCAAGAAAGGAGAAACAGGCGGTTTGGAATACTTTGAATTGGGGTATTTGCGCCCCGACTTGATTCTAAAAGACTTGATAAAAATTCTACATCCTCAGTTACTGCCGGAGTACCAACCCTATTTTTACCAAAAAATACCGAACTAAGTCGGTCGAAATGGGATTTCCTCCCGTATTTTAGCCCGGAAGAATCGGTTTGCTACCTGCGATTTCAAACCCTAGCGTCAAGAATTACCCCCTGTCCATGTCAATTAGACGTTTCCTTTTTCCACTTTCCTTCCTCCTTCTTGGGATGAGTTTCTTGCTCAACCTGAGCATGGGTAGCGTGTGGATTCCACCTTCGGAAATGGTAGAAGGGATGGTAACGGGAAGTTGGGCCAAAAATTCCTGGGAGCAAATCATCCTGCACTACCGACTTCCTAAGGCCTTGGTAGCGATTTTGGCGGGGATAGGACTAAGTGTAAGTGGCTTGCAGATGCAGACCTTTTTTCGAAACCCATTAGCGGGGCCTTATGTGTTGGGGATCAGTTCGGGAGCAGGATTAGGCGTAGCCATACTGATGCTGGCTGGAGCAGCTTTTGGCATTTCCCTTACCGGGCTGAATTCTTGGGCCATTGCGGGTGCAGGAATTCTTGGCGCTGGTTGCTTGCTTTCTCTCGTTACCATGGTGGCCTGGAGAGTAAAAGATTCGATGACTTTATTGATAGTAGGCTTGATGGTGGGCAGTGCCGTATCCGCGGTGGTGGCGGTGCTCTCCTTTTTTTCTGGAGCGGAAGCCTTGAAGCTCTACACCGTTTGGTCTATGGGTAGTTTGGGTGCATTGACCTGGTCACAGGTAAGCATCCTTGGCCTTCTGATTTTGGTTGGAACCCTTCCTATTGTCGGGTCGGTCAAGTCCTACAATGCCTTGCTGATGGGAGAAACCTATGCCCGCAGCATGGGGATTCATACGACAAGTCTCCGTTGGTGGATGATAGGAAGTGCCGGGATTTTAGCTGGGGGAATTACCGCATTTTGTGGACCCATCGCATTCCTTGGAATTGCCGTTCCTCACTTGGCACGCATGCTTTGGAAAAGTGCAGACCATCGGGTGCTATTCCCTGGTTCGGCCGTCTTGGGGGCAAGTTTGCTCCTGCTCTGCGATGCCTTTAGCCACTTTCCTGGCTGGGCCAGCTCGCTCCCCATCAATGCGGTCACCTCCTTGATTGGCGCCCCCTTGGTGATTTCCTTGATTTTGAAAAAGAACTTCAGCAAAGACTTCTAAAGTATGAATCAGCAACGAATCGCATTGGAAGGAATTGGACTCCAGCTTGGGTATAGCCAGGAAGGGCTGCGGAAACGGCTTTTGGAGGATTTGAATTTTGAGTTGGTAGCAGGAGAGCTCACGTGCCTTTTGGGTCCCAATGGGGTGGGAAAATCCACGCTAATCAAAGCCATTTTAGGAGAAATTACTCCTTGGGAAGGTCGGCTTTTGCTGGAACAGGAACCCCTGTCCTCCTATTCCATTCAAGATCGAGCGAAGCACATCGCTGTGGTCTTGACTGACCCGATTTATCCGGGCAACCTGACCGTGGGACAGTTGGTGGCCTTGGGCAGAACGCCGCATACGAATTGGTTGGGGCATTTGGGCGATACAGACCGAGCTCTCGTGGAAAAAGCCTTATCAGACACCCATATCGGATATTTGCGCGATGCTCGACTGGGGGAACTCAGTGATGGACAGCGGCAAAAGGCCATGATTGCACGAGCTTTGGCACAGGATGGATCTGTGATCGTATTGGATGAGCCTACGGCGCATTTGGATTTGGTCAATCGCTTGGAGATCATGAGTTTGCTGCGCGAAATCAGCCGCAGCCAGGGCAAGGCCATCTTGGTTGTGACCCATGACTTGGACATTGCCTTGGAGACGGCGGATCGATTTTGGATCCTGAATTGTGGTATCCCACTCCTGTCTGGAAAGCCGGAAGATCTAGTCCTTTCGGGGCAGATTCAAGCCCTTTTCCCTTCGGATCGCTATCAGTTTAATGTGGCCCGAGGACGGGTGGAATGGAGTCAAGCGATGCCAGATTTTCAGATTGAAGGACCTGCTGAACAGGCGTATTGGGTCAAGAAGGCCTTGTTAAAGGCAGGGATTACCTCCTTGAATCAAACTTTGGTGATTTCGGAGCCTTTCGGCCTGAGAGTTGGGGAGGAATCCTTCCCTTCGGTGCAAGCCTTTTTGGGAAACTACTTTTTAAACCAAAAATAAAAGCAATTAGTAGGCTTCACCGATTGATGAAAAGCAAAAAAATGCCCTCATCCCCCTATCTTGCAGGACCAAATTGAAATTCCCATGAAGCGACTCGCGATTCTCGCCACCGGCTCTGGCAGCAATGCCGAAAAAATCATGGAGCACTTTGCACATTCCTCCAAAGGAAAGGTGGTGCTGGTAGCTGCCAATAAGACTACGGCTGGGGTTTTGGCGCGAGCGCAAAAATTTGGAGTTCCGACCTTCACCTTTACCCGACCCGAATTGGAGGAAGGACTTCTCTTGGAAAAATTACGCGAGGCCCAAGTAGACTGGGTGATTTTAGCGGGATTCCTGCTCAAGGTCCCTGACGCATTGATCCGAGCCTTTCCCAATCGCATGGTGAATATCCATCCAGCCTTGCTTCCCAAGTACGGAGGAAAGGGCATGTATGGGCATCATGTGCACGAGGCCGTAAAGGCTGCTGGGGATACTGAGTCCGGGATCACCATCCACTTGGTCAACGAGCATTACGACGAGGGGAAGATTATTTTTCAAGCAGCCACTTCCCTCCTTCCAGAAGACAGCTCGGAAACCATTGCCGCCAAGGTGCTTGCCTTAGAGCACCGTTACTATGCAGGGGTGATTGAGAGTTTGCTTTAACTTGATTCTTTTTCTTCTTCAATCAGCGTTGTACATTCGATATTCGGCATTAAAAAAGTCATAGAGCGAAACTAAATTGGTCCTTTACCAAATTACCCTAAAGATTAATCCAACAAACTTCTGAACGAATCCCTCCATGAAATTCTCGAAATTAGTTCCCAGCGTATTCTACATCGATATTAAAGACGGCGTGAATTTTTTTGTGGATTGTCTCCAATTTTCGATTGAGCACCAAGATTTAAACACTGCCAATCCTTATTGTGTCTTGGGAAAAGACGGAATTAGAATCATGTTGTTTCAAGACGCACAATTGGCCCAGGAACACTATCCGGAGCTACGAATCGAAACGGAAGACATCGATGCAGTCTATGCACAGGTGGCTGCTTCACATCCGCAGTTCCTGCATCCCAACTTAAATAAAGTGACCCGCAGACCTTGGGGAGCCAAGGAATTTGCCCTAGCAGACAAACAGGTAGGTATCCGATTTCAACAGTGGTAGTCAAGGCTAAATAAGATGGAAGAAGAAAGACCAAAAATCACCTTAATCCCCACCAATGCAGACAAGCTGGTGGATCTTCTTGGCTGGATAGTGCTTCTAGCGATTTGGGGATGGACCTTCACACACTATTCTACCTTGCCTGATACGATTCCTACCCATTTTAACGGAGCAGGCGAGGCAGATGGATTTGGGAGTAAGGTGTCTATAATTGCCTTACCAGTAATCGCCACCCTCCTGTTCATCGGGCTGACGGTACTGAATCGATACCCACATATTTTCAATTACCCCACAGCCATTACGCAAGACAACGCCTTGCGGCTCTATACTCTAGCCACGAGAATGCTGCGCTACCTCAAACTTGTTTTGGTCTTGGTTTTTGGAGGGATTGAATTCATGACCATCCAGCATGCTACTGGAAAAGGGGCAGGCCTAGGCGTTTGGTTTTTACCCTTGACCTTGGTGCTTATTTTTATTCCGCTGATATATTTTGTAATCAAATCAGTGCAGGCAAACAAGTAACTCGGGAAAATCCAACAAATAAATTTCCATTAAAGCGAATAAGTCTTACCTATTTAAATCAGTATCGAGGACCCCAATGAAAGTTAACCCGAAATACCTAGTGCCACTGACCATCTTGGTCTCTGCTTTGGGCTACTTTGTGGACATCTACGACATTCTACTTTTTAGCATAGTCCGCCAAAGCAGTTTGGCCACGCTTGGGGTAGCGCCTGAAGAGTCCTTAGCAGTCGGCCTGTCCATCCTAAATTGGCAGGTGGGAGGACTAATCCTGGGCGGGATACTTTGGGGAGCCATTGGAGACAAGAAAGGAAGACTTTCCGTCCTCTTTTTTTCTATCCTACTCTATTCTGTAGTCAATTTTCTCAACGGATACATCGTCACCGTGGAGCAATACAA
>CAJBER010000189.1 GCA_903952135.1 uncultured Algoriphagus sp.
AAAAATCGAAATTTTTTAAATTTTGTTAAATCGATTAAGGCGGAATAATATTTTGATAACATTAAAAAAATATATCCAATCAGTTAATTTTTGTTAATCGAGGATATAAAAGCCAAATTTTTTGCCTTTTCAAGGTTTAGGGCCTTTTTTCCCATTCTTTTGAAATTACCAACAAATGATTTTTCTTTACAAATCAACTAAACTAAACACCTTATGAGAAAAGCTTTACTCTTTGTTGTTGCGGTTTTTACTATGGCCCTCAGTTTCGAGGTGTCAGCGCAGCAACGGGTAGTTACCGGCAAGGTAATTTCCGAGGAAGACGGTCTAGGGTTGCCAGGTGCAACGGTTCTCGTTAAAGGGACGACAGTAGGTACTACCACCGATTTGGATGGTAACTACTCTGTGAACGTTCCAGCGGGATCCGATGTATTGATTTTCTCTTTTGTAGGACTTAAGTCTTCAGAAGAGGCAATCGGTAACCGGTCCGTAGTCAATGTTACCCTGACTGTCGATGCAGCTCAGCTATCCGAAGTGGTAGTTACAGCGATCGGTATTGAAAGGGAGAAAAAAGCACTGGGTTACGCAGTAACTTCAGTGGACAATTCGCAACTGGAAAATCGTCCAGAAGCTGACGTTGCCCGCGTATTGCAGGGTAAGGTACCAGGGGTAAACATTACCTCTACTAACGGTATGTCAGGTTCAGGTACGAACATGATTATCCGTGGTTACAAATCAGCCACTGGTAACAACCAGCCTTTGTTCGTTGTGGATGGTGTTCCTTTCAACACGTCTACTAACGCACAGAACGGATTTACTGGTGGTGGTGCTACCACTTCTTCTCGTTTCTTGGATATTGATCCAAACAACATCGAGAGCATGTCTGTATTGAAAGGTCTTTCTGCAACTGTACTTTACGGTGACCAGGGTAGAAATGGTGTAATCTTGATTACTACCAAATCCGGTGCATCTAAGCGTAAAGCTGCTGAAGTAACTATCAACCAGTCTGTATTTACCAATGAGGCGGCTTCTTTGCCAACTTATGGTCAAATCTACGGTAACGGTTTCCAGCAGGCTCCAGGTTTCTTCTTCTCTAACTTCGGTCCAAGAATGGATCAAGGTTTGTTGATTAACCACCCGTATGCTTCTTCTTCTGTTGCTGCTGTACGTGAAGCCTTCCCTCAGTTCTGGGTGGACGGTAAAGTAGGTGGTACTCCAGTGAAGTACGAATACAAGGCGTACAAGGATCCATCTGAGATCTTCTTCAAACAAGGATTGGTTAAAAACACCTCTATTCAAGTAGCTGGTGGTGGTGACAAGACTGGTTTCAATGCTAGCTTTAGCTACACTGACGAAGAAGGTTTTGTTCCAGGCAACAACTTGGTGAAGTACAACTTCGGTTTGGGTATGAACTCTGCAGTTACGGATAAACTTTCCATTAACTCTTCGTTCACCTTCGCAATTACAGATTTGGAGTCTCCTCCTGCTAACGCATCTTATGGTTCAGGTTCTGATATCCCATCTGTATTCGGACACGTATTGTTTACCCCACGTTCTGTGGATTTGGAAAACCTTCCGTTCGAAAACCCTGTAGATAAGAGCTCTGTATACTTTAGAGGTGGTAACGATATCACTAACCCTAACTGGTTGGTTAAATATTACAAGAACACTTCTGATGTGAAGCGTTTCTTCAACTCTACTTCATTGAACTATGACTTCAACGACAACTTCTCTATGACGTATCGTTTGGGTCTAGATACCTATTCTGAATTGCAAGAGGTACTTTACAACAAAGGTGGTGCTACTGCAAACTTAGCAACCCGTAACGGTTACTACAGAACCATTAACATCAACAACACCATCTGGAACCAAGATTTGATCTTGAACTGGAAGAAAGATTTGTCTGAGAAAATCGGAATGAGCGCCTTGGTGGGTGTTAACTCTCGATTTGACTCTTACATTCAGTCTGGTGTTGCTTCTCAAGGCCAATTGGCTTTCGGATTGTTCAGACACTCTAACTTCGCTACTTCTTCAAGTAACGATGCTTATTCAGGTGGTAGCATGAACTATGGTGTAGACGAGCGTAGATATGGTGTGTATACCAACGTTACCTTGGATTACTCTGATTACCTATTCTTGAACTTGTCTGCTCGTAACGACTGGACCTCTACTGTAGAGCAGGAAAACAGAAGCATCTTGTACCCAGGAGGATCTATTTCCTTCATTCCTACCACTGCTTTTGATTGGAACTCTACTACTGTAAACGACTTGAAATTGCGTTTTGGTTACGGTACTTCTGCCGGTTATCCAAGCCCTTACAGCACGCGTAACGTATTGGCACAGTCTGCTAGAGCATTCGATGTAGGTGGAGCAGTGACTACAACACACGCGGTATCTAATAACTTGGGTAACCCGAACTTGAAGCCTGAGCTTCATGGTGAGGCTGAATTCGGTGTGGAAGGTGTGATGTTCAACAACAAGTTGCGCTTTGACATCTCTCTATACGAAAAGCAAACCAGAGATTTGATTACTAACGCTCCAATTGACCCTGCAACAGGATTTACTGGAACTGCAATCAACATTGGTAAAATCAGAACTCGTGGTGCTGAATTCCAGGCAACTGTAACTCCAATCTCTACTGCTTCTGGCTTTGAGTGGAACTCTACATTGAACTGGGGTAAGTACAGAACTGAAGTAATCGAGTTAGGTGGAGGATTGGAAGAAGTAGTAGTCGCTGGATTTACCGATTTGGGTAACTTCGCGGTTCCTGGCCAGCCTTTCAACATCATCAAAGGTATCGGTTTTGACCGTGACCCTGCGACTGGACAGCCTATCATCTTGACTTCTGGTGTACATAAGCCAACTAACGAGCCTGTGGTATTGGGTGATCCAAACCCAGCTTGGACTGGTTCATTCATCAACAGCTTTACCTACAAAGGTTTTACACTATCTGCAATGATGGAATACCGTCACAAAGGTGTGATCATGTCAAACACAGTAACTGCTACCTTGGCTCGTGGTGTAACCAAAGATCCAGTAGCTGACCGTGAATTGACTTTCATCATGCCAGGTGTAAGACAAGATGGTACCAACGCTGATGGTACTCCTCGTTACATTCCTAACGATCGTCAAATCTCTGCAGCTGATTACTTCTTCTCTGGATACCAGGGAGCAACTGATGAGCCAAACGTATTTGATGGTTCTATGATCCGATTGAGAGAAGTATCTTTGGCTTATTCTTTGCCAAGCACTTTGATGGCTAAGACTCCTTTCAAGAGAGCTTCTTTTGCCTTGAGTGGTACTAACTTATGGTTCCTTGCCCTTAACTTCCCTCCAAACATGAACTTCGATACTGACGTATTGGGTACTGGTGTGGGTAACGGTCTTGGATTTGATTTCGTAACTGGACCTAGCTCTCGTAGATTGGGTGGAACATTGACACTTAGTTTCTAACCCCAAACTGAACTAACAATGAAAAGATTTATATATGGACTGACGCTAGCTGCCGGAATGGTTTTGGCTACGTCATGTGCGGATAAACTGGACGAGCTATTGGAAAACCCAAATGCAGTTAACGCAACTACTGCATCCCCGGACTTCCTATTGAACAGTATCCAATTGAACTACCAATCTTTATGGTATGGTGTATCTGATCGTGGCGCCCGTTTGACTCGTCAGATTAACCAAGGTTCTGCTTTGTATGAAGCGGCTTATGCTGCTGGTGCTACTAACGGAACTTGGTCTAATGCCTATGCAAACATCCTTGCAGATATCAACTTCCTTTTGCCTTTGGCTGAGAAGTCTAACTTGCAAAGACACATGGGTATTGCTAAGACGATCAAGGCAATGGTCTTGATGGACCTAGTAGATACTTACGGTAACGTTCCTTATTCTGAGGCTTTGGATGCAGCAAACTTCAACCCTAAGGTTGATGATGGTGCTACTGTCTATGCAGCTGCTTTGAAGTTACTAGATGAGGCTTCTGCTCACTTTACTGCAACTACTTCTGGTGGTACACCTAACGATTATTTCTACGCTAGAAATTACACTCGTTGGAATAAGTTGGTGAACACGCTTAAGTTGAAGTATCACCTAAACACTCGTTTGGTGAATGCTGATGCTTCTAAGAATGCAATCAATGCCTTGATTACTGCAAATGCCCTTATCGGAACTGGCGATGATTTCGTCTTCCGTTTTGGTACTACTGCTGCTGATCCAGATTCAAGACACCCTAAGTTTGCAGGTCAGTATACTGCAGGTGGTGGTGACTACCAGTCTACGGATTTCATGCACCATTTGACTGTTGAAAAAGGTTTTGACGATCCTCGCGTGCGTTACTACATGTACCGTCAAACTTTGACCAACACTACTAACGTGGATGAGCAAGAGTGTATCTCTCAGATCGCACCTCCTCATTACTTGGTAGGTAACTTTCCTTACTGTAATCCTGCGGGTAACAAAGGATATTGGGGTCGTGATCACTTGGATCCAGACGGTATTCCACCAGATGGTTTGAAGCGTACAGCTTATGGCTCATTCCCTGCTGGCGGTCGTTATGACAACGGTTCAGGTGCTCCTGTAGCAAACCCTGCTTTGGGTATGCGTGGTGCTGGTATTCACCCAATCATGTTGGCTGCTTATGTGGACTTTATGTTGGCTGAAGCTGCGATCACCTTGGGAACTACTGGTAATGCAAAGACCTTGTTGCTATCCGGTATCAAGAAGCACATGGACTATGTTCGTGCCTTTGCGGTAGCTGGTGCAGAAGGTGCTACAATCTCTGCCGCTGAATCTGCTACAGCCTTTACAGGTAAAGTGACTAACTACCAAAATTATGTTGGCGCTCAGTACGATGCTGCAGCTACTAATGATGCTAAAATGAGCGTAGTAGGTAGAGAATACTGGTTGTCCTTGTTTGGTAACGGTATGGAGTCTTACAACCTGTACAGAAGAACTGGAAAGCCTGCTAAATTGCAACCTGGTTTGGAAGCAAATACTGGTCCATTTGTTAGATCATTCTTGTATCCTAACAACTACATGGTAACCAACACCAAAGCGGTGCAGAAACAGAATCTAGCGTCTCAAGTGTTCTGGGATAAGAATCCTGCTTCACCTTGGATTTATTAACCTTATAAATTAGAAAATATGAAAACGCTAAAATATAGTTTCGGCTTATTGGCAATGGCAGTCATCTTTCTAAGTTCTTGTAGAGACTTTGTGGAGCCTAACGTTCCCTACAAAGATTTCGATACAGGAGCTTATTTGAGAACCATTTCCAGAACTAGCACTACATTTAACTTCTTCGATTTGGCGAACTCTAAGTTTGCACTAACCTTAGAAGCAGTAGATAAAGAAGATGGAAAGACAGTACAAACTGTTGAAATCCGTGTACGTCACAGACGTTTGATCCCAGGTGTAGGTTTGAAATACACTCCTACGAATGACGTATTGATTAAGACCCTTCAGGCTTCTGACTTCAAGACAAATACAACTTCTCGATTTTTGAGAGCTGACTTTACCATCACTGCTGCAGAAGCTATTGCTGCGGTTGGTTTGACAGCTGCAGGAATCAACGGTGGTGACGTATTTGAATTCAAAATGATCTTGACTGACAAGTTTGGAAGAAAATTCAATTCTGACAACGTGACTACCAACGTAGCTGGTGCTCCTTTCTACGATTCTCCGTTCCAGTATCCTGTTTCTGTAATCTGTCCATCTGATTTGGCCGGTACGTATGACTTTACTGCTACGGATCAGAAATCTGATTACGGTACTTGCGCAGGAGGAACCTTTACTGGTAAGACTACTTGGACTAAGGTTGGTACTTCTACTAAATACCTAGTGTCTGATGGAACATTCGGCTTGTATGGATGTCAGAACGATGTCTACAAAGGCGACGTTGGAATAAGTGATGCTTGCGGTGTACTCAGCATGAGCGGAGTAGACGGTTACGGTTCTCCTTATTCTATGAAGTTTATCAGCAGAACTGCTGAACTTCTAACCTTCAGTGTAACGAATGGTTATGGAGACTTTATGATTGTAAAAGTTAAGTCTAACGCTGGAAAGCCTTGGCCTGCAACTTTGAAGTAATCAATAGAAGTTGATTTAATAAAAGGTCCCGCAATTGCGGGACCTTTTTTTTGTACCATATTGGCTTTGGAGCGAAAAATTTGAAACTGGAAGGTTTGCGATTAATTTTGCTGCTATCGTGACGAATTCGGGCGTAGATAAGCTAACTGTAGTATTGTGTTTTCTTTGGGTTGTTACACTTCTCTGAAACTCAGCGTGAAGTTCCTAGTCTTGATTTTGCTGTATGTTTTTTGCTTGGCGCTAGTGAATTGCTTATCCTATGTTAAGTTGACAAAAAACCATGACTCGCTTTACAATCAACTATTTACCTTTGTATAAGTTGTTCATGCTCCTAATTTTTTCAGTGAATTTAATTTTATATTTGCACAAGCAAATAAGCGGTTTTTAACTATAAATTATTTCATTTAGATTTGATTGTTATCATTTCGCACCATGGATAAATTTACCTATATCGCCAATGCCCATGTCTCCTACATCGACGAGCTCTATGCGGCATATAAAAATGATTCTTCAAGTATCGATCCGAGCTGGAAGGAATTTTTTGATGGCTTTGATTTTGCAATCACCCACTACGGAGAAGGGCTAGGCCAAAGTACTCCGAGTGTAGCGACCAAGACATCTGCACTTTCCGGTACCATCATGCATGTTGAAAATCTCCCGAAGGAGATACGCGTTCGTGCGATGATCCACGCTTATCGTTCTCGTGCGCACCTTCGCTCTAAAACGAACCCAGTTCGTGAACGTCGCGATCGTAAGCCGCTCATCGATCCAGAAAATTTTGGTTTGGGTAATGAGGACATGTCTACCGTATTTGAGGCGGGTACCGAGATCGGTATTGGTGCAGCGAGCCTAGCTCAGATTGTCCAGGCACTTAAAACTATCTACGAAGGCCCGATGGGCTTTGAATTTTTGTACATCCGCGATGCGGAAATGTTGGATTGGTTCAAATCCAAGGTAGAAAAAGAAGCTTTAGCCTTTGCGCCTTCTCACGAAGAGAAGAAACGAATTCTATTTAAATTGAATCAAGCGGTAGTTTTTGAAAACTTCCTCCATACCAAATACCTAGGTCAAAAGCGTTTCTCCCTAGAAGGGGGAGAAAGCACCATTCCCTTCCTTGATGCGGTAATCAACACGGCAGCTCAGCATGGAGTGGAAGAAGTGATGATTGGCATGGCGCATCGTGGTAGATTGAATGTGCTCGCGAATGTGATGGGCAAGACCTACGAACAAATTTTCTCTGAGTTCGAGGGTACGGCCAAACCAGACCTCACCATGGGTGATGGAGATGTGAAGTACCACATGGGATACTCTTCTGATATCCAAACGCCAGAGCAGCACAAAGTTCACCTCAAGCTTGCACCCAACCCGTCTCACCTCGAAGCTGTAAATCCTGTGGTAGAAGGATTTTTGAGAGCCAAAATTGATCATGCGCACAAAGGGGATTCAAAAAAGGCATTGCCAATTTTGATTCATGGGGATGCAGCAGTGGCTGGCCAAGGAATTGTCTATGAGGTAACTCAAATGGCTGGCCTCAAAGGATACAATACCGGAGGCACCATTCACTTTGTGATCAACAACCAGGTAGGCTTCACCACCGACTTTGACGATGCGCGTACCTCCATCTACTGTACGGATGTGGCCAAAATCATTGACGCTCCGGTTATTCACGTGAATGGGGACAATGCGGAGGCAGTCGTATTTGCTGCACGTTTAGCCGCTGAATTCCGTCAAAAATTCAATAAAGACATTTTTGTAGACATGGTTTGCTACCGTCGTCACGGACACAACGAGTCTGATGAACCGAAGTTTACACAGCCGGAACTCTACAACATCATCTCTAAGCATCCGAATCCTCGGGAAATCTACATCAAGCGCCTAACTGAGCGCGGAGATTTTGATGCGAAGATTGCAGCGCAGATGGACGAAGAATTCCGTCAACTTCTGCAGGATCGATTGAACATGGTGAAGGAAAAGCCTTTGCCTTACCAGGCGACCAAGTTTGAAACGGAGTGGGCCAACCTACGCCGTTCGAAGCCAGAGGATTTTGATCAATCGCCTGAAACGGGAATTACCCAAGAGCAAATCGAGAAAGTGGCAGAAGCCATCACGCTAATTCCGAAAGGATTCAAGCCGATCAAGCAGATCGAAGCACAAATGAAGCAGCGCAAAGAAATGTTCTTTGAAACCAAAGAATTGAACTGGGCCTCTGCCGAATTGCTTGCATACGGATCCTTGCTTTTAGAAGGCAAAACCGTTCGACTAACCGGTCAGGACGTGCAGCGTGGTACCTTCTCTCACCGACATGCGGTCATCCACGATGCCAACACCAACCAGCCGTTCAATTCCTTACTCGAAATGAAGGATAGAAAGGGGCAGTTTTACATTTACAACTCTCTACTTTCTGAATATGCGGTACTTGGATTTGAATATGGCTATGCCATGGCAAATCCACATTCCCTCACCCTTTGGGAAGGGCAGTTTGGCGACTTTGCCAACGGTGCACAAACCATGATTGATCAGTTTATCTCCTCGGGAGAGTCAAAGTGGCAAAAAATGAATGGCATCGTGATGCTCCTTCCACATGGCTACGAAGGTCAGGGTCCTGAGCACTCCAATGCCAGACCAGAGCGTTTCTTGCAGCTTTCTGCGGAGTACAACATGGTGGTAGCCAACATCACCGAGCCATCAAACTTCTTCCATTTGCTTAGAAGACAGCAAGCTTGGGAGTTTAGAAAGCCTTGTGTGGTCATGTCACCAAAGTCCTTGCTTCGTCACCCGAAAGTGGTATCTCCATTGAAGGAGTTTACTTCAGGTCGATTTAGAGAAGTGCTGCCAGACACCACAGTGAAGGCAAAAGATGTCAAGCGCGTGATTTTGTGTACTGGAAAAGTGTACTTTGACCTAGAAGAAGCACGGGAAAAAGAAAAGAACACCCAGGTAGCTATCGTAAGAGTGGAGCAGTTGCATCCGCTTCCTAAAAAGCAAATCTTGGATGTGCTAAAGTCCTACAAAGGGGCTGAGGTAGTTTGGGTACAGGAAGAACCTGAAAACATGGGGTATTGGAACTACTTGCTTCGCTTGTTGTACCAGGAACTTCCGATGCGGGTGATTGCTAGAAAGCCAAGCGCTTCTCCTGCTACGGGATACAACAAGGTTCACGTGGAAGAGCAGCGCAACCTAGTGGCCCAAGCGCTAACCCTTTAATTAGGGAAAGAATTGATTAAAATCTGTAAAAAACACCAAGGAAGCGATTCCAAGGAGAAACATAGAAGACCATGAGCAAAGAAATGAGAGTACCTACCGTAGGAGAATCCATCTCAGAAGTTACCGTAGGACAATGGTTTAAAAAAGACGGAGACCTGGTTCAATTGGATGAGGTACTCTGCGAATTGGAATCCGACAAAGCGACGTTTGAGTTTCCAGCCGAAGCAACTGGTATCCTTCGTATCAAAGCGAATGTAGGAGACACGGTGGAGATCGGTGGACTAGTTTGTGTCATTGAAGAATCCGCTTCAGCACCGAGTTCGGCTCCCGCACCAGCACCAACGGCCGCCCCTGCAGCTGCTCCAGCAGCCACTTCTGCTCCTTCAGGGATCAAGGAAATGATTGTGCCTACTGTGGGCGAATCCATCACGGAGGTGACCCTTGCCAACTGGCTCAAGAAGGATGGGGACTTAGTGACTTTGGATGAAATCATTGCAGAGGTAGATTCCGATAAGGCTACCTTTGAACTTCCGGCTGAAGCTACGGGCATTTTGCGTCAAGTAGCCAAGCAGGGGGATGTATTGGAAATTGGTGGACTGATCTGCCGAATCGAAGTAGGCGGATCCGTGGCAGCTTCAAGTGGTACTGCTCCAGCACCTACTGCTCCAGTGGCAGTGCCAACAGCTGCAACTGAAAACTATGCTACAGGACATGCATCTCCAGCTGCCTCCAAGATTTTGGCCGAAAAAGGCATTCCTGCTGCGACTGTAGCCGGAACTGGCAAGGATGGTCGTGTGACCAAAGAGGATGCGATGGGAGCTTCAACCCCAGCAGCAGCCCCGGCTCCTTCTGCTACTCCATCAGCACCTGTTGCAGCGAGTCCAGCAGTAACATCTACTGGTTCTTCTGCTAGAGGCCAGCGACGCGAGAAAATGTCTTCTTTGCGCAAGACCGTTTCTAGACGCTTGGTGGCTGTTAAAAATGAAACTGCCATGTTGACCACCTTCAATGAGGTCAACATGAAGCCCATCATGGATCTCCGATCCAAATTCAAGGATCAATTCAAGGAAAAGCATGGCGTAGGACTAGGATTTATGTCCTTCTTTACCAAGGCAGTGTGTGTGGCCTTGCAGGAATGGCCTGCGGTCAATGCACAGATCGATGGAAATGAACTTGTTTTCAACGACTTCTGTGATATTTCCGTAGCCGTATCTGCACCTAAAGGTCTGGTCGTACCGGTGATCCGAAATGCCGAAAATCTTTCCTTTGATCAGATTGAAAAAGAGATTGTTCGTCTTGCTGGCAAAGCGAGAGACAACAAGCTTTCCATCGAAGAGATGACTGGTGGAACCTTTACCATCACCAACGGTGGGGTATTTGGATCCATGATGTCCACTCCGATCATCAATGCGCCACAATCTGCTATTTTGGGCATGCACAACATTGTAGAGCGTCCAATTGCCGAAAATGGCCAAGTGGTCATTCGTCCAATGATGTATTTGGCCTTGTCTTACGATCACCGCATCATCGATGGGCGTGAATCCGTAAGCTTCCTAGTTCGAGTGAAGCAATTGCTCGAAGACCCGACGAGGTTGATGTTTGGGGTTTAAGGAAGAAAGTACAATGTACAAAGTACCAAGTACCAAGTACCAAGTACGAAGTACAAGGTAAATTGTGCAAAGGATTCCAATTGAATTCCGAAAGAGAAAGATTTTTTAAACTAAAGAGACTATAATGCATCGTTACAAGGATTTATCCGTTTGGCAGAAGGCCATGGATTTAGTAGTTGAAATTTATAAGATTACCGAGAAATTCCCTTCACATGAGCGGTTTGGCTTGGTCTCACAAATGAATCGATGTGCGATCTCCATACCCTCTACCATTGCGGAGGGGGCAGGGAGAAATACCACCAAGGATTTTGATCACTTCTTGGCGATCTCTCTAGGATCTTCTTTCGAATTGCATACCCAATTGGTTCTTTCCAATAGACTCGGATATGTAGCTGTGGAAGTAGTTGAAAAATTAGAACTCGAGTTGGCCCATATCCAAAATATGGTCGTGAAACTCAAAAAAAGTTTGAATAGCTAACCAATGTGTACTTGGTACTTGGTACCTCGTACATAGTACAACAAGAATAAAAATGTACGACGTCATCGTAATCGGATCAGGACCAGGGGGCTATGTAGCCGCTATCCGTGCTGCCCAGTTGGGTATGAAAACAGCCTTGGTAGAGAAGTATTCCACTCTCGGAGGTACCTGCTTGAATGTAGGCTGCATCCCTTCCAAGGCGCTGCTTGACTCTTCGGAGCATTACCACAATGCTGCCCATACCTTCACTACCCACGGTATCTCGCTGAAGGGCTTGTCGGTCAACCTTCCTCAGATGATTGCCCGCAAGGATGAGGTAGTCACGCAAAATGTGGATGGTATCCAGTTTTTGATGAAGAAAAATAAGGTGGAAGTGCACCAGGGCTTGGGCTCATTTGTGGATGCCCATACCATCAAGGTGACGAAAGCCGACGGATCGTCTACGGATATCCAAGGAAAAAATATCATTCTGGCTACAGGATCTAAGCCTGCAAGCCTTCCCTTTATCAACCTAGACAAAAAGCGAATCATCACCTCTACTGAGGCCTTGAAGATGAAGGAAATACCGAAGCACCTGATCGTCATTGGCGGGGGTGTGATCGGTATGGAATTGGGTTCTGTTTATGCTCGACTTGGTGCTAAAGTCTCTGTGGTAGAATACATGGACTCCATCATTCCAACCATGGATAAGACCTTGGGCAAGGAGCTGCAAAAGTCCCTAAAGAAGCTAGGCTTTGAGTTTTACCTGCAACACAAGGTAACTGGAGTAGAGAACTTAGGTAAAGAGGCTGTAGTCAAAGCTGAAAATAGCAAGGGGGAAACGGTCGAGATCAAGGGAGACTATGTCCTTGTTTCCATCGGTCGAAAGCCCTACACGGAAGGTCTCAATGCCTCGGCTGCAGGAGTGGTACTCACCGACCGAGGTCAAATTCAAGTAAATGATCACCTGCAAACCTCCATACCCCATATCTACGCCATTGGCGATGTAGTTAAAGGTGCCATGCTTGCGCACAAGGCGGAAGAGGAAGGGGTTTTTGTAGCGGAGACTATCGCTGGACAAAAGCCGCATATCAACTACCTTTTGATTCCTGGGGTCGTGTATACCTGGCCTGAGGTAGCGGCTGTAGGTTACACTGAAGAGCAATTGAAGGAGCAGGGTAGAGCCTACAAGGTAGGTAAGTTTCCTTTCCTTGCCTCTGGTAGAGCTCGTGCTTCCATGGATACAGATGGACTCGTGAAGGTCCTTGCGGATGCAACAACTGACGAGATCCTTGGCGTGCACATGATTGGTCCACGCACAGCCGACATGATTGCTGAAGCGGTGGTAGCGATGGAGTTTCGTGCCTCAGCAGAAGACATCGCTAGAATGTCCCATGCGCACCCTACCTACACTGAGGTATTCAAGGAAGCCTGTTTGGCGGCTACCGCCAATCGCGCCTTGCATATCTAAGCGCTTGAAGTACTTTCAAAAAGCCATTTTCCTTCAAGAAGATGGCTTTTTCTTTTCCTAAAAATTGACTTAATTTCTTGATGAAGTTGAAAATAGCGATCCTAGGTGCCGGTAATTTGGCCTGGAACTTGGCTCCAGCATTGGAAGATGCGGGACATGAACTGACGGAAGTATACGCTCGTGATATTCGAAAAGCCAAAGAAATCACCGAACGCGTGTACAATGCGGTTCCAAAAGATGAGTTGGATTTTTCGGAAAGTAAGGCAGAACTGTTTATTCTAGCGATCAAGGATGACGCACTCGCGGAGGTAGCAGATCAGTTGATTTTACCTGAGGGAAGCATTTTGGTGCATACCTCGGGAGCAATGCCCATGGAAGTCTTGGCTCAGAGTTCGGCCAGTTACATCGGTGTTTTTTACCCCTTGCAATCCTTTACCAAAGGAAAGAAGGTAGACTTTGAGGAAGTGCCCTTTCTCCTAGAGTCTGAGGATGAAGGCACCTTGCAGCGTCTTAAAAAAGTAGCCAAAAGCCTTTCACCTCTGGTGCATACACTACGGCACAAAGAACGGGAGGCGGTTCATGTGGCAGCGGTTTTTGCGAGCAATTTCACCAACCACATGCTGCGAATTGCCGAAGAGATTCTCCATCGACAGGGGCTTGATAGAGAGCTTCTGAAGCCTTTAATTATTGAATCGATTTCCAAAAGTTTGCAGCTTGGCGCCAAGAAGGCCCAAACGGGTCCTGCCATTCGGGAGGATTACGAAACGCTGGAAGCCCACCACCATTTTTTGGGATACAACGAACAGTTGGCGGAGATTTACCGCCTCATTTCCCAGGATATCATCGATAGCTGATTTACTTCTTGGAGAGTTGCTTATCGAGTTCCAGTAGCGTATGAAGGAGTACATTTGCTCCTTTGGCGATGGCTTCCGGACTGGAGTATTCTTCGGGGGCATGGCTAATACCGTCCTTGCTAGGGATAAAAATCATGCCCATGGGTGCAATGCGAGCCATTTCTTGCGCGTCATGCCCTGCTCCACTGGGGAGGCTTTTGGTGGTGTAGCCTAATTTTTTGGACTGCATGTCTATCACCTCTCGGATCATAGGGTCCGCTAGCGCAGGCTTGCTGGCTACTTCAATGTGTTTGATCTCCAAGGTAGTTCCACTTTCCAGGGCTAGCTTTTTGGCGATACCTTCCAATTCTCCATACAGTTTCCAGATTTTTTCAGAAGACAGATCTCGGATTTCTAAATTGAGTTTCACCTCTCCTGGGATCACATTGCCTGCTCCTGGAAAGGCTTGAATTTTTCCTATCGTGCCCACTTGCCGCCCTTCGTCTCGTGTGATCACTTCATTCACAGCGAGCGTAAATCGTGCCGCGGGGAGCATGGGGTCTTTACGTGCATTCATTGGGGTAGTGCCCGCATGGTTGGCCTTGCCTTTGAAGGTAAATTCCCACCATTCGATGGCGACAATCCCTTCGACTACGCCAATGTCCAATTTCTCTGTATCCAAATTGCCTCCCTGTTCGATGTGTAGTTCAAGAAAGGCTGCGATTGCTCCCTTCGGGCGAGCAATACTAGCGATTTGGTTGGGATCTCCTCCCAGCAAGCGGATTCCTTCGGCATGGGTGACCCCTGCATTGCTTTGGCCTTGAAGCGCTTGAGCGCTTAGTCCACCCACCAGGGCTCGACTGCCGATGACTCCGCCTTCCTCATTGGTAAAGATGATTACCTCCAGGGGGTGTGCTGTTTGTACGCCGGCCTCCTTCAGTGTTCTGACCACTTCTATGGCTCCCAATACCCCCACGGGGCCATCGTAATCTCCACCATTGGGGACTTCATCGATGTGTGATCCAAGGCTAATCGGCTTCAAGGCTGGGTTTTTACCGGCTTTTCGTCCGATAATATTACCCGCGAAATCTACCGAAACTTCTAATCCAGCAGCAGTAAGGAGCTCCTTGAGATAAGGTCTGGCAGCAATATCGTGAACTGAGTAGGCCACCCGATCTGAGCCACCCTTTTCATTTTTACCAAATTTGGCCAAGGTGCTG
The DNA here is from genome assembly GCA_903952135.1 of uncultured Algoriphagus sp. Taxonomy (GTDB): domain Bacteria; phylum Bacteroidota; class Bacteroidia; order Cytophagales; family Cyclobacteriaceae; genus Algoriphagus. The sequence continues at coordinate 14,883 of CAJBER010000189.1, forward strand.
AGCGATTGTGTGAGCCGTTCGGAATTCACTTGGAGGCTTTGGGCAAAGGAGGTGCCAAGGCATGCGAGGACCAATGCGGAAATCAGGAAGAGGTGTTTCATTGAAAAAGGAGTGAAGCGATCAGAAATATGCAAAAAAAAGTCCTTCGTGCGAAGGACTTTCAATTTATTTGAGCCAGGCCAGACTGACTTCATCTGGGGCTTTGATTCGATCTGCCAAGCGCATGTATCGATCCGCAAGGCTAGCTAGGTACTCCTGTGCCTTGGCAGCAGCAGCATCCAATCCAGTGAGCGATTCGATTTTCCAGTAATCCACCAGGTGCTCGATGATGCGAGCATAATCCCAGCCAGTATAGACGCCGATTTTCTGTGTGATTTCTGCGAAGTCCTTGTAAATGCTCGGACGACTACTTCCTTCGCCCATCAGGGCTGCAGGCATGACGATTTGCTTTCGCATCATTTTTTCGAAGGCAGTGATCGCTCCACTTGGATCAATTTCGAAGATTTGAGACATAAAGCTCTTGTATGCCTTTTCATGTCTAGCTTCATCCCCTGCGATGGTTTTGCAGATTTTGGAAAGCAGGTGATCCCCAGCTTTGTCTGCAAGTTTGCCGGTATTTACGTGCGAGATTTTGGTAGCACGCTCTTGGAAAGAGGTGTAAATCATCGCTTGGTAGGGATCTGATTCTGATTTAGGATCAAATCCGTTGGTGATTAGGCGGTGGATTGTTTGTTCAACCACGCGCATGTCCACTCTTCCCGTGAGGTAGAGGTACTTGTTCAAAAGGTCTCCGTGTCGGTTTTCTTCCGCAGTCCAAGCCTTAGACCAGCGCACCCACCCAGAGGGAGAGAGCAAGCTTTTGTCCACATTGATTCCTTCGAGTAAGTTGAAGTAGGTCTGGTAGGATGGCAAGGCCTCTTCGGTAATCATGTTGCCCACCAAGGAGGTCAAAACGGTATCGGGAATCCCAGCTGCACGCTGCTGAAGAAGCTTAACTTCTTCCATAGCTTCTGGATTGGAAAAATCAGGCAAAAAATCCGTAGGCTGCCAGCAATCCTCCGGATCTACAAGCACCGTGTCTACGGCATGGCCCACAAAATCATCTAGCTGAGAGATGACTTCCATGTTTTTTTCTAATTCGTAATTGATTTCTTTAGAGTTCATCTTTTGGATGTAGTTTCTAGGTTGAAAGCGAAAACTGAGTGAAGATAGGTTTTAAAGATTGAAAATTGATTTTTAAACCTGATTTTGACTCGAGGATTCCACAAGCGGTCAAATGGCGACCTGATTTCCTCCTGCTCAGAAATTTTCAGATAGCAAGAAAATTCTGCTTCAGTAATATTTATTTCGAGAAGCCGACACTTATACAAAGCAAAAAACGGATAGAATAGTTCAACTTATAATCCAGTACCCTCCTTCTAAGCCCCCTAGACGGGTTTTGAAAAAATGATTTTTTTGATTCCTTTCTCAAAGGTCTTAACTTCCCGTATCCCCAACACCCTACAGCTATGAAACGCTATTTAATTTTTGGAATTACTTTTCTTTTGGTAAGCGCAAGTGTGGCACAACAAGCCTCTAGGGACTATTCGAAACTTTCGGATGCAGCACGTCTTCAGGCGGCTAAAGAAATAGCTCAAGCGACGATTATGGTAGACGGGCACGTGGACCTGCCTTATCGGATGAAAGTGGGTGGGTTTACTTTGCAGCGAGAGGTATTGGATGTGTCTGTACGTACGCCAGATGGCAACTTTGACTATCCTCGTGCCAAGGAAGGTGGGCTAGATGCTCCATTTATGTCCATTTACATCCCTGCCGGAAATCAAGCAACTCCAGGAGCCTCCAAAGCCCTTGCTGACTCCTTGATTTTGATGACAGAAAGACTTGCAGCAACTTTTCCCGATAAGTTTGCCATGGCCTACAGTCCGGAAGACATCGAGGCGAATTTTGCAAAAGGGCTAATTTCTCTTCCCATGGGTATGGAAAATGGAGCCGGTATTGAAGATGACTTAGGCAATGTTGGGTATTTCTACAAGCGGGGGATTCGTTACATCACACTTACCCACGGCAAAGACAACCTAATCGGCGATGCGAGCTACGATACCACAGCCACCTACGGGGGGCTGAGTGAGTTTGGGGAAAAGGTAGTGGCCGAAATGAATCGCGTAGGAATTATGGTTGATCTAAGTCACGTCTCGGATAATACTTTTAGAGATGCCCTTGCGATCAGTAAGGTCCCTATGATTGCCTCACATTCTTCGGTCCGGAAATTTACACCTGGATTTGAGCGCAACATGAGTGATGAATTGATTCAAGCGCTTGCAAAAAATGGAGGGGTGATGCTCATTAATTTTGGAGGAACATTTATAGATTCTGCCTATGCTACAGGATCTGCTCAAGTTCGTGAGCACGTAGTCAACTGGCTTGCAGAAAATAACCTTTCGCGAAGAGATCCTAAAGCCCAAAAATACATCCAAGAATACACGGCCCAGCACAATCCTTTTCCTACTGTAGCCCGGGTTGCCGACCATTTTGATCACGTGGTTCAACTTGTAGGCATCGATTATGTAGGCTTGGGTTCAGATTTTGATGGCGTAGGGGATTCTTTGCCCACAGGATTAAAGGATGTATCCATGTTTCCCAATCTCCTTGCTGAGCTGCTGAAACGAGGATATTCAAAGGAGGATCTTGAAAAAATTTGCCACAAAAATATCTTCCGGGTGTGGCGTGCAGTGGCTGATTTCGCCGAAAATCAAGACTAAAGCGGTGAGCTGCTTGCTTTTTTTCATGAAGCTAATCCGAGTCTAGTGGCTTCAGCTTAGTGGTTTTTGGGTGCCTAATAATTCAAGATTTTTGGTGAGGTTTTCTAAATTTTCTGCCAAAATTTCATGATTAAAGTCAATTTTTTATGTTTTTAGGACAGAATGGCTGAAAATTTAGTTTGGTGGTCATTTTGCTGAATAGCCTAAAGCGAAAGCAAGGAAAACTAAACCAAACCCTACCATGGATTTTAAGCAGTTTACCACCAAATCTCAGGAGGCCATTCAAAAAGCGGCAGAACTCGCACAAGCTTCTGGGAATCCTGCGATTGAAACTTCCCACTTGCTGAAGGGGATATTTTTAGAGGACGAAAATGTCTCTCAATTTCTGTTACAAAAGCTGGGTGCTAGCCAGCAGCTACTCAACCAAAAACTAGACGAAGAACTTCAAAAACTTCCTAAAGTGAGTGGTGGAAATGCGCAACCCTATTTGTCTTCTTCCGCAACGCAGGTACTGACCAAGGCGAAGGACTATTTGAAGACTTTTGGAGATGCCTATGTGGCCATCGAGCATTTGCTCTTGGCAGTATTGGCTGGGAACGATACCGTAGCTCAGCTGTTGAAAAATCAAGGAATTACTGAAAAAGCGCTCCTAGAAGCGATTAAAGAACTTAGAAAAGGAACTAAAGTGACCGATCCAAACGCAGAGAGTACCTACAGAGCCTTGGAAAAATATTCCAAGAACCTCAATGAAATGGCCAAGAAAGGGAAAATCGACCCCGTCATTGGCCGTGACGAAGAGATCAGACGTGTGTTGCAGATTCTTGCTCGGCGTACCAAAAACAATCCGATCCTCCTGGGTGAACCAGGGGTAGGAAAGACGGCTATCGTCGAAGGTTTGGCACAGCGCATCGTCTCTGGGGATGTCCCAGAAAATTTGAAGTCCAAGACGCTCATTTCCCTAGACATGGGCCTACTCGTAGCAGGCGCCAAATACAAGGGGGAATTTGAGGAGCGACTGAAGTCGGTAATCAAAGAAGTGACCGATGCAGAAGGGGAAATCATCCTGTTTATTGACGAGATCCATACACTCATCGGTGCAGGAGGTGGAGGCGAAGGAGCCATGGATGCGGCCAATCTGCTCAAACCTGCATTGGCACGTGGCGAGCTGCATGCCATTGGAGCCACCACCCTGAAAGAATACCAGAAGTACATCGAAAAGGACAAGGCCTTGGAGCGCCGCTTCCAGGCGGTGATCGTGGACGAGCCCGACGCGGCAGATGCGATTTCCATCTTGAGAGGAATCAAGGACAAGTACGAGTTGCACCATGGGGTCCGCATCAAGGACGACGCGGTGATTGCCGCGGTGGAACTTTCGCAGCGCTACATCAGCGACCGATTTTTGCCAGACAAGGCCATCGACTTGATGGATGAGGCAGCAGCCAAGTTGCGCATGGAGATTGATTCCTTACCCCAGGAATTGGATGAGTTGAACCGTCGTATCATGCAACTCGAAATTGAGCGGGAGGCCATCCGACGTGAAAACAACAAGGACAAGGAGGTAATCTTGAGCAAAGAGATTGCCGAACTTGGAGAGAAAAGACAGTCTGTGAAAGCCAAGTGGGAGAGTGAAAAAGCCGTGATCACGGGCATTCAACGCGAAAAAGAAGCCATCGAAAAACTCAAGTTGGAGGCGGAACAAGCCGAGCGAGCAGGAGACTTTGGGAAAGTGGCCGAGATCCGTTACGGGAAGATTGGGGAAGCGGAGAAAAAATTAGAGTCCTTCAAATCTCAACTCGCGGACATGCAGGCAGGCTCCCCTTTACTCAAGGAAGAGGTAGACCAGGAAGACATTGCTTCGGTGGTGTCCAAGTGGACTGGAATTCCCTTGAGCAAAATGATCCAATCCGAGCGGGAGAAATTGCTCCACTTGGAGGACGAGTTGGGTCGGCGCGTAGCCGGACAGCAAGAAGCCATTGTGGCACTTTCCGATGCGGTGCGTAGAAGTCGGGCAGGATTGCAGGATCCAAGACGACCTATCGGGAGTTTCATCTTTATGGGAACTACTGGGGTGGGTAAAACCGAACTGGCCAAAGCCCTTGCCGAGTACCTCTTTAACGATGAAAATGCCATGGTGCGGATCGATATGTCGGAATACCAAGAGCGACATTCGGTAAGCCGACTGGTAGGAGCGCCTCCAGGTTATGTGGGTTACGATGAAGGTGGGCAATTGACCGAAGCGGTTCGAAGAAAGCCCTATTCCGTAATCCTCTTAGACGAGATCGAAAAGGCTCACCCGGATGTGTTCAACATTCTTCTTCAGGTGCTGGACGATGGGCGACTGACCGATAATAAGGGGCGCTTGGCCAATTTTAAGAATACCATCATCATTCTAACTACGAACATCGGTTCGCACCTCATTCAGGAGCGATTTGCGGAAATGGAGGATTGGAACCGAGAAGAAGTGCTGGAGAAGACTAAGGCGGAGGTGTTTGACTTACTCAAAAAGTCCGTTCGTCCGGAATTCTTAAACCGTATCGATGAAACCATCCTATTTGAACCACTCAATAAGAAGGTGATCCGCAAGATTGTAGACATCCAATGGAGAGAGATTCAGAAGCGACTCGCGGATTCGAACATCCAAATCGAAGCGACTACGGAGGTGCTTGATTTCTTGGGAGAGGTGGGCTTTGATGCCAATTTTGGTGCACGACCACTGAAGCGAACTATGCAGCGCTTGATTTTGAATGAACTTTCCAAGCAGATATTGGCAGGCTACATCAAGAACGATGCGGCAGTGCTGGTGGATTTGGATGCCGATAAGCAGGTGTACTTCAAGAACCTGGAGGCTCCTGTGGGTTTGAACTAACTTGAACCAAAATAATTGCAAAGAGGCTCCGCAATGCGGGGCCTCTTTCTTTTTCTTTCCAGGCAACGCGTTGTTGAGTCCTTGGAATTTTAAACCCTAACCTGCTAATTGTGTTAGTATAAAAAATCAATCGATGCTTTTTAGTGCTACTGACTCCCTTTCTACAATCTGGCAGACCCTTCTCCATGAATTGCAGCGTGGTGCCTTGGACCCCAAGCATCCTTTCCGATACCTATCCTTGGCCACAGC
>CAJBER010000190.1 GCA_903952135.1 uncultured Algoriphagus sp.
AAATTAGAATGCGTCAAAGTACCTATCCTTTAGGTTGTCCTATCCATCATCATCACTTCATGAACCAGCTCACCGCCATAAGAAAAAGGTTAATGGAACAAAAAAAATCCTTGTTCCAAAAATACCCAATCAAAGAGCTTGCGATTTTTGGTTCCTACGCACGCGAGGAACAAAGCCCAAAGAGCGACCTAGATGTGCTTGTGGAATTTCACAGCAGCGTAGGTTCTGAGTTTATTGAACTTGGAGATGAACTAGAAGAACTGCTCGGTATCAAAGTGGATTTGGTTTCAAAAAAAGGAATTAAACCACGCTATCTCGAACAAATCAAAGACGAGTTAATCTATGTCTAAAAGATCCAGTGACTTACTCCTCCTGGATATGAAGGAAGCAGCTGAAAAGATCCTTAAATATACCCAGGGCTTATCATTTGAGGATTTTTTAGCGGATGACAAAACCATTGATGCGGTAGTACGGAATTTTGAAATTATAGGCGAAGCTTCCCTGCGCATTGACGAAGATTTTAGGTATGAAAATCCTCAAATTGAATGGAAAAAATTACGAGGCTTTAGAAATCGAATCGTTCACGACTATTTTGGGATTGACTATGAAATTGTATGGTCCATCCTTACCCAGGACCTAGAAGAATTAGTTTTTCAATTGGATCAACTCTTAAACTAAAACACCACCTCGAAACGGGGTGGTGTTTTTAGTTGAAATCTTAACTCAAAATTCGAGCTGCCAGCCAGTCTCCTAATTCGGAGGTTTTGTAGGCTTTCCCTCCTTCGGCGATGTCTTCGGTGACGATTCCCTCAGCGAGCGAAAGATTGACTACGTCGCTGATCAATTTGGCTTCGGCTGCCAATCCAAATGCATAATCGAACATCATGGAAGCGGATAAAATGGTCCCCAGTGGATTGGCAATGTTCTTGCCAGCGGCTTGAGGATAAGAACCGTGGATCGGCTCGAATAGCTTCACCTTGGCTCCCAAGGAGGCAGAAGGCATCAAGCCCATGGATCCAGAGATCACCGAAGCTTCGTCAGTCAAAATATCTCCAAAGAGATTCTCTGTGATCAACACATCGTAGGCCTTGGGCCATTGGATCAATCGCATGGCTACAGCATCCACAAACTCATATTCTACTTTTACATCTGGATACTCAGGTGCCAATTCTTGGACGGTTTCTCTCCACAATCTGGAAGTGGCCATTACGTTTGCCTTGTCCACGCAAGTGAGTAGTTTTCTCCGCTTTTGCGCAGCTTCAAAACCCATGCGCGCCAAACGTACAATCTCCTCCTTGCTGTAGACATTGGTATCAAAAGCTTTGGTCCCTTGCTCGTTTCTTCCCCTAGGCTCCCCGAAATAGATACCTCCGGTCAGTTCCCTGAAAAAAACTAGATCTACCCCATCCACTCGGTCCAACTTGAGGGGGGATTTGTGTACTAAAGAAGGAAAAGTAAAGGTGGGACGAACATTGGCGAAGAGCCCTAATTTTTGCCGCATGCGAAGTAAGCCTTGCTCAGGACGTACCTTGGCTTTGGGATCATTGTCGTATTTGGGATCACCAATTGCCCCGAAAAGAACTGCATCGGATGCCATGCAAATTTCGTGGGTAGCATCGGGATAGGGATCCCCTGTCGCATCAATGGCACATGCACCCACCAAGCCTTCTTGGAAGGTGATTTGGTGGCCAAATTTCTTTCCAATGGCTTCAACCACTTTTACTGCCTGAGCAATCACTTCGGGTCCAATGCCATCGCCAGGCAGGAGTGCTATTTTCATTTTCATAGGTACAAAATTACGGATGAATTTCCTTTGGGTTCTTATCCATGATGTTCAACATTTTTTCAGTAGCCATCATGGCCGCTACCGTTTGGTCTGGATCCAAACCTTTGGTTTTGAATCGACCTCCATATTCCCAGGTAATGACCGTCTCCACAAAAGCGTCGGTTTTTCCCCCTGGAGGAATGGTTACGTGGTAATCTACTAATTTGGGAAGGTCTTTATGCAAAGAAGCATAAATTGAACTCACTGCCTTCATGAATGAATCGTACTGTCCATCACCCGTAGCAGTGGCATCGTGGTAACTATCGTACATTTTTAGTCGCAACTGTACCGAAGGTTTAAGGCCTTTGGATTGGGTCATGTGGTACCCATCAATGCTGATGTTTTTGGTAAAGGAGTTGTTTTGGAGTACATCGGAAATGATGTAGGGCAAGTCCTCCGTAGTCACTCGCTCCTTTTTGTCTCCCAATTCTATAATTCGCTGGGTGACGCGAGCCAATTCATCCGGCTCCAAAGAAATTCCCAGGGCTTCCAGGTTTTTTGAAATATTGGCTTTCCCCGAGGTTTTTCCTAGGGCGTATTTTCGCTCTCTCCCAAATCGCTCAGGTAGCAATTGATTGAAGTACAAACTCTTTTTCTGGTCTCCATCGGCATGGATGCCGGCTGTTTGGGTAAATACATTTTCTCCTACCACAGGCTTATTGGCAGGAATGTATTGTCCAGAAAATTGTTCCACCAACTTGGACACCCGAAAAATCTTTTGTTCCTGAACGCCAATTTCCAATTCCGTAAAATCCTTAATCACGGCGACAACGGATTCCAAAGGAGCATTTCCTGCCCTTTCCCCTAGCCCATTGATGGTGCTATGGATACCAGACACCCCCTGAAGTACTGCTTCAAGGACATTGGCTACTGCCAAATCGTAATCGTTGTGTGCATGGAAATCGATCCGCAAATCAGGGAATTTGGAGATTACTTCCCCCAAGAATTCGCGAACCTCTGAAGGAGAAAGAATTCCCAAAGTGTCCGGAAGCATTACCCGCTGAATGGGTTGCTGCGCAAGCATTTCGATAAGGCTAAGTGTGTAGTCTGGCGAACTGCGCATCCCATTGGACCAGTCTTCCAAGTAGACATTTACCTGAAGCCCTTGCTCCAACGCATAGGCAATGCACTGCTGAATTTCAGCAAAATGCTCCTCGGGCGTTTTCTTTAACTGATGAACCAGGTGATTGAGGGAACCTTTGGTTAAGAGATTGAGTACTTGGCCGCCGGCCTCCACGATCCAATCCACGGAAATGGGGGTGTCCACAAATCCCAGAACCTCCACGCGATCTAGAAGACCTTTTTGAGCAGCCCATTGGGTAATGCGTTGCACTCCCTCCAATTCTCCCGCTGACACGCGAGCAGAAGCGACTTCAATACGGTCAACTTTTAATTCTTCTAAGAGTGCCTTGGCGAGGTGCAGCTTTTCGGAAGGCAAAAAAGATACCCCAGAGGTCTGTTCTCCATCCCTCAAGGTAGTATCCATCAATTCCAATCTTCGCGCCTCCATGCTTCACACCGTTTATCGGTTGGCTTCAAAGCCTTCGATTTCTGTAGCCATGTTGATGAGGTAATCGATGTCATCGAACCCATGCTGCATGTTGTCCTTCTTGTATTCGTTGATATCAAAGGATTCAGCATCCCCTGTAGCAAGTAAGGTGATCATTTGTTGAGGCAAGTTTATTTCCACCTCGGTTAGCGGATCTGCTGCTATGGCAGCAAAAAGTTTATCTGCAAACGCAGGCGCCACCGTCACTGGAAGTACGCCGATATTGAGGCAGTTGTTTTTAAAGATATCTGCAAAAAAGCTGGACACCACACAACGAAAGCCATAGTCATACAAGGCCCAAACAGCATGTTCCCGGCTCGATCCGCATCCAAAGTTTTTTCCCGCAACCAGAATCTTCCCGCTGTAAGTCGAATCATTGAGTACAAAATCAGCCTTTGGTGTTCCAGCAGAGTCGTAACGCCAATCGCGAAACAGGTTGTCACCAAAGCCTTCTCTTTCTGTTGCCTTTAAAAAGCGAGCAGGGATAATTTGGTCCGTATCCACATTCTCTGTCGAAAGTGGTACGGCTGTGCTCTGTAGGATGGTAAATTTATCGTAAGCCATTTTTTCTTAGTCCAAATGTGGTAAAATTAACGAGTGGGTAGTGCTATTCGTGTTCTCCATAAATTCCGCCTGCCTTCCGCTGGTAGGTATTTCGCCTGCCTGCCGCAGGCAGGTGTTTTCAATTCTGAAATACTTCCCGTGGATCGGTGATGCGCCCAGTAATGGCTACAGCAGCCACCGTCAGCGGAGAAGCGAGTAAGGTGCGCGCACCCGGTCCTTGTCGACCTTCAAAGTTCCGATTGGAAGTAGAAACTGCATATTTTCCTGCTGGTATCTTGTCGTCATTCATGGCAAGACAAGCAGAGCAGCCCGGTTGGCGCAATTCAAAACCTGCCTCTTCCAAAATAGCAACCAATCCTTCGGCTTGGGCTTGTTTTTCCACCTCCCGAGATCCGGGTACAATCCAAGCGGTAATGGAATCGGCCTTTTTATGTCCTTTGACAAATTGAGCCACTGCTCGGATATCTTCGATGCGCCCGTTGGTACAGGAACCTACAAAGACGTAGTCTACCGATTTTCCAAGGATGGGTTCACCAGGAGCAAACCCCATGTAGTCTAGGGATTTGAGGTAGGAAGTCTTGTTGGAACCTTCCATTCCCTCGGTGGTGGGGATGTTGTCTACTACCTTGATGCCCATGCCTGGATTTGTACCATAGGTAATCATCGGTTCAATATCCACAGCATCAAAAGTCAGTTCTTGATCAAACACTGCCCCATCGTCGGTACGCAAGGTATTCCAATAGGCCACCGCTTTTTCCCAGTCGTCCCCTGCAGGAGCATACTGCTTGCCTTTTAGAAAATCGTAGGTAGTTTGGTCGGGAGCAATCAGTCCTCCACGAGCACCCATTTCGATAGACATGTTGCAAATCGTCATTCGGGCTTCCATGGAAAGGCTACGGATGGTCGAACCTGCATATTCTACAAAATAGCCAGTGGCACCCGCTGCAGAGATTTTGGAGATGATGTACAAAATAATGTCCTTGGAAGTCACGCCTTTTCCTAGCGCGCCTTCTACAGAGATGCGCATCTTCTTTGGCTTGGACTGCATGATGCATTGGGTAGCCAATACCATCTCCACTTCGGAGGTACCGATACCAAAAGCAATGGCTCCAAAAGCACCGTGCGTGGAAGTATGTGAATCTCCACATACGATGGTCATTCCGGGCTGAGTTACTCCCAATTCTGGACCGATAACGTGCACAATTCCGTGGTGGGCGGAGCCCAAGTCATGCAATTCAATGCCGTACTTCGCACAATTCTCCCGAAGCTTTTCAACTTGCATCCTAGAGAGTTTGTCCTTGATCGTCTGATCTTGATTTACTGTAGGCACATTATGGTCTGGAGTGGCAATGGTTCGGTGTGGATATTTCACACCTATCCCTCTTTTCTCCAAATTCAGGAAAGCCACGGGAGAAGTCACTTCATGAATGAAGTGCTTGTCGATGAAAAATACATCTGGGCCAGCAGGCACGGATTTGACCACGTGCGCATCCCAGATTTTATCAAATAAAGTGTTCTTTTCCATAGTTAGGCAGTCGCATATTCTTTGACTGGAATTTTGTTGAGGGCATCGACAAATGCTTGTGCGGAAGCAAGTACGATGTCTTGGTTGGAGGCAAAGCCATAGTAGGGCTTGTCTGATTTGATGAGACGCATGTGCACCTTGGCCACATCGTCACTTCCCTGAGTCATGGCCTGAATAAGGAACTCCTCAAGTTCTACCTGCGGCTGTACCAAGGATTCAATGGCTTTCAATACCGCATCCACAGGCCCTACACCGGTGGAAATTGCCGAATGATGCTCATTTCCAATTTTAAGGTGTACTTCTGCTTGAATGACACCATTGGAGGTGTAGTTGACTTCCCCCAATTCAATAAAATTCGAGTCCTCAATGTACTTACCCACCAGCTCCAATAAATCTTTTCTTCCTACATCCCGCTTGGAATCTGCCAGTATTAGAAATGCTTCGTACACTTCACGCAATTCCTCTCCTTCGAGTTCCACACCCAAGGCATCCAAGTGATGCTTGAGTGCGGCTCTTCCAGATCTTGCAGTAAGCACGATGGTAGACTCGGAAACACCCACTTCCTTGGGGTCGATAATTTCGTAATTTTCGCGATGCTTCAACACCCCATCTTGGTGGATTCCAGAGGAGTGTGCAAATGCATTTCTTCCCACAATCGCCTTGTTGGGCTGCACCGGCATGTTCATCAATTTGGATACTAGGCGGCTGGTGTGGTAAATTTTTGGAGTGACAATGTCCGTGTACACGGGAATGGATTGGTGGCATTTGATAGCCATTACTACCTCTTCCATGGAGGTGTTGCCGGCACGTTCCCCGATTCCATTGATGGTCACCTCTACTTGTCGTGCTCCTTGCTGCACGCCGGCCACGGTATTGGCGGTTGCCATGCCTAGGTCGTTGTGACAATGGGTAGCGATGATGGCCTGATCAATATTGGGTACCCGATTTTTTAGGCTAGAAATGATGACTCCGTACTGTTCAGGCAAGCAATACCCCGTGGTATCGGGAATATTTACCACTGTAGCTCCTGCCTTGATTACTTCTTCGATGATTTTGCAGAGAAAATCTGCTTCAGCTCGACCTGCATCTTCCGCATAAAACTCCACATCTTCTACGAATCGCTTGGCAAACTTAACCGCCGCTACCCCACGACGAATGATGTCTTCGGGAGTGGAGCGGAGCTTGTACTGAATGTGGTAGGGTGAAACGCCGATACCCGTGTGAATACGCCCTTTTTTGGCGTATTGAAGTGCTGCACCCGCTACCTCAATGTCCTTTTCTACAGCACGCGAAAGCGCACAGATAATAGGATTAGTAACAGCTTTCGATATTTCAATGACTGAATTAAAATCTCCAGGGCTAGAAATCGGAAATCCGGCCTCAATGATGTCTACCCCAAGTTCTTCCAGCGCCTTAGCAACAATGATTTTTTCTTGGGTATTGAGTTGACATCCAGGCACTTGTTCTCCATCTCGAAGCGTGGTATCGAATATCCATAGCTTTTCACTCATGAGCTTTTGGGTTTGGGTAAATTAATTATTTTCTGGTCTCAACTTACGCACGACGGCGCCCGCCTGCCACATTTCAGATTCACGAAGTTGAGCAAGTTCAGCTTCTAACTTTTCTCTATAATCCGCCTTGGAGTTGGAGTCAATTGATTTTTGCGCTTCTGTTCCTGATTTTACAGACTGATACAATGCTTCAAATACCGGCTTGGTCGCGTCACGGAAAGGCTTCCACCAGTCCAAAGCACCGCGCTGTGCAGTAGTAGAGCAGTTGGCATACATCCAATCCATTCCATTTTCTGCCACTAGGGGCATCAAAGACTGGGTCAATTCTTCGACTGTCTCGTTGAATGCTTCAGAAGGAGTATGTCCATTGGCTCTAAGCACCTCGTACTGAGCTGCGAAAATTCCTTGGATGGCACCCATCAAGGTACCACGCTCTCCAGTCAAATCAGAAGTTACCTCACGGTAGAAGTCTGTTTCAAAAAGGTAGCCAGAACCGACACCGATACCCAAAGCCACTACGCGGTCTTTCGCTTTTCCTGTTCCATCTTGGTAAATGGCGTAGGAAGAATTAAGTCCTCTGCCTTCCACAAACATTCTTCTCAAAGAGGTGCCGGAACCTTTAGGAGCAACCAAGATCACATCCACATCTGCTGGAGGAATGATTCCTGTTTTTTCTTTGTAAGTAATTCCAAATCCATGGGAAAAATAAAGGGCTTTCCCAGGGGTCAAGTGTTTTTTCAACGTAGGCCACAAGGCGATTTGCCCTGCATCTGAAAGCAAAAATTGGAGGATAGTTCCACGAGAGCAAGCTTCCTCAATTTCAAAAAGAGTTTCTCCTGGTACCCATCCATCGGCGATGGCCTTGTCCCAGGTCTTGGAGCCGCTTCGCTGACCCACAATTACGTTGAAGCCATTGTCACGAAGGTTGAGCGCTTGGCCTGGGCCTTGCACCCCGTATCCAATCACTGCGATGACTTCATTTTTTAGGACCTCTCTAGCTTTTTCTAAGGGGAACTCTTCTCGGGTTACTACGTTTTCTTCAACGTTTCCAAATTTCAATTTCATAGTAGAAAATTTTAAGAATAGATTTTTAGGTTGAGTTTAGTTGACAAATGAGTCTATGGTGAGCATGCGCTTGGCGACAGCCACCCTACCGGATCGCGCAAATTCGAGTATGCCATAGTCTTTCAATAGTTCTAGCAGCTCTCGCGTCTTTTCCTTGTGTCCGGTCAATTCCAGAACGACAAAGTCTGGTTCTGCTGCAATGATTTTGGCATGGTGATCACGGATGATTTTTTCCAAGCCCCCATCTAGTCGTGATACAGGAATTTTATACAAGGCCAACTCTTGGTAGACCACCCCCGAATCCTCGTGGTGGAAGGCCTTAATCACATCGATAATTTTTTCGATTTGGTTGACTAGCTGGATGACAGTCTCCTCGGTAACCGTCACTTCAATGGTGATGCGGTGCACTCCTGGGATCCGGCTTTCAGAGGCCGTAAGCGCATCGATATTGATTCCCCTACGGGTAAAAATGATGGTGATTCGGTTGAGAATCCCAATGAAATTTTCGGTGATGACAAAGATGGTATAGCGTTTCATAGGCGAGAGATTAATGGAGTCGAACTTCTTCTACGGAGCATCCCGTGGCAATCATGGGGAATACATTGTCCTCTTTTTCAACCACCACTTCTAAGAAAAACGGACCATCATGAATCAGCATGTCTTCGATTGCTTCTTGGAGACTGGAACGTTCATCGACTTTCTGAGCTTTGATTCCGTACGCATCAGCAAGCTTGATAAAATCTGGATTATCTAGTTCGGTAAAAGAGTAGCGCTTGTCAAAAAACATCTGCTGCCATTGGCGAACCATACCGAGGTAATTGTTATTCAGCAAGACAATTTTGACAGGAGCCTTGGTCTGCATGATGGTGCCCAGCTCTTGGATTGTCATCTGAATTCCTCCATCGCCCACCACGCAAATCACTTGCCGTGAATAGTCGTGTAGCTGAGCACCAAGCGCCGCTGGAAGGGCAAATCCCATGGTTCCCAATCCGCCTGAAGTCACCTGAGTCCGCGTTTTCTTGTAATTGAAATACCGCCAAGCAATCATCTGGTGCTGCCCCACATCGGTCACCAATACGGCATCGTCTGCCTTGTACTGGTTGATTTGGTGGATGACCTCACCCATGGTTAAACCTGCTTTGGTTGGGGTCAGGTCGTGTTGCACGACAGCTTCCTTTTCTTGCTGTTCCAAGGCTCGGAATTTGGCCATCCAAGCCTCGTGTTTTTTGCCCGTAATCGCTTCGGTCAATGTGGCTAAGCTTTCCTTGCAATCTCCAAGGACTGCGACATCGGCTTTCACATTTTTGTTGATTTCGGAAGGGTCCAATTCCAAGTGGATCACTTTGGCTTGCTTGGCGTAGCGGGATAAATCTCCCGTCACTCGGTCATCAAAACGCATGCCGACGGCAATCAACACATCGCACTGGTTAGTGAGTAGATTCGGGGCATAATTGCCATGCATTCCCAATTTCCCTACATAGTTAGGATGCTCCTGGGAAAGGGCTCCAGAACCCAAAAGGGTGGATGCGGCGGGGATTCCAGATTTGTCTAAGAAGAACTTCAGCTCTGCCTCCGCTTTTCCCAAAACCACACCTTGACCAAACAGCAAATAAGGCCGGCTTGCACTATTGATTAGCGCTGCCGCTTCTTGGATGGCTGGAAGGTCTACTGGGTGATGGATTTTATAGGACCTAAACTCTTGGCAAGGGCTGTAATTGAACTCTTCTAGTTCCACCTGTGCGTTTTTGGTAATGTCGATCAGCACAGCACCCGGTCTTCCGGAACGTGCGATAAAAAATGCTTTGGCAATGGCAGGCGCAATATCTTTTGCATGCCTTACTTGGATGTTCCACTTGGTGGCAGGCATAGAAATACCCATCACATCCGTTTCTTGAAACGCATCCGTTCCTAATAGATGTGCGGCTACCTGACCCGTGATGCAAACCAAAGGGGTACTGTCGATCTGGGCATCCGCCAAACCTGTAATCAGGTTAGTGGCCCCTGGACCTGAAGTCGCAAGACAAACTCCTACCTTACCCGAAATGCGCGCATAGCCTTGGGCGGCATGGATGGCACCTTGTTCGTGACGGGTAAGTACGTGTTTGATTTGGTCGTGGTAATCGTATAGAGCATCATACACCGGCATGATAGCACCCCCGGGATAGCCGAAAATTATTTCAGCTTGCTCGGCAATCAGCGATCGAACGACAATGTCAGCACCTCTCATTTTTGTTTCCATGGAATCAGAAGTTATCTGTGACACAACCTTCAGAGGCGGTGGCTACGAGTTGATTGTATTTTTTGAGCGTGCCTTGCAATCCTACAAGGGGCTTGGGTGACCAGGTAGTTTTGCGTGTAGCAAACTCCTCTTCGGTTACCGCTACCTGAAGGCTTTGGCTGTCGGTATCGATGGTAATGAGGTCTCCATCTCGGAGAAGTCCAATAGGGCCTCCACACCAGGCTTCAGGTGTCACGTGACCCACCACAAATCCGTGAGTGCCTCCAGAAAAACGCCCATCTGTAATCAAAGCTACATCAGAACCCAATCCCGCACCAATAATCATGGAAGTTGGCTTCAGCATTTCCGGCATTCCCGGAGCGCCTTTGGGGCCTACATTTCGAATTACCACCACATCACCTGCTTGCACCTGATGGTCGCGAATGGCATTGTTGGCCTCCGACTCGGAGTCAAATACCTTGGCAGGACCAGTAAATACCCTTCCTTCTTTCCCAGTTATTTTTGCAACAGCTCCCTCAGGAGCGAGGTTTCCATCCAAGATACAGAGGTGGCCTGTAGTTTTGATGGGCAACTCTACTGGATGAATGACATTGACTTGAGAAGGCACGAGGGCCTCCACTTTTTCTAGGTTCTCCGCCAAAGTCTTCCCGGTGACGGTAAGGCAGTCCCCATGCAAATAGCCCTTTTCTAAAAAGTACTTCATAAAGGCAGGTAAGCCTCCTTGCTCGTGCAAGTCTTCCATTAGGAACTTGCCTGAAGGCTTAAAGTCACCCACCATAGGGGTCTTGGCATTGAGGTCCTTGAAGTCTTGAAGTGAAAAATTCACTCCTGCAGTACGAGCGATGGCCAGTAGGTGGAGCACCGCATTGGTACTTCCTCCGAGTGCGATGGCTACCCGCACAGCATTTTCAATGCTTTTTCGAGTGACGATGTCTTTGGGCTTCAGGTCCATCTCTAGTAAGATGCGTAGGTAATGATTTACCTCTCGGCATTCCCGTAATTTTTCTGGGGAGTTGGCAGGATTGGAAGCTGAGTAAGGGAGGGACATCCCAAGGGCTTCAATCGCTGAAGACATGGTGTTGGCTGTGTACATT
The DNA here is from genome assembly GCA_903952135.1 of uncultured Algoriphagus sp. GTDB lineage: Bacteria > Bacteroidota > Bacteroidia > Cytophagales > Cyclobacteriaceae > Algoriphagus. Next base: position 11,373 of record CAJBER010000190.1, read on the forward strand.
CCTCCACAGGCTCCAGCTCCCGGGCAGGCGTTGCGAATCACCCCATCGTAATCTTCTGGGGTAATGGTGCCTTGAATTTTTTTACCAAAAGCCTCAAATGCTGAGACGATGTTTAGCTTTTCTCCTTTGTAGAGGCCCGATGCAATGGTGCCCCCATAGACCATGATGCTAGGACGATTGATGCGAAGCATTCCCATCACCGCACCAGGCATATTTTTATCACAGCCAGCTACAGCGATGCAGGCATCAAAAGAATGTCCAAGCACAAAGGATTCTATGGAATCTGCAATAATTTCTCTGGAAACCAAGGAATAGCGCATCCCTAGAGTGCCCATGGAAGTTCCGTCAGAGATTCCAATGGTATTGAAAATCAATCCCGTCAATTCTTCTTCTTGGGAGGAAGCTTTGATGTGCGCAGCAAAGTCGTTGAGGTGCATGTTGCAGGGATTACTTTCGTAGCCGCAACTTGCGATTCCTACAAAAGGATGCTTCATTTTTTTATCAGACATGCCAGTGGCATACAACATCGCCATCCCTGCAGGATGCTCTGGGTTGTCACTTATTTCCCAACTGTATTTTTTAAGCTTATTTTGGGCCATGGTATCGTAAATAAAAAAAGTGCCTCTTTGGATGGAGGCACTTTACAAAGTATAGAAGTATCGCTATAGTCTTGTGCCTCACTTGGAATTAGAAAGGAGAATGCTAAATCGCAGGAGTAGGAACAAGGAGTAAGTCATGTGTTCACGGTAAGATGATTCAGTACTCAATTACCATACAATAGTAATTATCTAGGCCGAGACTTACAATATTTAATTCTTCATGTAACCATTTATTCAGCGCTTAAAATTGGGTAAAATCTATTTTTACGGACTTTTATTTCTAAAATAAAGAAATGTCAAAACCAGCACCACGAAAACAGGCTGAATATTCTACCTTCTCAAAATATTCTACTGATTTTTATTTTTTTCAATTTTTTTGATTCATCCCTGCATTTCGACTAAAGAATTAGGGCAATACCCTAACAATTGCTAAAATTTTGACCAAAGTTTGAAATATTTAAAAAAGAAACGAAAGCAGCCATTCTACCCTGATTTCCCTTACTTTTGTTGAAATTGTACCCCATGATCACCTTTCCCAACGCCAAAATCAACCTCGGACTTCACATCACGCAAAAGCGTAAAGATGGCTACCATGAAATCGAATCCTGCATGGTTCCTATCCCGCTCAGTGATGCCTTGGAAATGATCTTGGACAAAAAGCCTTCTTGGACTGTGACCGGTTTGGACGTGCCTGGAGATCCCAAGGACAATTTGATCTTGAAAGCTGAAAAGCTGCTCAAAAAAGATTACCAGGGTTTACCTAATCTCCAAATCCACTTGCACAAACATATTCCCATGGGCGCTGGCTTGGGTGGAGGCTCCGCAGATGGAGCGTTTGCACTGAAGCTGATGAACAACCTTTTTGACTTGCATTTGGACGATTTCTTTTTGGAGGAATATGCTGCAGAATTGGGAAGTGATTGCCCATTTTTCATAGAAAATACGCCAAAAATTATTCGCGGCAGAGGAGAAATTCTTGAGCCTTGTTCTGTATCCCTTCAAGGATCTTACCTGGTACTAATACACCCAGGAATTCATGTAGGCACCAAGGAAGCTTATGCGGGAGTAGTTCC
>CAJBER010000191.1 GCA_903952135.1 uncultured Algoriphagus sp.
AGAATCTAATCGCCTTATGGTGGAAGATCCTGTGGCCTTCAAACAAAAGGTGCAGGAATCTTTGCGTCGGCAGGCTGCGGCTATCAACAGCCATGCCCGTAGAGGCACCTACTTTTTCGATTATGGCAATGCCTTCCTACTCGAAGCCTCTCGAGCAGGTGCCGAAGTAATGGCCAGCAATGGCATTGATTTTCGCTACCCGAGTTACGTGCAAGATATTCTAGGTCCGATGTGCTTTGATTACGGATTTGGGCCCTTCCGCTGGGTTTGTACCTCCGGATCTGCCGCTGACCTCCGCACCACAGACTTGATTGCCGCAGCAGTATTGAAAGGGCTACTCCCCACAGCCCCTGCAAGTATCGCCCAGCAACTTCAAGACAACATCACCTGGATTGAGGAAGCCGAAAAGAATCGCTTGGTAGTGGGTTCCCAAGCGCGTATCCTCTATGCGGATGCAGAAGGAAGAGCCAAGATTGCCGCGGCCTTCAATGAGGCCATCGCTGCGGGAAGGATTTCTGCCCCGGTGGTATTGGGACGAGATCACCACGATGTGAGTGGAACGGATTCCCCCTACCGGGAAACGAGCAATATCTACGATGGCAGCCGATTTACGGCAGATATGGCCATTCACAACGTGATTGGCGACAGTTTCCGAGGTGCCACCTGGGTGTCCATCCACAACGGTGGTGGTGTGGGCTGGGGAGAAGTCATCAACGGGGGATTTGGCCTCGTACTTGATGGCAGCGAAGCCGCAGCACAGCGACTCCAGTCCATGCTTTTCTTTGATGTGAACAATGGCATCGCAAGAAGGGCTTGGGCACGAAATAGCGGTTCCATTGAAGCCATACAGCGTGAAATGGACCGCAGCCCTCAATTGCGGGTCACTATCCCGCAACTCGTGGAAGATCGATTTATTGACAAACTAATCTCCTAAGTGAACCAACCAAGGTTTCATTTTAACAAAATAGGAAAAGTCTACAATTTTTGTAGATTTGTAGGCGAAAAACCAAACCTTTTGCACCCATGAATTTGCATCAGAATCCCTCTCCCTCCCAATGGACCGGTAGAAAATCCAGTCAAGTAGAGTATTGGCACCAAGCGGTCCGTGCCCTTGCCAATTTAGCTTTTGACCAAAGCTCTGCTAAAAAGGTGGGAATCATGGGTTATGCAGGTGAAGAAGGCGTCAAAAGAAATCAGGGCAGATTGGGCACCATTGAGGGCCCTGCTTCCATCCGCAAGTGTTTGGGTGCCTTGGCTCACCACCTTCCAGCTAGCCTTCCCCTTTTTGATTATGGGGACGTATTTACTTGGGATGGGGATTTGGAAGCATCCCATCAGGTCATTACTGAACTCACTTACCAACTCTTGCAAAGCGACCATTTCCCAGTTTGGCTAGGCGGAGGACATGATTTGGCCTTTGCACACGGGTCTGCTGTACTGAAGCATTCCCAGGAGCAGGGAAAAAAGTTGGGCATCATCAACCTAGATGCACACTTTGACTTGCGCCCCTTGGTGGAGGACAAAGGTCATTCAGGTTCCCCTTTCTACCAGTTGGCCAGCAACCATCCAAGCCAGTTTCACTACCTCGCCCTTGGCATTCAACGTGCTGCCAATCCGAAGTCCCTATTTGAAACGGCAGATCAAGTCCAGGCCAAGTACCTGGTCATGGAGGATTTTCGATTGAAGCATTGGGAATTCATCGAGGAGCAAATCTGCTGGTTTTTGGATCGAGTGGATTCGATATACTTGACTGTAGATATGGATGGATTTTCTTCTGCCTTCGCACCTGGAGTTTCTGCTCCTTCGCCGATGGGATTTGATCCCGAGGTTGCGTTTAAAGTATTTGACTTGGTTGCCAAAAGCAAAAAGTTAATCAGTTTGGATGTGGTCGAACTCAACCCTGCCTATGACCAAGACCTGGCTACGGCACGCCTTGCTGCCCGTTGCGTGGAGTATATTTTAAGGAAGAATTTTGGATGAGGGAGAGCGGGTGAATGAGGGTGAATGAGGGTGTTGAAAAAAAAGAGTAAAAAATTTTGTATCGCTCCTTCGGAGCTCTAAACCAATTTCTACCTCGAGCCCCGGGCTTCACCCGGGGTCATCAAAGTTTAACCCCTATCGGGGCCAGATCCGAAGGATCCTGTCCCGCAGGATTGCGGGATCGCAACAATTATAACCCCCGGTTACTCCAAGGGTTATAATTTTAATTGATAAAAGTCCGCCGCGGCGGACGCTACTAAATTAAAAAAACAATTCTTTTTTTACTTTACCTAAATCAAGGTATCCATTTGATTTTCTTAAAGTTAGGCTTTCTCTTTTCAAGAAAAGCATTACGCCCTTCTTGGGCTTCTTCGGTCATGTAAGCCAGTCGGGTAGCTTCCCCGGCAAAGACCTGTTGGCCCACCATCCCATCGTCGGTCAGGTTCATTGCAAACTTGAGCATCTTGATGGAAGTAGGTGATTTGGCGAGAATTTCTTGTGCCCATTCGTAGGCGGTATCTTCCAATTGATCGTGTGGAATGACGGCATTGACCATGCCCATATCCATTGCTTCTTGAGCAGAATAATTCCTTCCTAGGAAGAAGATTTCGCGGGCCTTTTTCTGACCCACCATCTTGGCCAAATAGGCGGATCCATATCCCCCGTCAAAGCTGGTTACATCGGCGTCGGTTTGCTTGAATATCGCATGCTCCGCACTGGCTAGCGTAAGGTCACAAACGACATGAAGGCTATGCCCTCCTCCTACGGCCCAGCCTGGCACCACGGCAATGACCACCTTAGGCATGAAGCGAATGAGGCGCTGCACTTCTAAGATATTCAAGCGGTGGTAGCCGTCTTCTCCTACGTATCCTTGGTGTCCCCTGGCCCGCTGGTCCCCTCCGGAGCAAAAAGCCCATTTGCCATCTTTGGCAGAAGGTCCCTCTCCCGAAAGCAAAATGACCCCAATGGAAGTATCTTCTTGTGCGTCGTAGAAGGCATCGTACAATTCAGCAGTAGTTTTTGGACGAAAGGCATTTCTCACGTCTGGTCTGTTAAACGCAATTCGCGCTACGCCATTGCACTTTTTGTAGGTGATGTCCTCGTATTCCTTGGCTGTAATCC
>CAJBER010000192.1 GCA_903952135.1 uncultured Algoriphagus sp.
ATTTCTCAAGAATCCTTCCTTGTCGGCATCCAAGATGGCAACCAAGGCTACTTCTGGTAAATCCAAACCCTCTCGAAGCAAGTTGACCCCAACCAAGACATCAAAAATACCCAAGCGAAGCTCACGCAAGATCTCCACACGATCCAAGGTTTTCACCTCGGAGTGGATGTAGCGCGACTTGATACCTGCCCGCTCCAAATACTTTTGAAGTTCCTCCGCCATGCGCTTGGTCAGCGTCGTGACTAGGACACGTGCGTCTTTCTTGATCGTTTGGTCGATCTCTTCCAGTAGGTCATCGAGTTGATTCAAACTCGGACGCACTTCAATGGTAGGATCCAAAAGTCCCGTTGGACGGATAATCTGTTCCACCACTACCCCTTCTGTCAGGTTCAATTCATAGTCTGCAGGAGTAGCCGAGACATAGACAATCTGGTTGATTAGCTGCTCAAACTCTTCGAATTTGAGGGGTCTATTGTCCAATGCCGAAGGCAATCGAAAGCCATAGTCGACCAAGTTAACTTTTCGAGATCGGTCCCCACCCCACATGGCCCTTACCTGAGGCACCGTCACGTGACTTTCATCGATCACGAGCAGGTAATCCTCCGGAAAATAGTCCAACAGACAGAAGGGGCGGGTACCGGGCTTTCTTCGGTCAAAATAGCGGGAGTAGTTTTCCACCCCTGAGCAATAGCCCAATTCCCGGATCATCTCCAAGTCAAATTCGGTGCGCTCTTGCAGTCGTTTTGCTTCCAAAAACTTGCCCTCTTTTTCGAAAAAGGTCAACTGTGCCATCAGGTCATCTTGGATTTCATGAATGGCCGTGTCGATGGTGTCTCTGCCAGTAACGAATAGATTGGCAGGGAAAATAGAAATGATTTTTTCGTCCGAAAGCTTTTTGCCTGTACTGGGTTCAATCCGCTGGATTGCCTCAATTTCATCTCCCCAAAAAACAATGCGGTAGGCAAAGTCTGCATAGGCTACATAGACATCGACCGTGTCCCCTTTGACCCGAAAAGTGCCTCGACCCAAATCTTGTTGGGTGCGGCTGTACAGGATGTCCACCAACTTGAATAGGAGTTGGTTTCTCGGTATTCGATCGCCTTCTTGGAGACGCAAGACATTTTTTCCAAACTCCTCCGGATTGCCAATGCCGTAAATGCAAGACACGGAAGCCACCACGATGACATCCCTTCTTCCAGAAAGGAGGGCGGAAGTGGCACTCAACCGAAGTTTTTCAATCTCCTCATTGATGCTGAGATCTTTTTCAATGTAGGTACCCGAACTAGGAATAAAGGCTTCGGGCTGGTAATAGTCGTAGTAGGAAATGAAGTATTCTACCGAATTCTCGGGAAAAAACTGCTTGAATTCCCCATAGAGTTGCGCCGCCAAGGTTTTGTTGTGGCTCAATACCAGCGTGGGGCGCTGAGTTTGTTGGATGACATTCGCAATGGTGAAGGTTTTGCCCGACCCAGTCACACCAAGCAACACCTGCGCCGTGTCGCCTGATTTCAAGCCCGATACCAGCTGCTCAATGGCCTGTGGCTGATCTCCTGTTGGCTGATAATCTGAGGTAAGTTTAAATTCCATAGCGTATCTCCAACACCGATTAAGGGTAAAAAGGTTTAGTTTCCGTACAAACTACTTATCGAAAACTCAGTCATTTTTTCGGTTGTAGAACAGAAAATTTGCGCGCAACAGGATAAGCAAGAGGATTGGAATTAATGCAGGAGAGAAGGATTGCATGCCAATCATCCATAGCAAAAGAACTATCACCGTAGCCCCCATCACAAAGAGCAGGTAAGGAGAAAGCCAAGTGGCCTTTGGGCGAGCGAATAATCCCCAGACCAAGACCAAGTGACCAGGGAAAGCCCAAAGGATATTCCAATTCCAAAGTGTCGCTGAATGATCTGTAAAAAACCAAAGGAATGCTACCACCAATCCAAGGACACCAAGGCCTCCGAAAAGCAGGAGATCTAAGCCTTTCATCAGTTTGCCTTTTTTGAACCCATACAGGGTCAAACCTGCAAAAATCAAGGCCAAAAGCCAGAATACAACAAAAGGATTGAACAGGGAAGGTTGGCTCTCCTCTTTCGGATATTCCAAAAGCACCCGGCTTTGCTTCACCAAAGGCCGTGACACGCCATTTTCAACAATGGTCGCATTCGCAAATGCCTGTTCCATGTAGGTGGGCAAAAACTGTTTATCCCGTGGGTTAGCAGGGCGATCAATGACTGCTCCCAAGGCCAAGTCAATGCCAAAATCCGCCCAAGGGAGCGGAACTAAAAATTCATCGAGCAGATTTCTAAAGGTCTTTTCTTCGGTAGCAGTGGAGTCATTCCATACCAACTGATCCCCCATGGAGATTTCAAAGGCGTCTCGAATCTTGGTGGCGCAGTTGTTGTAGAAAAAATCATACTTATAAAACCGTCTTTCCGGAGCGTACTGTGCATCCATGTGCTGGAGGAGAAAATCTTTTTGCTCCTGATTCAAGTCC
>CAJBER010000193.1 GCA_903952135.1 uncultured Algoriphagus sp.
ATGGTACACCTACCATGTGATTGTAAAAGGAGATCAGATTTCAGTAGCCCTCAATGGCAAGGTGGTTATGGAATACGACGAGTCTGCCGACACCAAACGGACGTTACCATTAGGAAAAAAACGGTTTGATCGAGGTACAATTGCCCTTCAAGCGCATGATCCCGAAAGTGTAATTTATTACCGCTCTGTAAAAATCAAACTTCTGGATTGAAAAAGACAGTTGAGTATTTAATTAATCCCAAAACAAAAATCCATGTCAATTACCTATCGAAAATTATTAGCATATTTCTTTAGGGGCTTGTTATTCCTAACGCCGGTAGCAATCACGGGGTACATTGTTTACGAGCTTTTTCTGTTTCTTGATAATTTGATTCCGGTACCCATCCCAGGCATTGGAATCTTGATGGTACTTGCTTTGATTACCTTTGTAGGGTATCTGGCAAGTCTATTCTTTGCGAAGCCACTATTTGATTGGTTTGAGCGGGGAGTATTTAAGATCCCTTTTGTAAATCTGCTGTACACCTCGATCAAAGATCTGATGGGGGCGTTTGTTGGAGAGAAGAAGAAATTCAATTCTCCAGTTCTAGTGGAAGTTTCTGCCAGTTTGCATCGGTTGGGCTTTGTAACCCAAGAGGAGATGTCTTCCATAGGAGCACCAGGCTTGGTGGCTGTCTATTTCCCTCACAGTTACAATGTATCAGGAAATGTATTTCTCGTAAAAAAAGAGAAAGTAACCCCACTACCGGGAGTTAAAAACTCCGACATCATGAAATTCATGGTTTCTGGTGGTGTGTCTTCTATAGAGCCTTCTAAGGAAGAAAATTGAGTTTTTTTCAACAACCAAATTGACTCAGGTGGTGATCCATGTGTTTGGCATGGAACCGTTCCCATTCGTCAAAGTTCAGCAGTCCAAACCCAGGGTGAGGGGTTTGCTTCGTTGGATTTTCCTGGAATAGCAATTGGTAGGCATCCCAACTTTTAATCAGTTCTTCTTTTGCCGTTTCTATATCGGGATAGCGAAGGTCGAGTAAAGTGTCAGGTAGTCCTGGTCCTTTGATCCCTTTTGGAAAAGGGAGATCCGTAAATAGCAGGGCATGTTTTCCAGCCAACTGTTTTTCTGTCGGTATGATTTCAGGAATTGGAATTCTTCCTGCACACATTTTTAGGGTGAGAGTCAAATGTTCCACCATGTGCTGAGGTGTAAGTATTCCAAACTTGGCTTCAGTAGTTAGGCTCAAGTGCTGGAGTCGTTGGAGTAGTATTTCTTTAGTCATATATGAAAAGATATAAAAAAAAAGCGTTTGATAGAATCAAACGCCTTTATTCATTAATGAACTCTAGAATATCGATTTAGCTTCCGCACATTTCGCAGCCCTCTGGATCATCCAAGGAGCAAGCAATGGCATCTTGCTTTTGTGTTTTTAGCGCTTCTGTTTCGTTTGCCTTTTCCATTTTTGGTTGCTCAAGTTGAGACTTGTCCAAGGTAAATTTGATGGCAGAAGTTGCCGCTTGCGAACGAAGGTAGTACATGCCTGTTTTCAAGCCTTTCTTCCAAGCATAGAAGTGCATGGAGGTCAGCTTGCCAAAATTTGGATCTTGCATGAAGATGTTCATGCTTTGAGATTGGCAGATGTAGGCTCCGCGATCTGCTGCCATTTCAATGATTACTTTTTGAGAAATCTCCCAAACTGTTTTGTAGAGATCCTTAATGTTTTGAGGGATTCCAGGAACTGATAGTACTGATCCGTTAGTCGAGATAAGTCTGTTACGCATGGTATCGTTCCACAAGCCCAAATCAATCAAGTCCTTCATCAAGTGCTTGTTCACCACGATGAATTCTCCAGATAGGGTTCTTCTCGTGTAGATGTTGGAGGTGTAAGGCTCAAAGCACTCGTTGTTACCCAAGATTTGAGAAGTAGAAGCAGTAGGCATTGGAGCGACCAATAGGGAGTTACGGATGCCGAACTTCTTCACTTTTTCCTTCAATGAATCCCAATCGTAACGTCCAGATTTAGGAGTTACTCCCCACATATCAAACTGAAGGATTCCTTTGGAAGCAGGACAGCCCTCATAGGTTTCGTAAGTACCATTGATTTTGGCAAGTTCCATGGAAGTTTCTACGGCCGCATAGTAGATGGTCTCAAAGATGTCTTCGTTGAGGCCTTTAGCTTCGAGCGAATCGAAAGGCATTCTAAGAAGGATGAATGCATCGGCTAAGCCTTGAATACCCAATCCGATAGGACGGTGTCTGAAGTTGGATTTTCTTGCTTCTTCTACAGGATAGTAGTTGATATCAATCACCTTGTTGAGGTTGCGGGTAGCCACCTTTGTGATCTCATACAGCTTTTGATGATCGAATCGGAGCACGCCATCTTCTCCAGCCTCCACAAATTTTGGAAGGGCAATGGAAGCTAGGTTACATACGGCTACCTCATCTGGGGCAGTGTATTCAATGATTTCGGTACAAAGGTTGGAAGACTTGATTGTTCCCAAGTTTTGCTGGTTGGATTTGCCATTGGCCGCATCCTTGTAAAGCATGTATGGAGTACCGGTCTCAATTTGAGATTCCAATACTTCAAACCAAAGTTCTTGCGCTTTGATAGTTTCTCTTGCTCTTCCTTCTTTTTCGTACTTCTCGTACAATCTTACAAATTCTTCTCCATGGCAATCTGCAAGACCTGGAGCTTCGTTAGGGCAGAAAAGAGACCAGTCTTCGTTGTTCTCTACGCGCTGCATAAATAGATCTGGGATCCACAATGCGTAGAAAAGGTCTCTGGCACGCATCTCTTCCTTACCATGGTTTCTTCTTAGTTCAAGGAAGTCCTTGATATCTGCATGCCAAGGTTCCAAGTAAATGGCAAAGCTTCCTTTGCGCTTTCCTCCACCTTGATCTACGTAGCGGGCAGTCATGTCGAAGTTTCGTAGCATTGGTACAATGCCATTGGATACCCCATTGGTGCCTTTGATGTAGCTTCCCTTCGCACGTACGTTGTGGATGGAAAGACCAATTCCACCAGCAGACTGGGAGATTTTAGCACAGGACTTCAATGTATCGTAGATGCCATCGATGCTATCATCCTTCATGGTCAAAAGGAAGCAGGAAGAAAGCTGTGGCTTTGGAGTACCCGCGTTAAAAAGAGTTGGGGTAGCATGGGTAAACCACTTCTCGGAAAGTAGGTCGTAGGTTTCAATCGCTGCATCCAAATCTTCTCTATGGATACCTATTGCCACCCGCATGAGCATGTGCTGAGGACGTTCTACTACCTTACCATCCAAACGGATGAGGTAGCTTTTTTCCAAGGTTTTGTATCCAAAATAATCGTAGCTAAAGTCACGCTTGTAATCGATCGCCTCATCGAGTTTTGCTGCGTGCTGCTTAATGATTCCGTATACCTCCGTATCTAGGAGTTGTGCATTTTCTCCAGTCTTCGGGTTGACGTAGGTATACAGTCTTTTCATGGTATTTGAAAAAGACTGGCTGGTGGTTTTGTGCAGGTTGGAGATTGCAATACGCGCCGCTAAAATGGCATAGTCTGGGTGTCTCACGGTAAGTGAAGCACATACTTCTGCGGCAAGGTTATCGAGTTCGGAAGTGGTCACCCCATCGTACAAACCATCAATTACCTTCTTGGCAACTTCTATGGGTTGGATGAATTTAGGATCTAGTTCATAGCAAAGGTTCTCTATCCTTGCAGTGATCTTGTCGAACCGTACGGACTCTCTTCTTCCGTCTCTTTTAATTACTAACATACTCAGGCGAATTTTTAAAGGGGTGGTTTAAGATAGGTATTTTTGGGTATGCAAACTCGTTTAGAAGTCTTCTTCGATAGAGAATCGAGCGGCACTATCAGCAGGTTCTGTAGATTTCATGACGCCTGCTTTTTGGTAGTCACCCACTCGTTTTTCGAAGAAGTTAGTTTTGCCTTGCAAGGAGATCATGTCCATGAAATCGAATGGATTGCTGCTATTCCATTCCTTCTCACATCCTAGTTCCATTAGGAGTCTGTCGGCTACGAATTCGATGTATTGGCACATCAAATCAGAATTCATTCCGATCAATCGAACAGGTAGCGCGTCGGTCACAAATTCTTTTTCGATGGCTACCGCATCCATGATGATCTCGCGAACGGTCTCTTTTGGAAGTTGGTTGTTTACGTGTTTGGTGTAAAGGTGGCAAGCAAAATCGCAGTGTAATCCTTCATCTCTTGAAATCAATTCGTTGGAGAAAGTAAGGCCAGGCATCAATCCTCTTTTCTTCAACCAGAAGATGGAGCAGAAAGATCCTGAGAAGAAAATACCTTCCACTGCAGCAAAGGCAATCAAACGCTCTTGGAAGCTGCCATTGTCAATCCAACGCAAAGCCCAGTCCGCCTTCTTTTTCACGCAGTCGATGTGCTCAATCGCATTGAGTAGGCGATCACGCTCCCCGTTGTCTTTGATGTAGGTATCGATTAATAAGGAGTAGGTTTCAGAATGGATGTTTTCCATGGCAATTTGAAAACCGTAGAAAAACTTAGCTTCGGTATACTGTACTTCCGCAACGAAGTGCTCTGCTAGGTTTTCGTTTACAATCCCATCAGAGGCAGCAAAAAAGGCGAGGATATGAGAAATGAAATGTCTTTCTCCATCATTTAGATTTTTCCAGTCCGTTAAATCTTGACTCAAGTCAATTTCTTCGGCAGTCCAGAAACTCGCTTCAGCCTTTTTGTAGTATTGCCAGATGTCGGCATGCTGAATTGGGAAAAGGACAAATCGGTTACTGTTTTCTTGTAAAATCGGCTCGTGCTGCATCGCTCTCTAAGTAGTTGTAATCTATGTTTTGGAATTTTAGGCATAAAATATGCCTTTGGGGCTTCCTCTGAAGGAAAAAGCTGCCTTTTCAGAACAGCTTATCAACAAATATGAGGATCAAAAAGGGAATAAAAAAGTCTAAAATCGAGCCAAAATAAAGAAAATGACCGATAGTCAAAATATGTTTAAAGTACTATATATTAACTTGTTAACATCAAAAATGTTAAGTATAAAATCAATCAAATTCAGCAAATAGGCCCACTAGAATAATTTTTAAATTGTGAAAAAAAGTTTTTGAGGGGTAGCACTGACCCTTGTTTTGAACGAAAGTCAATAAAAAAATCATCTCATTATTTTTTGTAAATAATTGAAAAACAAGTAGTTAAAATTTTCATTGATTTTTTTAGCAAATTTTAGACTTTTGATAAACCGACCAAAGTTTCAACCAGATTAGCTACTTCTTGATGCGTTAAAAAGTTGGCGGGAATCTTTTATCATTTTTGGGGAAAGTTTTTTTAGTTTCAATTCAATTCCTATATTTGCACTCCGATTTCGATAAATCAAGCATCATGTACGCAATTGTTAACATCGCAGGAAAGCAGTTCAAAGTAACAAAAGATCAGTTCGTTTATGCCCCTAAATTGGCAGGCGAAGCTGGCGCTTCCGTGGAATTTGACCAGGTCTTGTTGGCGGAAGCCAAAGGCACTGTGTCTGTAGGTGCTCCGCTACTCGCAGGAGCTAAGGTATCCGGAAAAATTCTGGGTCATGTAAAAGGTGACAAAGTGATTGTCTTCAAAAAGAAGCGCCGCAAGGGCTACAAAAAGAAGAATGGTCACAGACAAGACTTCACCAAAGTAATGATCGAATCTATCACTTTATAAGATTTTCTTTCTAAAGAAATCATAAACGAATATAACCATGGCACACAAAAAAGGTGTAGGTAGTTCCAAGAACGGTCGTGAGTCACATTCCAAAAGATTGGGTGTGAAAAAGTTCGGCGGTGAAGTAGTCATCGCAGGAAATATCCTAGTAAGACAAAGAGGTACAAAACACCACCCAGGACTGAATGTTGGGGTAGGTAAAGACCACACGCTATTCGCATTGACCAACGGTGTAGTAGCATTCAAGAAAAAATTTGATGGCAGATCCTATGTGAGCATCGTTCCTGCTCAGGATTAATTCCCCATCCCTAATTCTTCAAAACCTCTTCCTCGGAAGAGGTTTTTTTTTGCCCTTAGCCCATCTTTTTGCCTTTAATCAATTTTTTTACTTCCTTTTCCAACTTTTCTCCTACCTTAAAACAAGATATTAATTCAACCCATCATGATCTCGTTTCAATCTTTACTTCGAAGTGGTGCACTCTTGCTACTTCTTATCCTAAGTCTTCCCGTTATTGGGCAGCAAATCCCAGATCCCAAAGTCTATGACGCGGTTCAATGGCGCCTAGTCGGTCCATTTAGAGGCGGTAGAGCGGATGCAGTAACAGGTGTCAAAGGAAATGACAAATCCTATTACTTCGCTTCTACAGGCGGAGGCATCTGGAAAACTAGCAATGCAGGCCAAACTTGGAGGTCAGTATCCGACGGATTCTTCGGCGGCTCAATGGGTGCTGTGGCTGTGGCCGAAAGCGATACCTCAGTCGTCTATGCTGGCGGTGGCGAAAAAACCGTCCGTGGCAATGTTTCCTTTGGCTACGGGATATGGAAGAGTGCCGATGCAGGCAAAACCTGGGCCCGAGCAGGTCTCGATAAAAGCCGTTTTGTTTCACGCTTACGCATCCATCCTAGCAACCCCAATGTAGTCTATGCTGCAGTCTTGGGAGATATTTTTAAGCCAGATGCCACTCGTGGCGTGTACAAGACGACCGATGGCGGCAAGACCTGGGAACAGCTTCTTTTTGTGGATGACATTTCCGGTGCCGTAGATTTGGTGTTGGATCCCAACAATCCTGAGGTGCTGTATGCCTCTACCTGGCAACTGCAACGCACTCCTTACAGCTTGGAGAGTGGGGGACCTGGATCCAAACTTTTTAAATCTTCCAACGGTGGCAAAACTTGGGAGGAACTTTCATCCAAAGCAACCTTCCCCAAAGGAGTACTTGGCATTATGGGAATCGCGGTATCTCCTAAAAATTCCAACCGCTTGTATACCATCATCGAAAACGAAAAAGGAGGTGTCTACACTTCCAAAGATGCGGGTCAAACTTGGGAGCTCGTGAATGAAGATCGTAACCTTCGTCAGCGTGCCTGGTACTATTCCAGAATCTATGCCGACACCCAAAATGAGGAGACCATCTATGTCCTCAATGTGAGCTACCATAAATCTACCGATGGGGGCAAAACTTTTAAAGGGGCGAATGCTCCACATGGTGACCACCACGACTTGTGGATTGATCCAGCCAACAACCAGCGCATGATCATCGCCGATGATGGTGGCGCACAAGTTTCAGAAGATGGAGGAGCAACCTGGTCTACTATGATGAATCAGCCGACTTCCCAGTTTTACAGAGTCACTACAGATAACAGCTTCCCATATCGTATTTATGGTGCGCAGCAAGACAACTCCACGGTTCGTATCCGTCACCGCAATGATGGTGGAGCGATTACTGAATCGGATTGGGAGCCTACCGCTGGTGGAGAATCGGGCTGGATTGCCCCAGATCCTCTAGACAATGATATTGTATACGGAGGATCTTATGGAGGACTACTTACTCGAGAAAACCATCGAAATGGTACCTCACGCACCGTCAACGTGTGGCCAGATAACCCGATGGGACATGGAGCAGAAGGAATGAAGTACCGATTCCAATGGAACTTCCCGATTTTCTTTTCCCCTCACAATCCGAAATTGATTTACACGACCAGTAACCAATTTCACCGCTCCACTAACGATGGTCAAACTTGGGAGTTGTTTTCTCCAGACTTGACTCGAAATGACAAGAGCAAACTCGGTCCCTCTGGAGGTCCGATCACCAAGGACAACACTTCCGTGGAGTATTATGCCACCATCTTTACTGCTGCAGAATCTCCAGTGAAACAAGGAGTAATCTGGGCAGGATCTGATGATGGATTGGTGCATGTAACTGCAGATAATGGAAAAACTTGGCAAAATGTCACTCCGAAAGACCTACCAGAGTGGTTGCAAATCAATTCCATCGAAGCGAGCCCCTTTGCCGCAGGCGAGGCATACTTTGCCGCAACAGGCTACAAGACGGGCAACTTTGCCCCCTACCTTTACAAAACCAAGGACTATGGAAAGACCTGGACCAAGATTGTGACAGGAATTAATGAAGAACACTTCACTCGCGTAGTACGCGCTGATCCAGCCAAAAAAGGCATGCTCTATGCGGGTACCGAAACAGGCATGTACTATTCCAAAGATGATGGTGCTAGCTGGCATTCGCTCCAATTAAACCTACCTATCGTACCGATTACGGATTTGGCGATCAAGGAGAATAACTTGATTGCAGCCACTCAAGGCAGATCGTTCTGGATCATCGATGACTTGACAGTACTTCACCAAGCAGAAGTTGGACTAGAAAACAAAGCATTCCACCTGTACAAGCCTCAAGATTCGTACCGCATCGACGGGATGAAGCGCAAGAGCTTGACCGACGGAACCAACCGTCCTGGGGGTGTCTTGGTGTATTATTTCCTCAAGGAAAAACCTGCCAGCGAACTAAAAATTGAATTCTTCAATGACAAAAACCAACTCATTCGTTGGTTCTCTACCAAAGGAGTCAATGGAGATACGCTGAGAGTTAAGCCTGGATCAGGGGAATTCAACTGGAACCTTCGTGGAGAAAACGCAGAAGGATTTGATGGAATGATCCTTTGGGCAGCTAGTCTAAGAGGTCCTAAGGTGGTTCCTGGTACCTACAAAGTGCGAATGACGGTAGATGGCCAATCTCAAGAGCAAACCTTCAAGGTGCTTGCGGATCCGCGCTATGAATCTACCCAAGAGGATTTGGTGGCGCAGTACAACTACTTGTTGGCCGTGCGAGACAAAATCACCGAAACGCATCAGGCCATCAAGCTGATCCGTGTGTACCGCACTGAACTGGACTCGCTCACGACCAAGCCGGAGAATCTTGATCAAATCAAAGCAGAAATGCAGGCCATCGAGGAGACCTTGTACCAGACGCAAAACCGAAGTGGACAGGATCCGCTCAACTTCCCGATCCGATTGAATAACAAGTTGGCCCACCTGACTAGCGTGGTAGGAAGTGGTGATTACAAACCTACAGATTCCTCAGAAGAAGTGCGAAAAGAACTCACGGAACAAATTGATGTACAACTGGCACGCTTCCGAAAACTGGAGCGGGAACAAATCTCACGAGTGCTGAATATCGAGGAGATGAAAACGAAGTTGGAAAAGAAAAAGTAAGCAAATGGCCCCGTACCTACGGGGCCATTTTTTTTAGAAAGGTTGGTAGGAAAGGATTTGCTCCAAAAACATCTTGGCGCTGCCCGGTGAAAGGAGCAGAATACAAACAATCCCGAAAATGGCTCCATAGAGGTGTGCATCGTGGTTGATGTTGTCCTGTCCTTGCTGCCCCTTGACATAGGAATAAATCAGAAAGAAGCCACCCAAAAGGAAGCCAGGAAGACAGAGTAACCCAAAGAGGCAAATGTCTGAAAGAGGCATGAGGATGATGCTGGCAAAAACCGTAGCTGAAGTTCCCCCAGATGCGCCTAAGGCTTGGTAGTAACTATTGCCCTGCTGCTTCAAATAGGTAGGGATATCGGCAATCACGATCGCGGCTAGGTAAAATCCCACGAAAATCAAGCCACCAAGCTCTAGTCCAAATTGAAACTTAAAGAAGCGTTCCACTACCCCTCCGAAAAAGTAGAAGGTAAACATGTTGAATAAGAGGTGCATGAAATCCTTGTGGATAAATCCAGAGAGGATAAAGCGATCCCATTGGTTTCGCTGCTTGATTCGGTAGGGGATAAACATCCAGCGATCCAGCAAGGCAGGGCGATTGAAGGCAAGAATGCTGCTGAGTGCTGTTACTCCGATGAGGAGCGTAGTCAAGGAAAAGTCCATTGGTCCTATTTTTCGCGATGCATGAGTTCTTGGGTGACCCCAAGTAGTGCCGCGTAATAAGTTTGGTTCTTGATCTGTAGCGCTTCCAGTTGTTGAAATCCTTTTTCAAAATAGGATTGCATCTTCTTTTCCGTCAGGGAGCGAATGCCCAGTTGCTCGTAGATGCCTTTGACTGCAGCTACTTTTTCTCCTTTGTCAAATTGGGAGAGACCCAACCAGTGTTGAAGTTCCTCTTTTTCCTTGCCCTTGGCCAGTTCCAAGGCCTTGAGGAGTAGGAAGGTTTTCTTGTTGGAAATGATGTCGCCTCCTACCTGCTTGCCAAACTTGGCTTGGTCTGCATACACATCCAATAAGTCATCTTGGAGTTGGAATCCCACTCCGATATTGACTCCAAAGTCATAGATACGCTGCACATCCTCTTTGGAAGCTCCTGCTAGCAAGGCCCCGAGCTGGAGTGCGAGCCCAAGGAGCACGGCAGTTTTCAAGCGAATCATGTGGATGTAGTCTTCTTCGGCCACGGTCTCGTATCCTTCAAAGTTCATGTCCAACTGCTGTCCTTCACAGACCTCTGCAGCCGTCTTGTTGAATACCCGAATGACTTCGTGAAGTAGGGCCGTAGGTGTAGGAAGTAAAAGGTCATAAGCCCGAACGAGCATCACGTCTCCAGAAAGGATGGCGATATTGGCATTCCATTTTTCATGGACGGTAGGCTTCCCTCTTCTAAGGGGGGCCTGATCCATGATGTCGTCGTGCATGAGCGTGAAGTTGTGAAAAACCTCTAGTGCAGCAGCCTGACTGAAGATCTCTGTCGGGTTTTTGCCATACATCCCGTAAGCCAAAAGGGAGAGCAGGGGACGAATCCTTTTGCCTCCCAATCCCATGATGTAGGTGATGGGATCGTACAATTCTGCGGGAGAGTCGCCAAAAGAGTGGCCGCTTATGTGTTCTTCTAACTTAGTTAAAAGCTCGTGGACGAGATTTTTTTCTGTCATGGTCTGCAAATTCCAAATCGATGGTTCTTCGGTCGATATCTGTGTTAACTACACGAACCACTACTTTGTCTCCTAAAGTGATCATTTTTTTTGTTTTCGATCCAATCAAACGCATGTTGCGCTCGTCAAAATCGTAGTAATCGTCGTCCATGTCCTGGACACGAATCATCCCCTCACACTTGGTTTCGGTGATTTCAACGAACACGCCCCACTCCGTCACGCCACTCACAATGCCGTCGTAATCTCGCGCTTCTGCCAATGACATAAACTCCACTTGCTTGTACTTGATGGAAGCACGCTCTGCATCTGCAGCTCGCTTTTCTCGCTCGGAAGAGTGGAGGCATTTTTGTTCCCAGGAATTCGCTTCCGGAGATTTACCACCCTCGAGGTAGTGCTCGAGCAAGCGATGCACCATCATGTCAGGATACCTTCGGATGGGAGAGGTGAAGTGGGTGTAGTGCGCAAAGGCAAGTCCAAAGTGCCCCTTGGGTTCGGTGGTGTACTTTGCCTTGGCCATGCTACGAATCGCCAATTGCTCCAACACATTTTGCTCGGGCTTGCCCTGAATCTCATCCATCAGTTTGTTGAGTGCAGCAGAGATTTTCTGCGGCTGCGTGGTGTCCATCGCGTGGCCAAAGCGCTTCGCAAAGCCAGAGAAGGTCTCCAATCGATCCAAATCTGGGCTATCGTGCGTTCGGTACACAAAGGTGTCCATGCCCTGATTTTTACGGAAAATGAATTCGGCCACATACTTATTGGCCAAAAGCATAAACTCTTCGATGAGCTTGTGAATGTCTTTTCGTTCCTTCACAAACAAGCCTAGGGGAGTCCCTTTTTCATCGAGTTTAAACTTCACTTCCACCGTTTCAAAGTTGACGGCTCCATGATCAAAGCGCTGCTTTCGCACTTTTTTGGCGAGGTTATTCAGGAGGGTTAGCTCCTGAAAATAATCTCCCGATTGGGTATCGATGCACTCTTGTGCTTCTTCGTAGGCAAATCTGCGATCCGAATGGATGATGGTTCGGCCGATCCAATGGCTCACCACGTTGGCTTGAGGATCTACCTCAAACACACAGGCAAAGGTGAGTTTATCTTCCTTGGGACGTAGCGAACAAAGGCCATTGCTCAAGCGCTCTGGAAGCATGGGAATGGTGCGGTCCACCAGGTACACTGAAGTTGCCCGGTTGTAAGCTTCTTTTTCTAGGGCTGTTTTGGGCTTCACGTAATGGGTCACATCGGCGATATGAACTCCGATTTCGTGGTTACCATTTTCTAGCTTTCGGTAGGATATCGCATCGTCAAAGTCCTTCGCATCTGCAGGGTCAATGGTGAAGGTCAGTACCTCTCTAAAATCTTTTCGCGCCTTAATTTCTTTGGAAGAAATCTGATCTGAAATGGCATTGGCTTCAGCATCGGCTTCCTTCTCGTATTCGAAAGGAAGGCCAAATTCCGCCATGATGGAGTGAATTTCTACCTCATGCAGTCCTGCCTTGCCGAGTACACGGATTACTTTTCCTGTTGGGTTCTTATCATCCTCTCGCCATTCGGTCAATTTGACGATTACCTTTTCGTTGTGCTGAGCACCCAATAATTCTCCACGGTGCACAAAGATGTCCTTGTGCATTTTCTTGAAATCGGGCACTACAAAAGCAAAGCGAGGGGAAATTTCTACACGGCCTACAAATTCATCTCGGTTGCGCTCCATGATTTCCAACACGCGACCTTCAGTTCTGCCGGTCTTTCCTTTCACAGGAAATACCATCACCCGAACCTTGTCACCGTCTAGGGCATGCTTGAGGTCGGCATCTTTCACTAGAATATCTCCTTCCACCGCATCGGGTTGGTCGGGAATGATAAAGGCAAATCGTGGATTCACGAAATCTACTGTACCCGTAATGTAATCTGGGTCCTGTTTAGAGGAAAAGTAGTTGCGTGGGCTTCGGGAGATTTTCCCGTCAGCGACAAGCTGGTATAGGACAGGCTCTACGCCGCCCTTGTTTAAGGAATCTCTAATTTCTAATCGCTTGATGAGTTGCTTGGCGTTGAATTCTTGGCCAAAGTTTGCATCTAAAAATTGAAGGAGTTTGCGTGCTAAAGAAGCAGAATCATTGTTGCCTTTGGGGCTTAAATGGCTTTTTTTGGAATGTTTTCGATCGGGTTTTCTTCCCATGAGGGCGTTGTTTGTTCTAAGGTATAAAGTTTTGTTTGTCCTGAAAACTTGAAGAGATGATCTTTTTGTTAGGATTCAGGGTATTCGATTTCGATGTCACTGGGTTCCGACTGTGGATTCATGGCAAGGTAGATTTTCGCGGTCACTTCCACATCTCGGAGGCAGTAGTTTTTGATTTTTTCGAGGTCCTTTTCGCGGTAGTAAGTGGGATTGACTTCGCTGCCATCCATGCCTTCTTTCGAACTTGGGATTCCAAATGCTGCGGCCAAAAGTTCCAGTCGGGTGTAGTATTTGTAATCTCCAAAACGCCAGAGCTCCATGGTATC
The DNA here is from genome assembly GCA_903952135.1 of uncultured Algoriphagus sp. Classification (GTDB taxonomy): domain Bacteria; phylum Bacteroidota; class Bacteroidia; order Cytophagales; family Cyclobacteriaceae; genus Algoriphagus. The sequence continues at coordinate 13,329 of CAJBER010000193.1, forward strand.
TAGGTGGCGTATTTCCCAGGGCTTCTTGCCTGCTAGCTGCAGGGGTTCGGGTAAGGAAATCCCCTGAATCAGCATGCGCCGACAGAGGTAGGGAAAGTCAAATTCCTTGCCATTGTGGGCACAGAGAATCCACTTTTTCTTCTCCAATAAGGATTTTAATTCCAAAAGAGTTTCCTTTTCCTCCTCTTGAGCAAAAACTTTCGATCGGAAGAGGTACTTTTTTTCCTTCTTTTTGGCTTGGAAAAAGCCTACTCCGACGCAGATGACCTTACCGAATTCGGCATGGATTCCTGCGCGGTCAAAGAAAAGCTCCCCTGGTTCGAGGATACTTTCTCTACGGATGAGTCGCTCTTTTCGAATCCATTCGGGCTGAAGTCGTGGGTCGAGTTCGGAAAAGGATTCAGTGGAAGAGGCCGTTTCAATGTCTAAAAATAAAATGTTGCTCAGCTGCTCAAAAAATGGGGCCATGATCTAAAAATTAGGAGTGAAGAATACCCTCCAATCCCAATTCTGGGATGTAGCGGAGGTGGGCAGGATCAAAACTGCCTGGAGTAAAGATAAACTTTTTATCAAAGATCTGATCTAGAATGTAGTAGCTCACCCAAAACTCATTGGTGAGTGAAAACACGGCCGGATCGATGGGTTCAATTCGTGCAACCGAATCCGCACCAAGCTCTTCGATCAAGTGGCGAAGGGTGGAGGTTTTGCGCAGCTCCCCTTCCAAGTGACCATAGCCCTGGGAGGTGATCATGACGGTGGTCAATTCAATGAGGTTGTAGTTGATCAGGTAAACTGCCCATTCTGTACCCGTATCGGTGTCTTGTTTGGCAATGGCAATCTTCACCCCAGTCACTGGAGAAAAGTCAATGTCTTTTTTCATTTGGATTCAATCAAATTCATTTCAAAAAGTGCTGCAAGGTGTTTTTTTACCTTTTCCTTCACCTCCTGTACGTCTACCTGACGACCCAACTCGAGGTGTAGAGAGGTTACGGCCTTGTCGTCGATCCCGCAAGGGACGATGTGTCCAAAGTAGGAGAGGTCGACGTTTACGTTGAAGGCAAATCCATGCATGGTGACCCAGCGGCTGGATTTTACGCCTAGGGCACAGATTTTTCTCGGATTCTTTAAGGTGTCGTGGTCGAGCCATACGCCTGTAAGCCCTTCAATTCTTCCCGCCGACACCCCGTACTCCGCGAGTGTCAAGATGATGGCTTCCTCCAAGTACCGCAGGTAGCGGTGGATGTCCGTAAAGAAGTGGTCCAAATCCAAGATGGGATAGCCCACCAATTGACCGGGACCATGGTAGGTGATGTCTCCCCCACGGTTGATTTTGTAGTAGGTGGCTTGATGGTTGACTAGGCCAACGTCATCCAGTAAGAGATGCTCGGGTTTTCCACTTTTTCCCAATGTATACACATGGGGATGCTCGACAAACAAGAGGTAGTTGGGCGTGGTTGCCTGTTCCTCCTCAGGTAGGTTTCGATTTTGGATTTTTTGGGCGACGATGTCTGCAAATAGATTTTCTTGGTAAGTCCAAGCCTCTTGGTAATCCATGCTGCCTAGATCTCGAAATTCTACCGTTTTTTTTGTACTTTGATTCATCGTCCCTGCGAAAGCATTTTTTAGACCCTTTGGGTAGGCTCATTCACTTTTCAAAATTAACCAATATTTCCCATGGCAACACACAATGATTTAGGAAGACTCGCCGAACAGGAAGCCGCGAACTGGCTTGAAAGTAGGGGCTATACCTTATTGGAAACTAACTACCGCTACCAGCATGCGGAAATTGACTTAATCATGACCCATCAGGGCTTGTTGATTTTTATTGAAGTAAAGTTTCGATCGGGGGTAGCCTTTGGCTATGCGGAAGAGTTTGTGCATGTCGCCAAAAAGAAACTCATCGTCAAGGCTGCGGACCAGTACATCTACAAGAAGGATTGGCATCGGGACATCCGCTTTGATATTGTGGGGGTGTACCAGGATTCCCAGGGCATCTTGCATTTTCGGCAATTTGAAGATGCCTTCTACTGAACCTGGACTACTAATCTTTTCGGTAGATCAGCTTGCCTTCCTTGTCCCATTCGGCCCGGATGTAGGGCCGGAAGTTTTTGGTGTAGGGCTTTTCTTGGTACTGGATCTCCCGCTTTCGAATGGCTTGGGAATTGTTGGTGTTCCAATATTCTGTCCAGAGCCCCACTTTTTGTCCATAGCGGTATTCACCTGTGACCGCCACCTGCTGGTTTTCGTAGAAATGGAAAAAATTGCCTTCCTCAAGGCCATACTGCACGGGGATCAGCTTTTCGATCGCTTTGGTGCTCGTATTAAAGTAGGTAATCCGTGATTCCTTGGGCCAACCTTCTTCGAAATGAGCTTTGTCTTGCAGGATATTGTTTGTATCGAAGGTCAACCAGGTTTGGTGTTTGGTGCCGTAATAGAACATCCCTTGTTCGACTATTTCTTGGTTGACCAGGCGTTGGTAGGGGCCATGGAGAAGGTAGCCTTGTCCTTCGACAAATCCTTGAGATCGGATTATTCGCTCCTTTGAATCGTACCAATATCGGTCTCGGAGGTAGGGATTACTTTTCCAAGAGGCGTCTGTATAGTGAAAAAGTTCAATGTGCTCCTGTCCCCGAATACTTCTGCGCCTGCTTACTTTCTTCGTTTTTATCCCGAAATAGGTGCTTTTACGCGCTTTTTTTTTCTTTTCTTTCTTTTCTTCCTTTACTTTTTGATCGTCAAAAAGCAACAACGGGGCTACTGTTGGCAGAAGGGTGGAACTGACCAAGCCTGTAGAATCCTCCTTCGCTTTTCGGTCCACACCTAAGTCTTGGCCCTCTACCGATTGGGAGCCAAGTAAAAGGAGAAAGAGTAGGAATAGAAACTGCTTCATTGCTTAATACTAACGGCAAATGGGCTTGCCTAGTACCTCCAAAAGTAACATTTCGAGATCAAATCTTTTCGATTGTTTATTAATTATAATCTTCTGCCTACTTTTGAACTCTTGCTACCAAAACCTAAATTCTTATGAATTCTATTTTATCCGATCGCGTACTTCAAATGGAAGAGTCGGCCACCCTGGCCATGGCAAAAAAAGCCAGAGAACTTAAAGCTCAGGGAATTGACATCATTAGCCTAAGCTTGGGTGAACCTGACTTCAAAACTCCAAAGCACATTCAGCAGGCTGCCAAAGATGCGATCGATGAAGGAAAATATTTCTCTTATCCTCCTGTCTCTGGATACCAGGATTTGCGTGAAGCCATCGCCAAGAAGCTTCGAGAGGAAAACAATATTCAAGAAGCCAAAGCAGAGCACATCGTCGTGTCTGTTGGAGCCAAACACTCCATCGCCAACACCTTCATGTGCATCCTCAACGAGGGCGACGAGGTGGTTATTTTTTCCCCGTACTGGGTGAGCTATGCCGAGATCATCAAGTTGTGTGGAGGCGTACCTGTACTGATTGAAGGAACTCTTGAAAATAACTTTAAAGCATCCGCAGCTCAGCTGGAAGCTGCCATGACGTCCAAGACCAAGGCGGTGATCTATTCTTCCCCTTGCAACCCAACGGGCTCTGTATTCTCCCAACAAGAATTGGAAGCTATTGCCAACGTGGTGAAGAAGCACGAGGGTGTGGTGGTCATTGCGGATGAGATTTATGAGTTGATCAACTTTACGGGCAAAAACTTCAGCATTGCCTCCCTTCCAGGCATGTTTGAGCGAACCATTACGGTCAATGGATTTTCCAAAGGCTATGCCATGACAGGCTGGAGAGTGGGTTACATCTGCGCTCCTTTGGAAGTGTCCAAGGCTGTAGAAAAAATGCAGGGTCAGTTTACCTCTGGCAACACGGGTATCGCCCAGCGTGCGGCTTTGGCTGGTATCGCAGGGGATCAGGGACCTTCTCAAGAAATGGCTGTTCAGTATTTGAAGCGTCGTGATTTGATGTTGGGCTTGCTTAGAGATATCCCGGGCATCAAAACCCATGTACCCGAAGGAGCCTTTTATTTCTTCCCAGATGTCACTGCCTTCTTTGGCAAGTCTGCACATGGACAGCGGGTAAACAATGCGGATGAACTCTGCATGTACTTGCTTGCCATCGCCAATGTGTCCCTCGTGACTGGATCTGCTTTTGGAGCGGATAACTGCGTGCGAATTTCCTATGCTGCTTCTGAAGCCGACTTGATCGAGGCAATGAAGCGCATGAAAAAAGCTTTGGGAGAGCTGGCTTAAGCCTCCTTATGCTACCTGCTCAGCTGGGTTAACCCCTACTGAGCAGGTATTTTTAATTACATCCATTTCAACTAGCTCCAGCCCATGGCTCAGGTACTTGTCATCACTCCCGTAAAAAATGCCATCGAGACCACCTTGGATACTGCACGAGCGATCGCTGCTTCCTCGGTAAAGGTGCAGCATGTCATTTTTAATGATTTCAGTACTGAGGAGACTAAGGCCAGCTTGGAAAAACACCGGGAGGAGATCGGATATTCCCTAATCCATATCGAGGACCTGACGGATCTCCCTTCGCCCAACTACAAGTTGGTGCTGCAGCTTGCCCAGCAGCAAGCACTGGAGGCAGGAATTCCACTTTTGGTGGTGGAATCAGATGTGGTGGTGACCCCCACTACCATTGAAACCCTTTTGAAGCAAATGGAAGCTGATCCTACATCAGGCTTGGTTGGTTCGGTGACCGTGGACGAACAGGGGGTGGTTAATTTTCCTTACCTCAAATTCAAAGGCGTCAAAGAGCCGGTCATCGCTACCCAGCGCAGCTTGAGTTTTTGCTGCACCCTGTTTTCACCCAACTTTTTGAAAGCCTACGATTTCAAAGGCTTGGATGAGGCCAAGGATTGGTACGATACCTTTATTTCCAAGAAAGCAGTAGAACTAGGTTTCAAAAATACCGTGCTCATGCATGCGCCCGTTTGGCATCGCCCCCACGCGAGTCGCCCTTGGAAGCAATTGAAGTACAGCAATCCCCTGAAGTATTATTTTTTGAAGTTCTGGAAGGGCTTGGATAAGATTTAAGTGTTGTCAACAGACGACGGTCCACGGTCGACAGCACATTTTTATTATCGGGGATACCCGAGTACTAATTACAGTTTTCCGAATAGTTTCAGGAGCGTATTGTAGGGCTTGGACCAGGTACGCTGAATCCGTAGGGGACCATTCAGTTCCCGCTCAAAAAAATCTGCATGCTTGGCATTCAGGTAGGCGATACGAGCCTTTTTAAAGGCTGTGCCCCCTGTTTTTTTTCGTTTGCTCGTGGGTGTGAGTCGGTAGAAGAAACCTACCTCTGGAAGCTGCACCACGTCACCGCCATTTTTGAGGAGTTTGATCCAAAACTCCCAGTCCTCCCGACCCAACTGCATGTCTTCGGAAAATCCTTCTACAGCCAGTGCATCCGCTTTGCGAAAAAGGGCCGATACAAAAATCATGTTGTCCTTGGCCAGCTGCTGTAGGCTAAAAGGTTTCAGTTTCCAGGGCTTGCGAACAGTAGAGGAGAATTTCTCCGCTTGGCAGTAAACTACTTTGACTTTAGGCCGAGAGCTAAGGATAGCCATGCCTTTTTCGATGTAGGTAGCAGAAATCAGGTCATCTCCGTCCAGGGGCAAAATGTATTCCCCTTGGGCAGCCGCAATGCCCACATTACGGGCTTTGGTGACCCCGGCATTGGCTTGGTCCAGTACCCGAACTTCCGGATACTGGGCTTCCAATACTCGGGCGAGTTCCAGGGAATCATCTGCGGAGCCATCGTTGATGATAATTATCTCGAGTGGGCGGTAAGTGGAGGCTAGTGCGGATTGGATGGTTTCCTTCAGGTAAATCCCCTGGTTGTAGCAGGGGACAATGATAGAAATCAATCCTGGGGTCATGCGTTAAAAAAGGAAGCAAATTCACCCAGCGGCTTTTGCAAGGCCAGAGTGTTGGGTCCAAATTTTTTCAATTGGTAATTCTGCTCTTCCAACAATTGCAGGCAGGAAGCATAATCCGCGGCATTCAAGCCCACATTTTCAAAGATGATGGCCTGTGGTCGGGTCTTGGGGATGTCAAAAATTCGAATGACCTCCAAGTCGTAGCCTTCCGCATCGATTTGAAGCAAGTCAATGTGCTGCAAGTTGTAGGTTTGAATGAGTGTGGCTGGTGCGATCACCTGCACGTCTTCGTGGCTGATCCACTGGCTTTGGTCGGTAGGAATCTCGATACCAAAGCGTCGGCAGTTGGAGGCGACGATGCCGTCTTCAAATGCCTGTTCAATTTTCTCCTTGGAAAAGGAGGCTAGACCTGTAGCCCAGCGCATGGACGAAAATCCTACTTTGTAGATCGGCTGACTGCCGTCTTTTTCTCCAATGGCCGCACAGAGGGGAGTGATGCCTTTGTTTTTGGCATAGATTTTTGTGAGAAACTCGTGAAATACGTCCGGCTGTGGTTCCAACAGCACACCTTTCCAATCGTCCCGTTTGATAAACTTGTGGATGGGATCGTGGGTGATTCCATCGTTGGCGCCGATTTGTACTACCGTAAAATTCCCAGGTTTAGACTTGGAGTACTGGCTCAAAAAGTCAGATAGACTGCCCTTTTTGGGATTGTAAAAATTTCTGTAGAAGCCGATAAACAAGGGATTGTTGGAGGCACTTAGGTTGAAACGAAGCATTTTCCAGCGCTGCTGAAGGTTTCTTTTCAAGGACTGGAGAGGGGAGGAGTTCGAAGCCATAATGCGATTGGGTGGAGGTACAAAAACCTCAGTTCAAAATTACCATTTTTTGTGAAACTTGTGGGCTCTTCTGAGCTCCCGCATTTTGGTTACCTTTGGAGCAATAAATCAACTGCCAAGCATGGGTAGAAGCCTGGTCTTCTTTTTTCTTTCCTTTTTCCTGACAGGAATGCTAGCTGCCCAAAGCAAATGGGACAGCAGCTTTGTGGCGGAGGAACCTGAGGTGCTTGTGCTGCGGACCTATTTATCTCAGAAATACACGGGTCTCAACTTCCCAAGTGAAGACCTTCGCTACCTGCCCGATAGAGGGATGAATATTGGGTTTGGGGTGAGCTACAAAAAATTTACGCTCAATGTGGCGATTCCTTTTGTTTTTTTGAATCGAAAGATCGAGCCGGAGTATCCTCGATTTTTTGATTTTCAGGGGCATATTTATCCGAGAAACTGGGTCATTGACTTTTTTTGGCAGGATTACAAAGGATACCGCGTTCCTGATGGGGTAGGTGCGGAGAAGCCCTATCTGCGCCCTGACTTGGAGGTATTTAAAGCGGGGGTGCATGCCAATTACATTTTTAAGGGGGATAAAATCTCCTTGCCGGCGGCGGTGCATCAGTCTGCGATTCAAAAAAAGTCAGCCCTTTCTCCCCTTGTGGGGTTTGAATTTTACCGCTTACAAATAGGAGCTGATTCCTTGATCTTCCCAACGCAGCTTTCGCCCAAGCAAAATTACCAAAGTGCAGATTTTCTGCACCTAGGGCCAAATGCAGGTTTGATCGGTACCTTGGTGCTTGGAAAAGGCTTTTTCGCTACCGGGAGTTTTACAGGAAATCTAGGGGTAGGATCTACCTGGAATTCAGGATCGGCCGAATCAAATTGGAACCTGAGTTGGGGCTACCATGCACGTGCCTACCTGGGTTACAATGGGCCTCGATTTGGGGTGAATGTGAACTATGTGTACAAAACTTTGGCACTGCAGCCACTGGAGGATTGGACGCAAGGAGTGCAAACGGGCAACTATCGCCTCGTACTAGTTTACAAACTCCGACCTTCTGAAAAGTTCGCCTCCACTTTTTCAAAATACAATCCCGCTAGAATATTTTCAAAGTAGGGCAGGAGAGTGGCGCGCAAAATTTTAACTTTGGGCTTTCACTAGACAGCTCCCCCATGAACAATCTTTTTGGTATCCAACAGTCTTTAAAAAATCTTGGTATTCAGGAATCCAATTTGGGTTCTTCCACCGGTACCACCTGGCTTGATTCAGGAGCCGCTTCCCTGGCATCTTTTTCCCCTGCCGATGGCAAAAAAATAGCATCCGTGCAGTTGGCAACCGAGGAAACCTACGAGGCGGTGGTCGCACAGGCTTTGGTGGCCTTTGAAACCTGGAGGAATGTGCCTGCGCCCAAGCGTGGTGATATCGTCCGGGAGATTGGCAATGCCCTTCGTGAAGTAAAAGCCGATTTGGGCAAGTTGGTGTCCTACGAAATGGGCAAATCCTATCAGGAGGGTTTGGGTGAGGTACAGGAGATGATTGACATTTGTGATTTTGCAGTAGGCTTATCGCGACAGCTGTATGGCTTGACCATGCATTCCGAGCGTCCCGGTCACCGCATGTACGAGCAGTGGCATGCGCTTGGGGTGGTGGGGATTATTTCCGCCTTCAACTTTCCGGTGGCCGTTTGGTCTTGGAATACCGCCTTGGCTTGGGTATGTGGAGATGTGTGTTTGTGGAAGCCTTCGGAAAAAGCTCCGCTTTCGGCTATTGCCTGCCAGCACATTGTCGCAAAAATATTTGCCCAGCACGGTTTGCCGGAAGGGATTTCCAACTTGGTCGTTGGGGATGCCTCGATAGGTGCTTTGCTTTCTCATGACTCTCGAATTCCGCTGGTGTCTGCCACTGGTTCCACCCGAATGGGTAAGGCAGTAGGCAAGGCAGTGGGTGAGCGCTTGGGTCGTTCCTTGTTGGAGCTTGGGGGCAACAATGCCATCATCATCACCGAGCAAGCCGACTTGGAGATCGCAATTCGCGGTGCTTTGTTTGGAGCGGTGGGTACCGCAGGACAGCGCTGCACCACTACACGTCGCTTGATCGTGCAAGAGAATGTATATGATGCAGTAAAAAATCGACTAGCCGCTGCTTTTGGCAAGTTGGTCATTGGCAATCCTTTGGATGAAAAAAACCATGTTGGCCCGTTGATCGATACTCAGGCGGTGGAGAACTACCTAGCGGCTATCGAACAGGTAAAAGCTGCTGGAGGAAAAGCCGTAGTCGAAGGAGGAGTGCTTACCGGAGCAGGCTATGAATCTGGATGCTACGTGAAGCCAGCCATCTACGAAGCAGAGAATCACTTCGACATCGTGCAGCACGAGACCTTTGCGCCCATCTTGTACTTGATCAAGTACAGCACACTTCCGGAAGCCATTGCCTTGCAGAATGGGGTGCCACAGGGGCTTTCTTCGGCCATCATGACCACGAATATGCGGGAGGCAGAAGCCTTCTTAGCGGTGTCTGGATCTGACTGCGGCATTGCCAATGTGAATATTGGTACTTCGGGAGCAGAGATTGGGGGTGCTTTTGGGGGAGAGAAGGAAACCGGCGGAGGACGAGAGTCGGGTTCCGATTCCTGGAAGGCCTACATGAGACGCCAAACGAATACCATCAACTACTCCACCCAGTTGCCGCTGGCGCAGGGGATTAAGTTTGATATATAATTTTTGTCAACGGTTGACGGTCCACAGTCGACGGCCAATTAACTAAAACTTCAAATCTTGTTTTAGTTTTAAATTATTTAAAGATTAGAAAATCACACTAGAATTAGAAAGCCTTGCATGGATAACGGAGGGCTTTCTTTTTACCTACCCCGCCCAGCCTTCTCTATCCAGGCTGCGGTATTGGATGGCTTCGGCGAGGTGCTCTACGCGGATGTCTTCGCTCTCGGCAATGTCTGCAATGGTGCGGGCCACTTTGAGGATGCGGTCGTAGGCCCGAGCGGAGAGACCCAGGCGCTCCATGGCGGTTTTGAGTAGGGTTTTGCCGGCCTCAGAGATCTGACAGACCTGCTTGACTTGGTGAGAGGGCATCATCGCATTGCAAAACACCTCTGGATTGCTTTCAAATCGAATTTTTTGCCGTTCTCGCCCTTTGATCACCCGCTCCCGAATGTCTCTGCTCGACTCACTTTTGCGTGTGGAGGTCATCTCCTCGAAGCGCACGGGTGTCACTTCCACATGCAAGTCGATGCGGTCCAGCAAGGGTCCGCTGACCTTATTCAAGTAGCGCTGCACGATGCCCGGGCCACAGACGCACTCCTTTTCAGGGTGGTTGTAGTAGCCACAGGGACAGGGATTCATGCTGGCGATGAGCATAAAGTTGGCCGGAAAATCCACCGACACCTTCGCTCGGCTGATGGTGACTTTGCGCTCCTCCAGGGGCTGCCGCATCACCTCCAGTACGGAGCGCTTGAATTCAGGGAGCTCGTCCAGAAATAGGACTCCATGGTGGGCCAGGGAGATTTCCCCGGGCTGTGGATTACCTCCTCCACCGACCAAGGCGACGTCCGAAATCGTATGGTGTGGACTGCGAAAAGGGCGTTGCGCCAATAGGGAGGCATGCTTTCCCAACCTGCCAGCCACGGAGTGGATCTTGGTGGCTTCCAGTGCTTCCTGCAAACTCAAGGGCGGGAGGATGGAGGGCAAGCGCTTGGCCAACATGGTTTTGCCTGCTCCGGGAGGGCCAATCATGATCACGTTGTGGCCGCCTGCAGCGGCAATCTCCATGGCACGTTTGATGTTTTCCTGTCCCTGCACATCCGCAAAGTCAAACTCGGGGGTGTCGATGCCCTGGTAAAAAATCTCCCGTGTGTCGGTTACGAGCGGTTCGATCTGGATGTGCCCCTGTAAAAAGTCCGAAGCCTGATCCAAGGTTTCCACGCCGATGATGTCTATGCTATTCACAATGGAGGCCTCCTTCGCATTTTCGAGGGGGAGGATAAAACCCTTAAAGCCCCGCTTTCGGGCTTCGATGGCGATGGGCAGTACCCCTTTGATGGGACGGAGTTTGCCGTCGAGGGAGAGTTCCCCCATCAGCACATACTGATCTAGGGTGGGGAAACTCACCTGTTCGGAGGCTTGGAGAATGCCCATGGCAATCGGGAGGTCGTAGGCGGAGCCTTCCTTGCGCAGGTCTGCCGGAGCTAGATTGACCACAACTCGCTGCCGAGGCATGCGGTAACCGAAGTACTTGAGTGCCGATTCCACGCGCTGCTGGGATTCTTTGACCGCAGAGTCGGGCAGTCCCACCATAAAGAAGTTGGTGCCTTGGCCTACATTGACCTCGATGGTGATGAGGTTGGCGTCCACACCGGAGACGGCGCTTCCAAAAGTTTTTGCAACCATGATTGAGTTTAAAAAAAGTGTTCCTACGAATATAGCCTATTTTACAAGGGATTCGGTGGAGGGGTTAAAATTTTGACTAGCAATTTTGGAACCCTCCCAAGGAGTTGGCTCCACGGGAGCAGTTCCCAGTCTAGACCGACTGGATGGTGGAGAGTTTCTGGTAGAGTCCTCCTTGTGCGATCAACTCTGCATGGGTACCTCGCTGCACAATTTTGGCTTTATCGATCACCAAGATCTCATCCGCATGTTGGATGGTGCTGAGTCGGTGTGCGATGACTAGGGTGGTGCGGCTGCTCATCAACTTGGTGATGGCTTCCTGCACGAGCAGTTCAGATTCCGAATCCAGAGCCGAGGTGGCCTCATCCAAGATGAGCACGGGAGGATTCTTCAGTACTGCTCGAGCGATGCTCAGTCGCTGCCGCTGACCTCCTGAAAGTTTGGATCCCCGGTCGCCAATGTTGGTTTGGTACCCCTGTTCCAGTTTGCTGATAAACTCATGCGCATTCGCAATTTTTGCCGCTTCCATGACCTGTGCCTCCGTGACTCCATCGATTCCAAAGGCAATGTTGTTGAAGACCGAATCGTTAAACAGGATGGATTCTTGGGTGACGATTCCCAGTTGGCTTCTCCAGGTAGCGGTAGCAATGTCCTTGAGATCGATGCCATCCACCAAGATTTGGCCGGAGCTCGGATCGTAAAATCGGGGCACCAAATCCGCCAAGGTAGATTTTCCTCCGCCGGAAGGACCTACGAGTGCGATGGTTTTTCCCTTTTCAAGGGTGAAGCTGATTTGGTCCAGCACCTTGTTTTCTCCGTAAGCAAAGCTGACATTCTTGTATTCGATTTGCTTGCTAAAGCCAGGGAATGGTTTTGGATTTGCTGGGGAAGGGAGTTGGTTGGTTGTATCTACCACTTCAAAAATCCGGTCAGCAGAGGCGATACCCCGCTGGATGGTGGATACGGCACGGGAGATTTCCTTGGCAGGATTGAGTACCTGGGTGAAGATGATGATGTAGGTGATGAAGTTGGAGGCGGAGAGTTCTGAATCCCCGCTCAATACCAGATTACCCCCGTACAGGAGGATACCGGCCACTACACTTACCCCAAGGAATTGGGAAATGGGCCCTGCCAGTTCATTTTTCCGAGCCATGCTCACATTCACATCGGAGTAGTAGTCGGTTTCGGAATCAAATTTTCCTTGTACAAATTTTTCCCCATTGAAGGCTTTCACTACGCGCATGCCGCCTAGTGTCTCGTCCAAGATGCTCACAATACGTCCCAGGGATTGCTGGCTTTGGATGGCCGTTTTTCGCAATCGACGCGTAATGCCTCCGATGATCGCTCCCGAGATCGGAATGATCAAGATGGTAAAGAGGGTGAGGGGCACCGACATGAAAAAGAGTACTCCAAAATAGAGGACGATGGTGGCGGGCTCCCGAAATAGGATTCGCAGGGATTGCACGATCGTGTTTTCCACCTCCTGAATGTCATTGGTCATTTTGGAAAGGAGGTCCCCCTTTCGTTCGTTGGAAAAGTAGCCCAGGTGAAGGGCACTTACTTTTTCAAAAATATCCATGCGCATCCCTTTGATCACCTGAGCACGCACTTGGGCCAGTACTACGCCGGAGAGGTAGGTAAACAGGTTGGCAAGGAACACCGATCCCACAATGATGGAGCAGACAAAGAGCAAGGTGCCAAACTTCCCATAGGATTCACTTACCTGTAAAAAGAGGTGATTGAACAGGGAAATGAAATAGTCTAGGGAAAGGGTAAAGGTGGGTTGTGTTCGGAATTTTTCTAGGGCATCGGGAGCGACCTGCTCAAAAATCACATCAAAAAGTGGCTTGAGAAGGGTGAAGTTCATCAATCCAAAAATGATCGCCAATAGGGTGTAACCGATGTAAACCGGAATAAATCTCCCATAAGGTCGGGCGTAGGAAAGAATCCGAAAATAAGTTTGCATGGGGTGTACACGGATAAATCCGCCTGCAAGTTAGGGAAAATTTCACGTTGCGAAGCTTCCATCTGCTCAGGATCCACGAGGGGCATTTTCGTGGTCATTATTTTGCTTTTCTCTGTATCCGTTTGGTCATTAGACCCGAATTAAATACGAGGTGGATTTTTATTGGGAATAGTCAACTGCTAACTGACGACGGGCAGTGGACTGCTACTAATTTTTTAATGACGAACGCCGGACGCTGAACTCCGAATGTCGAAGTACGGATTCGCAATAGGAGCAGAATTCTAGTCTTGATACTTGATACTTGCTACTAAATACTCCCCCATCCAAAAGCGTAGCCACAGGTAAGATTGCGGATAATTCCATTGCCATTTAACATAAGTTTAACCAAGGAAACTTTCCGAATCCCTATCTTTGAGAAAATTCCCCTGTTCCCTATGAAACATTTCTTTTTTGGCATTCTTCTGGCCTTTTCTCTTGGTACCGCTGCGGTGGCGCAACAAGCTCCAAAAAAGCCAAAGCTGGTAGTGGGCATCATTGTTGACCAAATGCGTCAGGAATATTTGTATCGCTTTGCCGACCGTTTTGGGGAAGGTGGATTCAAGCGCTTTACGCAACAGGGATTTATGATGACCAATGGGCATTACAACTATATTCCTACCTACACAGGTCCTGGTCACGCCTCCGTTTATACTGGAGCGACACCGGCTACGCATGGGGTGATTGGCAACAATTGGTACGTGCCTTCTTTGAAAAAAATGATTTACTGCGCGGAGGATTCCCTGGTTAGCAATGTGGGAGGAACTCCTGAAAATGGAAAAATTAGCCCTCGCAATTTGTTGACCACGACCATCACCGATGAGTTGCGACTTTCCACAGGGAAGCGCTCCAAAGTAGTAGGCATTGCCATCAAGGATCGAGGAGCAAGTTTCCCTGCAGGCCATACGGGAGATGCCTACTGGTACGATGACGTAAATGGGGACTGGATGACTTCCACCTATTACCGGCAGACCCTACCTACTTGGGTGACGAATTTTAATGCAAAAAAGCGTCCTGATCATTACCTAAGCCAAACTTGGAAAACCCTTTTTCCGGTGGAGACCTATGTGAATAGCCTTCCGGATCACAACGACTTTGAGTCTCCCTTTATTGGTAAGGATAGTCCTAGTTTTCCCTACGATTTAGCGGCCTTGAAAGGAGCCAATGGAGGTTATGGTTTGGTACCTTCCACTCCTTTTGGCAATAGCCTCACCTTGGATTTTGCCTATGCGGCCTTGGAAGGGGAAAAATTAGGTCAAGGGCAGGTTACCGATTTCCTCGCGATCAGCTTCTCCAGTCCGGATTACATTGGCCACCGATTTGGCCCCTCTTCCATTGAAGTAGAGGACAATTACTTGCGATTGGATCGGGAGCTGGCTCAGTTCTTTACCTACCTGGATCAAAAGTTGGGCAAGGGCGAATACCTTGTCTTTATCTCAGCGGATCATGCCGTAGCGGATGTGCCCCAGTACATGTTGAGTGAGCGTATTCCTGCTGGAAATTTCAATTCCGGGATGGTTCAAGGTCAGTTGAAAGGATTTGCGCTAGCCAATTATGGGGAGGGAGATTGGATTCTTAATTTTTCCAACGAGCAAGTGTTCTTGAATCATGCCTTGATCCAAGAGAAAAAAATGGATTTAGAGAAGATGCAGCGCGATATCGCTCAGTTTGTCTTGGGATTTGCTGGAGTTAAGGAAGCCTACACGGCTGCAGACCTTCGTCGCCAGGAATTTACCCAGGCTCCGGCGCATCTCTTGCAGATGGGCTACAATCACAAGGCTTCAGGGGATGTATTGCTCGTGTTGGAACCGGCCTGGTTGGTGGGCGGAAAGCGTGGAACTACCCATGGTTCGGGCTACTCTTACGATACCCATGTGCCGATTGCTTTTTACGGTTGGGGGATCAAGCCGGGAAAAAGTTCAGCCTACACCACCGTAACAGACATTGTTCCAACTCTAGCCAATTTGCTTCAAATCCGGATGCCGAATGGTACTACCGGTCAGCCTATTCAAGCAGTAATTGGAAATTAATTTTCAGTCAAATTCCCGTTCCGATTTTTTTAGAAAGGGCTTCCTCAGCAAGAGGGAGCCCTTTTTCGTTTCTATTTTTTGAAAAAATCCAATTTATTACTTACTGAAAATCAAGGATTTACTTGGGGGATAAATTTTTTGTTTCTATTTTTAGTCAATACGTTTCTCAAAATGCCCCATTCACACTCAAATATCTGGACGCACCTAGTTCTTTGGACCAAAGGACATGCTCCATTGATTACCTCTGAAATGGCGGGGTCTATCAAAAAAGTACTCGAAGAATTGCCTTTGGATTTTTACGAGAAACAAACTCATCTCAGCGTACTGCCAAACCATATTCACTTATTAATCAAGTTGCCTGGCAACCATTCCGTGGACGAGTTGGCCCGCTACGTACAGCAGCTGATTTGTAAGAAGTTGCTGCAAGAGGGATTTGCAAACTGCCCTGAATGGGATGAGGATTATTACGCGCATTCAGTCAGCCTCAACCGTCTTTCTACAGAGAAGAGTTTACTGGACCGACAAGAATACAAGCACAAGGAGATTTCCTTGGAAGAGGAATTGAAATTTTTGGGCCTTTAAGTTTGGCCTCACCCTCACCCTCACCCTCACCCATAAAAAAACCGGAGTAAAATCCGGTTTTTGTTTTTTTAGGTAGTCCAACTCATGGGGTAGTTTTTGTCTACAAATTCCAAGGCGTCGGTGGTGATTTGAAGCGACCGGAAGGTGTCTAGCATGACCGCATATTCATGGGTTTCCTTGGCTCCGATGGATTTTTCCACCGTTCCTGGATGTGGACCATGGGGTAGGCCTCCCATGTGCAAGGTAAATGAGCCTCGATCAATTCCTTTTCTACTCATAAACTCCCCTTCGGCATAGTACAAGACCTCGTCAGAGTCAATGTTGCTATGGTTGTAGGGTGCTGGAATGGACAAAGGATGGTAGTCAAACAAGCGAGGAACAAAGGAGCAAACTACAAATCCTGCAGCCTGGAAGGTCTGGTGCACGGGAGGTGGCTGGTGGATTCTGCCTGTGATCGGTTCAAAGTCGTGAATGGATAGGGCATAGGGATAGAGGTAGCCATCCCAACCCACGATGTCCAAGGGACTGTGGGCATAGTGGTAGGGGTGAAGCATTCCTTGCTTTTTGATTTGGATCAGGTAATCTCCCTTTTGCTCTTCCAGGTGAATCTCGTGTGGGGGGCGAATGTCTCGTTCGCAGTAGGGCGAATGCTCGAGCAGTTGACCCACTTCATTTCGGTAGCGCTTGACCGTTTCGATAGGTCCTTGAGATTCCATGACCAAGAGACGCAAAGGCCCTTCTTCATTGAATTCAAATCGGTAAATGGTCGTTCTTGGAATGACGATGTAATCGCCTTTTTTGACTACTAGCTTTCCAAATTGGGAATACATCACTCCTTCTCCATCGTGGATGTAGATCAACTCGTCTCCATCGGCATTTTTGAAAAAATAATCCATCTTCCGTTGCTTCGGGGTGCAGATGCCCATCATCACGTCGTTGTTGATTAGGAGCATGCGGCGAGCGCTGAGGTAATCCTCTCCGGTGATGCCTACACCTGAAGTTTTGAGGTGCGTTTGGTTGAGCCCATGCGCATCGGCTGCCGTCCAACTGTAGGGGGTGGGCTTTCCGATGGATTTTACTTCATTGGGATTGTAGATGTGGTAGAGGTTGGAGTAGATTCCTGAGAACCCTTTGGAACTCACAAGCTCTTCTTTGTATAGGCTGCCATCAGGTTGGCGAAACTGGGTGTGTCTTTTTGGAGGAATTTGTCCGAGTCGAACGTAGTATGCCATAATTTTGGGAGTATATTCGTTGCTAAAATAGGTGATATCCTCGATTCTCCAGAGATACCTACTTGATTTTGTCAACCTTGTCTCAGTTAAAAAAGTTTTTCTTCCTGCTATGAAAGTTATTTATCTCTTGTCGCTTGGCCTTCTTTTTTCTTTTTCTACCTATTCCCAAGGATCAAAATCCGGAGCCAAGCTCCTTTGGTCAGATGAGTTTGACTTAGATGGTCTTCCTAATTCGAGCAAATGGAGCCTTGAGGTGGGAGATCATGGATGGGGCAACAATGAGCTTCAACTCTATACTTCCGGGCAATCGAAGAATGCACGCGTGCAAGGAGGGGTGTTGCTCGTAGAGGCCCATGCGGATGCGAGTCAGCCCAAGGGCTATACCTCCGCCAAACTGGTCTCCAAAGGAAAGGGGTCCTGGCAATACGGCTATGTAGAAGTTCGTGCCAAGTTGCCTCAAGGACGCGGTACCTGGCCGGCGATTTGGATGCTTCCTGAGGAAGATCGATTTGGAGGCTGGCCAAAGAATGGAGAAATCGACATCATGGAGCATGTGGGCTATGACCCTGGAACTGTGCATTGGACGGTGCATACCGAAGCCTTCAATCACATGATTGGAACACAAAAAGGAGGAAAGTTGCTGGTTCCAGATTTTGCCACTGAATTCCATACCTATGCTGCGGATTGGAAGAAGGAGCAAATCGATTTTTACATTGATGGAAAGTTCTATTTCACTTTCAAAAATACAGGTAATGATTACAAGGAATGGCCTTTTGACCAACCCTTTTACTTGATTCTCAACCTTGCTGTGGGAGGCAACTGGGGTGGAAAAGAGGGAGTAGATCCGGCTATTTGGCCGCAACGTATGGAGGTGGATTACGTGCGGGTGTACAATCAAAACCCAAATCAAAATCCCTGAAATTTGCCTTAAATCACTTGGGAAAGAGGTGGAATCTGGTTTATTTCTCTCTTACAAATAGTTAGAACTACTTACAGCTATGGCAACTTCCTATAAAAAACGAAAAATAACCGGCTTCCTGATTATCGGGGTGCTCGTGGTGCTACTGTATGGAAAGAATCTATTGGAGCGCCAATCTTTTCGAAGCGTGAGCAGTACGCTATCCGATGTGTATGAGGATCGCTTGCTGGTGGAGAGCTATATTTTTCAGATCTCCGAAAAGCTATTTACGATTCAAAAGTTGGTGGATCACTGTACCCTCAATTTTGACTACTCCAAGGCAGTGCTGGAGATTTCCAAGGAGGAGCAGGCGATATTAAAACTGGTGGCAGCTTTTGAAGCAACACAGTTGACGGAGCAGGAGGCTACCTTATTGGCAGATTTCAAACGCATCATTGAGAAAGACCTGAGCATCAAAAGCTATCAACTGCTTTACAATGATTCTACAGGCGTAAATGAGGCCCAAGTCAAGGTTTACGATCAAAAGATTGCTCGTGCCCAGCAAGACTTGGAGAAATTGAGTGCTATCCAGTTGGAGGAAGGAGAAAAATTGGTTTCCAAAGCAAAAACCTTGATCAATCGATCTCAAATCTGGGCGCAGTTTGAACTGGCCCTACTCCTAATTTTCATTTTGGTGATTTACATCTACATCTTCAAAAAGCCTGTTCAAGAGGAATTTGCGGATTAAACACCAAAAAAAACTGCCTGCCCTTTTGAAAGGCAGGCAGCAGGTTGAAATTCAAATTAAACCCAGGCTCGGTCTCCTTTTTTGTAATCCAGGCAAGGATCAAATCGTCCTGGTGTTTCTTGGTATCTAAGTGCTTGGGTAGCGCCAATTTCTGAGCTGAAGTAGCCCAGCACGGTCAAATCGCGAAGCATGTGGATGATTTCAGGTTGCTTTTCCTCTCCACTAGCTACATACTTTTGGTGCATTGCGTTGAGGAATGCCAAGCGATCTTCTGGAGTTCCTTCCATAAAGTCTACACTCTTTTCCGCTTTGAAATCAGTTCGGATGGTATTCAATCCGGTGATAAAGGTGGTTTGCTGGTCTGCATCGTAGCAATCCTTCACCATCATCTGCATAAACTCCCCAATTTTGGTTGCTTTTGCTCCCGGGGTATCTGTAGTAGGAATGATGGTTTCTCCAATCTCATCCAAAAAGGCCAAATCCTCAGCGGTAAAGTTCAAATCTTTTAACTGTGAACCGGGTGCACATCCGGTTAGAAGTGCTGTTGAACCGATAAATGTTCCTCCCATCAGGAGTGCCACAGATTTTAGCGCGTCTCTTCTATTCATTAAAGTCATGTTCTTGTCGGATTAGAGGTTTTGCTTTTTCAATTCTTCAACGGCAAAAGCAGCTGCTCTCGCGGTCAAGGCCATGTAGGTAAGCGAAGGGTTTTGTGCTGCTGCAGAGGTCATGCAGGCTCCATCCGTCACAAACACGTTTTTGGCGTCCCATACTTGGTTGTTGCCATTCAAGACCGAAGTCTTTGGATCTCTACCCATACGCGCTGTTCCCATTTCGTGGATTCCATTTCCAAAAATGTAGCCATTGTCAAAGGTCTTCACATTTTTGAATCCTGCTACCTCGAGCATTTCTGCCGCATCGCTCATCATGTCCACGCGCATTTTCTGCTCGTTTTCTTTGATTTCCGCACTCATGACTAGGGCTTCCATTCCCCACTTGTCTTTTACGGAGTCGCTGAGTTTGATCAAGTTGTCGTGGTACGGAAGAATTTCTCCAAAGGCTGTGATGCCCATGGACCATGGTCCTGGTTCGGTGAGGGCATCTTTCATAGGACCACCTAGTCCTAGTTCGGCTACATCTCTACTCCAACCACTGCGGCTGGCACCTCCTTGGTAGCCAAAGCCTCGGATGTAATCTCGCTTATCGCCATTCACATTTCGGAAGCGTGGGATGTACAATCCGGTAGGGCGCTTGCCAAAATAGTACTTGTCCTCAAATCCTTCGTAGGTACCGCTGGCACCCAAGCGGAAATGGTGGTCCATTATATTGTGTCCCAATTCGCCTGAGCTAGAACCCAACCCACCTGGCCAGATATCTGTAGCACTACGCATGAGAATGGCCGTTGAAGCGATGGTGGAGGCGCAGAGGAAAATGATTTTAGCGGAAAACTCCATCGTCTGGTTTGTTTCTCCATCGATGATCTCCACGCCGGTAGCCTTCTGGCTGTTTTTGTCGTAAATCAATCTTCTGACGATAGACCAAGGGCGTAGCGTCAGCTTTCCAGTGGCCATGGCTGCAGGCAGGGTAGAAGCCTGGGTGGAGAAATAGCCTCCAAACGGACAGCCTAGGGAACACTTATTGCGGTATTGGCAACCTGGGCGTCCAGGTAGTGGCTGCGTGATGTTGGCAGGTCTACCGATGATCCAATTTCGTGCACCTTTGTAATGTTCTTTGATTTTGGCTGTTCCAGCCTCTTCTACACAGTTCATCGGCATTGGTGGCTGAAATTCACCATCAGGCAATACGTCAAGACCTTCCTTTGATCCGGATACCCCAATGAATTTCTCTACATAGCTGTACCAAGGAGCAATGTCCTTGTAGCGAATAGGCCAGTCCACCGCGATGCCATCCTTGGCATTGGCTTCAAAGTCCATTTCAGACCAGCGGTAGGATTGTCTACCCCAAAGAAGGGAGCGACCTCCTACTTGATAGCCTCTAAACCAGTTGAATGGTTTTTCTTCTACATAGGGGGAATCACTTTCGTGTGCCCACCAATCCAAGTTGAGCTCATTGAGCACATAGTCACGCTGAAGGGTGGGATGGTTGGCAAGTAGCTCTTGGGTTCTACGGCCTCTGTGAGGAACTTCCCAAGGTGCCAAGGTGGCCGATTTGTAATCTTTTACGTGCTCGACATTTGGGCCTCTTTCTAGAAGAAGTACGCGAAGGCCCTTCTCAGTAAGCTCTTTTGCGGCCCATCCGCCACTAATTCCTGACCCAACTACAATTGCGTCATACGCTTCATTTGCCATAGTAATGGTATTGGTTTAATTGTTATTAGACATCGCAAACCTGCACGGCATGTCCCAGTGCAGCAATTTTATCTTCTCCCTTGGGGATAAATTCATGGGAAACATAGCCTTTGAAACCCGAATCTACAATAGCCTGCATGATAGGCGGGTAATTTATTTCTTGGCTTTCATCCAAATCATTTCTTCCTGGGTTTCCAGCCGTGTGGTAATGGCCAAAGTATTGGTGGTTGTTACGAATGGTGCGAATGATATCGCCCTCGTCAATTTGCATGTGGTAAATATCGAAAAGTAGTTTGAAGTTCTCACTTCCGATGCGCTTGCACAGTTCGATACCCCAGGCAGATTTGTCGCATAGGTAATCCTTGTGATCCACCCGGCTATTGAGCAGCTCCATGGTGATGATTACTCCGTGCTTTTCTGCTTGGCTGAGGATTTTTTTGATCCCGATTTCACAGTTTTTCAATCCGGTCTCGTCGTCCATGCCTCTTCTATTTCCTGAAAAGGCAATCACGTTCTTGTAGCCAGCCTTTTGCACAAGAGGAATCAATTCTAGGTAGTTTTTTTCCAGTTGGGCATGAAAATTAGGCTCGTTGAATCCATCAGCAATGCTAATCTCCGCGCCGTTGCACATGGAGCAATGGATGTCGTATTTTTTGAGAAGATCCCAGTTGGCTGGGCTGATCAAGTCAATGGCACCTACCCCAACAGATTTGATCTGTGCACAGAGTTGTTCGAGGCTAAGTGGGCGCATGGACCAGGCGCAAACTCCATGGTTGATATTGCCCTTGAGGGCATAAGTTTCCTTTTCTTTAAACTCCATGGAGGATAGTGTGCCCATTGCGGCACCGCCGAGGAGCATTTTTTTAAAGGAGGAGCGTCTTCCTGAGTCGAAGGTCATGATGCGCAGGGGTTAGTTTTGGGTGTTTATTTTTTCTGCTTTGAAAACAGCAATGAAAAATAGGAAAACCAAGCCAGAAATCCCAGCGGGGATCAACCAAATTGATTTCCAATCGTGCATCCCGCCTTCCAGTAGGTAAAAATTGGAGATTTGCCCTGCCAACCAAAATCCGATCAGCATGCCGATTCCGTAGGTGGCTAGGGTAATTAATCCTTGGGCAGCAGATTTGAATTTTTTGCCCGCATGCGCATCGGTGTAAATCTGTCCACTGACAAAGAAGAAATCGTAGCAAATCCCGTGTAGGATGATGCCAGTGAGTAGCATCCAATTTCCTGAGCCCGTATCACCAAAGGCAAAGAAGAGGTAGCGAACCACCCAGGCCAGCATGGCCACTGCAAGCGTCTTTTTCAGCCCAAATCGGGAAAAGAAAAAGGGGAGTGCAATGAGGAATAAGACTTCGGACACCTGCCCTAAGGCCATTTTCCCTGTTGAATTTTCCATGCTCAATTCTGTCAAAAATGGGCTGGCGTTTTGGTAATAAAAGGCCAAGGGAATGCAGATGAGGATGGAAGAGAGGAAGAAGATGGCATAGTTTCTATGCGAGAGCAGGCTCAGCGCATCGAGTCCTAAGGCCTCTTTGAGGCGGAAAGGGCCATTCGTCTTGGCTTGTGGAGGAGTCGCGGGTAGGGTAAAACTGTAGATGCCGAGGAGCAGTGATGCTGCAGCGGCGAGTTTCCAGGTATTGTCGAGGAGTCCTTTGGCCAATCCCTCTGGGCTATCCCAGGCCAAGGCGGAGATGAGAAATCCAGCGGCTACCCAGCCTAGCGTTCCCCAAATTCGAACGGCAGAAAACTCTTTTTCTGGTTGCTGCATCTGATTGAATGATATCGAATTGACCAAGGCGAGCGTGGGCATAAACAAAATCATGTAGCCCAACAGCATGGGGAAGAAGGTGTCGAAGGTGAGGGCTTCGTGGAGCCCAAAAAGTAGGGTTGCACCGATCAAATGAATGGAACCCAGGATTTTTTGCGCCTGAAAATACCGGTCCGCAATAAGGCCTACCAAAAAAGGAGCGAGAATGGCGCCAAAGGATTGGGTGGAGAAGGCCAAAGAAATTTCTTGATCCTTGGCCTGGATGTTATTTGCGAGAAATGTACCCATAGTCACGTACCAGGAGCCCCAGACAAAAAATTCCAGAAACATCATCACAGAGAGGCGAATCTTTACCAAAAGGGCCATAGGCAAGGAGTGGGGGCTAGGTGAAGGCTATTTTTTTGGGCTTAAAATTTAAACTTTTGATGTTTTTGCAGTAGTTTACCCATCTTCTTTGAGAATCTAAAGAAAGCGTGTAAAAAGTTTCGTCTGAGCCGTCCATAAAGTACTGGGACTGCTGGTCATAAAATCGCTTTTTTCAGGAAGAAAAACGAGGAATTTCATCCATTTCCTCAATCCTAGTTCAACCTTAGACCCATTTAATTCAGTACCCATGTCGACTACAAAAAAATTGAAACTTGGCCTCGTTGGAGGTGGTCCCGGCTCTTTTATTGGAGCGATTCACCTGAACGGAGCCCTGATGGACGGAATGTTTGAATTGGTTTGTGGAGCGTTTAGTTCCGATCCTGCCAAATCCATCCAAAAGGGCAAAGAGCTTCGACTTGATCCTACCCGCGTGTACGGGAGTTACGACGAGATGTTTGCCAAGGAATCCCAACTTCCAGAAGGAGAGCGAATGGATGTGGTGGCCATCGTCACGCCAAACAACATGCATTATGATCCCACTGTGAAGGCTTTGAAACATGGATTTCATGTTGCACTGGATAAGCCGCTTACCTTAAACTATGGGGAAGCCAAGGATTTGTATCGTGTGGTGAGCCAGTCGGATCGACGCTTTTTGCTTACCCATACCTACACAGGCTACCCGATGATTAAGCAGGCCAGACAGATGGTGCAAGACGGAATGATCGGGAAAGTGCGGAAAGTCTATGTGGAATATCCGCAGGGCTGGCTATACAAACTCCTAGAAACCGAGAATAATAAGCAGGCAGAATGGAGAACGGATCCGAAGAGAAACGGTTTGGCAGGTTGCATGGGTGATATCGGTACCCACGCCTTCAACATGGCAGAATATGTCACTGGGGAAAAAGTTTCTCAGATCTGTGCGGACCTCTACATTAAGATTGATGGTCGACCTATCGATGACGATGGGGTGGTTTTGCTTCGATTTGAAAATGGAGGATCTGGAGTTTTGATGGCTTCTCAAACCGACACGGGATGTGAAAACAATCTCAAAATTCGCGTGTATGGAGAAAAAGGGGGCTTGGAATGGGAGCAGGAATTGAACAATTCCTTGACTGTCAGGTATCCAAATGTGCCTGCACAGATTTTCCGCGCAGGAACAGGCTACCTTGGTTCCTTGGCGCAAGAAAATACCCGTACGCCAGCTGGCCATCCTGAGGGCTATGTGGAGGCATTTGCCAATTTGTACCGCAACTTTGCGCGCTGCCTTTATGCAGATCGGGAGGGCACTGCACCCAAATGGGAATGGGAAGACTACCCTGGCATCGAGGATGGAATCCGTGGGATGGCATTTATCGACCATGTTTTGCGTAGCACTGAGTCGGAGCAAAAGTGGACTCCATTTATTGTAGAAAAATAAATTCAACTTCTAATCATTTACTAAGTCGTATGAAAACAATTAAAGGACCGGGTATCTTTTTGGCACAGTTTGCCGGTGACGCTGCCCCTTTCAATAACTTAAAAAACATCTGCCACTACATGGCAGATTTAGGATACAAAGCCGTACAAATTCCTTCTTGGGATGGACGCATGATCGATTTGCAAAAGGCTGCCGAAAGCAAAACCTATGCGGACGAAATCAAAGGAATCGTAGCCGAGTCGGGGATGGAAATTTCCGAATTGTCCACGCACTTGCAGGGGCAATTGGTGGCTGTACATCCAGCCTACAACGAGCTTTTTGATGGATTTGCGCCAGCCAATCTCAAGGGAGACCTAAAAGGAAAGTCTGCCTGGGCTACCCAACAACTCAAGTATGCGGCGAAAGCCTCTGCTAATTTGGGGCTCAATGCGCATGCCACCTTCTCTGGGGCCTTGATGTGGCACACCGTCTATCCTTGGCCACAGCGCCCTGCAGGACTGGTGGAGACTGGGTTTACCGAACTAGCCAACCGATGGATGCCTATTTTGAATGCCTTTGATGAGGTGGGTGTGGATGTGTGTTACGAATTGCACCCAGGTGAGGACTTGCACGATGGCATTACCTTCGAAATGTTCCTAGAGAAAGTTGGAGGTCACAAGCGCGCCAATATTCTGTATGACCCAAGCCACTTTGTATTGCAGTGCTTGGATTACTTGCAGTTCATTGACTTTTATCATGAGCGCATCAAGATGTTCCACGTCAAGGATGCAGAGTTCAATCCAACTGGCAAGCAGGGTGTTTATGGAGGATTCCAGGGCTGGGTAGAACGTGCCGGTCGATTTAGATCATTAGGCGACGGTCAGGTTGATTTTGCAGGAATATTTAGCAAACTTTCGCAGTACAATTACAGTGGTTGGGCCGTGTTGGAGTGGGAGTGTGCCATCAAGCATCCGGAACAGGGTGCGGCGGAAGGCGCTCCATTTATCGACTCCCACATTATCCGAGTAACTGAAAAAGCCTTTGATGACTTTGCCGGTACGGGCGCGGATGAGGCATTTAATAGAAGAGTATTAGGAATTTAACGTATAAACCAAATCAAACCAATGAAACTAAATTTTCGAGCAACGAGTGTAGTTGTACTTCTAGCAGGTCTTGCTTTTTCTTGTGGAGGGGGTGAAAAATCAGCAGAGACAAGTGCTGAGGCAACTGCTTCCACCGAAGCCGCCCCTGTGGAGGTTTCCCTAGAGGACAAGTACAAGGATGATCCTGTGTACATCAAGGGATTGGAAAAAGTAAAGGGATCCGATTGTACCGGTTGCCATCAAGTAGAGCGTAAGTTGATCGGTCCTTCCTATGCGGATGTGGCTGCCAAATATGAAAATACAGAGGAGAATGTGACTATGCTTTCGCAAAAAGTAATTGCGGGTGGTGTAGGTGTATGGGGTGAAGTACCCATGTCGGCGCATCCCAACTTGAGCGAGGAAGATGCCAAGGACATGGTGCGTTACGTTTTACTTTTAAGAAAATAAGCCATGAAAATTAAAGTCCTAGCACTTCTAGCAAGTGCCGCGATCGGGATGGCCTTCATAGCCGCTCCTAAAGGCAAGAATGAAGTAATTCCTACTCAAGTTAATGAGCAGGGAGAGTGGACTCCACTATTTGATGGAAAGTCCTTTGCGGGCTGGTCCAAGTATGGAGGAGGAGGAGTAGGCAAGGCCTGGAAAATTGAGAACGGCGAATTGTACCTAGATGCTGCCAATAAAGCAGGCTGGCAAGCAGGTGATGGAGGGGATATTGTCACTGCTGAGGAGTTTGAAAATTTCCATTTCAAGTACGAGTGGAAAATTGCTGCAAACGGAAATAGTGGGGTGATTTTCTTGGTCCATGAATCTCCGGAGTACCAATATCCTTGGCAAACAGGCCCTGAGATGCAGGTCTTGGACAATGCAGGTCACCCAGATGCAAAGATCATCAGCCACAGAGCTGGGGATTTGTACGATTTGATCGTGAGCAGCCAGGAGACTGTGAAGCCTGCGGGAGAGTGGAATCAGGCCGAGATTCGCATCAATAAAGGCAAGTTGGATTTCTTCTTGAACGGAGTGAATATCGTCTCTACCCAGCTATTTACGCCAGAGTGGGAAGCGCTAATCGCGAAGAGCAAGTTCAAAAGCATGCCAGGCTTCGGTAAGTATAAAAAGGGGAAAATTTCCCTTCAGGACCACGGCGATGTGGTACATTACCGCAATTTGATGATTAAGAAGCTGTAGGTTGTACCAAGTACCAAGTACAATGTACCCTGCCTGCGGCAGGCAGGCAAGTATCAGGTACTACGTATAATGAATAAAGACTCTTCTAGTAAACCATATAGGCACATAGGGCTTTTTTCTATGTGTCTATGTGGTTTTTTTTGAGAGCAAGGCAGGTAAGACGTTTCGGGGAGTAAATTCAATTTCTAATGCGAATCCTTACTTCGATATTCAATACTCGGCGTTGGACATTCGACATTAAAAATGAATCAAGACCTCTGCTTGCTTTAATTAGGCAGGATTAAGTTCTTTATGCGAATCCTTACTTGGTACTTGGCACATTGTACAATTCTACCTCACAATCTTGTTACATCCTCTTTCTTGATGTAGGCAGTCTGTTCCTTCCATTCGATTTCGTACCAGATATCTTGTGAGGATTTGATGGTCACCCGGTGTCCTGGCTCCACCAACTCCACAAAATCGCCTCCTGCTGAAGGCTCGGAGCGGATGAGCGTAGGGCTGGAGGTGACCAATCCAGTAGAGGGACCATTTAAAAAGTTATTTGTGGCAAAAATTAGTGCTAGCAATAGTATCGAGGGACCATAAAATCTACCTTCCTTTAATTTTTTTCCCTGTGACCAAAGTACAATCAAGGACATGATCAAGAACAAGGTGAGACCTCCCACGAGAATCTCCTTGTATTCCACCAGAAAAAGAACAAAACGCATCCCATCACTTACCTCATAGCCGGCCAATTCAGCTTGACCGGTGAGTGTTTTGATTTTGGAGATGGTCTGTGGGTTGGGGCTCAAATCGTAATATTTACTGAGGTAGAGCGTAGCTCGTTCGCTATCTCCAATGCCTTCCGCAATGAAGGACATTTTGAGGAGCATGGAAGGGGAATAGATCCCAGATTCGAAATTTACCTCGTAAATCTCCATGGCTTCCTTGTAGCTTCTCTGGTTGAACAAAGAATCTGCGATCATTAACCGAGGTACATCCGCCTGACAATGAATACTTTGCAGGAGGAATCCAAAAAATATGGAAACTTTTATGAGAAAGATGGATTTGATTCTTGGCATTTAGAATTCAGAGTCTTAAATTTGCAGTCCAATTACGGCATTGAAGTTTCAAAAAGCAAGTTCAATTAACCGAAATTAAGTACCGATTCCGTAGCTCAGCTGGTAGAGCAATACACTTTTAATGTATGGGTCCTGGGTTCGAATCCCAGCGGGATCACAATATTAACTCGCAGGGAGTTAAAGAAAGTTTCGGGGTGTAGCGTAGCCCGGTATCGCGCCACATTTGGGATGTGGAGGTCGTAGGTTCGAATCCTGCCACCCCGACTTTATTTGACGAGAAGTAGTCACCAGGTCCTGTAGCTCAACTGGACAGAGCAACTGCCTTCTAAGCAGTAGGTTTCAGGTTCGAGTCCTGACAGGATCACGATAAAAAGCGGAAAGACCTTCCGCTTTTTATTTTGAAAAGCATTCGTGCTTTTTCGATTAACCTTAAAAAGTGCCGATTCCGTAGCTCAGCTGGTAGAGCAATACACTTTTAATGTATGGGTCCTGGGTTCGAATCCCAGCGGGATCACAAAACACTGTCAAATTAAATTGGCAGTGTTTTTTTTTCTATTATAAAATGAAATAAAGTAGAAATACACTTCGCTTCGCCTGCCTACCGGCAGGCAGGCCTACCTACCGTAGGCAGGCTGCGTGAAATACCATCGAAACACAAATTGAGTCCCCTATTTCCCCGAGTTTACCTGCCTGCCGCCAGGCAGGCTCGGGCTATTTCTACTTTATTTCTATCGTATTTCTACATTATTTCCCTTGTATTTCTTTCAATCCACTACCTTTGGAAACCGTGATGCCTTTCAAAAGTAATGCTTGAATTAATTGATTTATCCCAAGCAGGGATTCTCTGTGGTTTGCTTTCCATTTATGTCTTGTTGTTCAAGAAAAATGCCTTGCGTTCCTACTCGGACTACCTGCTTGCCTCCTTTATTTTTTTTCAATGCTGGACTGCAGGAGCCTATGTGTTGATAATTACAGGCGCTATCCTAGAGGTTCCCTTTTTTTACAAAACGGCCGCACCCATCAACTTCTTTATTCCTCCTTTGGGCTACTTGTATGTTCGCTCGGTTTTATCCAACGAGACAAAATATAGTCCAAAAGACTTACTCCATCTGCTTCCTTTTTTGTTGTTTTTGATCAGCTATCTCCCCTTTTTCTTCAGCCCTTCGGCATTCAAACTGGAGGTGATCACTGAGATCTTGCGGGATCAAAATTCGGCGATTACCCGCACCGTGGGGCTAATCCCCGAGTCAATTTTTCATTTCGCGCGCGCTGGACAGGCCATTTTTTACCTGATTGCGCAATGGTGGCTGATCTTTACCTTTCATAAGCGAACTAAGGACCAAGCTATGGAAATTCAAATTCTTCATGTGCTTCGTTGGTTGAAGATTTTCACGGGAGCCAATACCCTAAACTGGATGGGATTTCTACTGGTTATTGTCTTATACCTTCTTGGGCTAAATATTTTTGAGGAAAGCCTACTCAACTTGCTTCCTACGGTTTTACTGGGTTTTTCTTTTTTTCTGATTGGCGCCTATTTGCTGATTCATCCGCAAGTGTTGATTGGACTGCCCTTTGTGCGACCTGCTCCAGATGGAGCCCTCGAGGTAGAGGTAATTGAAAAAGAGGAAGCTGCCTTTAATTACGAAAACTATACTCAAGAAATAGCCGTTTTGAACTCCTATTTTTCAGAAACAAACGCGTTCTTACAGCCCAACCTGACCATAAGTGAAGTGGCAGTGGCCACAGGAATTCCGGTGCGAGAACTCTCGTACCTCATCAATTCCTATTACAAAAAGCGCTTTAGTGATTACTTGAATGAAATGCGAATCACCCATTTCCTTACCCAGGTGGATACGTCTTCACTAGACAGCTTTACCATTGAATCAATCGCCTTGTCCGCTGGATTTTCTTCACGAAGCTCTTTTTACCGTGCGTTTAATCGGTTTTACGGCTGCACTCCCTCCGAATACCTGCGTGGCAAAGTAGCCAAGGAATAGCTTTTACAGCCTGTTTTTTGTCCCAACTACAGAACATGAGAGTCATTTCTCCTTGCTTCTCCCTGAGTTAGGCGCTGAAGGAGCTATTTTTGAACATGATTTCCAAATCCTGCATTTACTTCATTCGAAACGCTTCGGCAACTTTATTTTTTGTAGGAGTCTTTTTCTTTAACCAGCAGTTGCAGGCACAACAGGCTACCCTTTCCTCAGGAGGCAATGGCAGCGGATCAGGAGGTTCCTTCGCTTACAGCATTGGACAGACCGTATACACCGCTCATTCGAACAACGCAACCTCCCTTTCCAAAGGAGTGCAGCAAGGTTTCGAACTCTTCCTCATCACCGGACTCGAAGATGAGGACAGGTTTGGATTGGCAGCTACTGTGTTCCCCAATCCTACATCTAACTACCTCACCGTTGAGATCAAAAATTATAGCCCTGATACTGCCATGGAGATTTTTCTTTTCGATGCCAAGGGACAGCAGGTTCACCGACAGCAAGTGGTCGATGTTCAAACACAAATAGCGGTAGATCACCTTTCTTCAGCGCTTTATGTCTTGAAGTTAATTCAAGGGAACAAACTGGTGAAAGTAGTCAAAGTGATTAAAAAATAAGTGGAATAGTTTCCCATGAGAAAAATATTAGTCAGTGTCTTTGTTTGTTTGATCAGCCTGAATGCCTTGGCACAAGCTCCAGAGAAAATGAGCTACCAAGCCGTAGTCAGAGACAATGCCAGTGCCTTGGTGGTGGACAAAGTAGTGGGCATGCGGATCAGCATCCTACGCGGCTCGGCTACTGGTACCCCTGCCTATGTAGAGACGCAAAGCCCCCGCAGCAACACCAATGGTCTAGTAACCTTGGAAATCGGTGCAGGCACGGTGGTGTCAGGAACCTTTGCCGGACTCAACTGGTCTACGGGTCCTTACTTTATCCAAACAGAAATAGATCCTTCGGGAGGAAGCAATTACAGCATTTTGGGTGTAAGCCAGTTGGTAAGTATGCCTTATGCGCTGTATGCCAAAACCTCAGGGAGCTCAACCCCCGGTCCAGCGGGCCCCGCTGGAGCGACAGGACCTCAAGGTCCGATTGGGCCAGCCGGTGCTGCAGGGTCCAACGGTGCCGCAGGAGCAAATGGGCTTCAAGGTGAGCAGGGCCCGCAGGGTCCTCGAGGTGAACAGGGCGCCAAAGGTGACACAGGAGCTACAGGCCCCCAAGGCCCCATTGGATTGACGGGTCCTGCAGGCGCTAGTGGTCCCCAGGGTCCCCAAGGTGATACAGGAGCAACAGGTCCCCAAGGCCCCATTGGATTGACTGGCCCTGCAGGGTCCAACGGAATAAATGGAACCAACGGAACCAATGGCGTCGATGGTGCGGCAGGCGTGACCACCGCCGGAACAAACATTACCCTAACGGGCAGTGGAACAGTTGAAAGTCCTTACGTGGTGAGTGCAAACATTCCCGCGGCAGCAGCAGGCACCTTAACGGGAACCACATTAAACGCTACGGTCACAGGCTCAAGTCTAACCTCTGTGGGTACGCTTGCAAATCTGACGGTTACCAATCCCATCGCGGGCAGTGTAACGGGAAGTTCTGGCTCCACTACGGGCAATGCGGCCACAGCAACAAAATTGGCAACACCCAGAAACATCAATGGCGTAGCATTTGACGGCAGCGCAGACATTACTGTACCGGCAGCAGCTGGAACGTTATCGGGATCTACATTAAATGCAACTGTGACGGGCTCAAGTCTCACGAGTGTGGGTACCTTAACAGGTGCAACTGTGAATGGAAAATTAATCGTAGGTGCACCCTCGGCGGCGAGTGCCTCAGCGGTTCTCGAGGTAAATTCAACTACGCAAGGATTCCTACCTCCACGAATGACACGGGATCAACGAAATGCCATCGACACTCCCGCAGCAGGACTTCTAGTTTGGTGTACGAATTGTGGTGCAGCTGGTGAACTACAAGTTAACAATGGTACAAGTTGGACCAATTTAATTAGTGGTCCGGCAAGTTTTGCCGTTCCTGGTGCACCTACTAACCCAGTGGCTACAGCAGGGAATGGACAAGCAAGCGTGGCTTTTACCCCACCAGCTTCTAACGGTGGAGGGGCCATTACGGGATATACGGTGACGTCTTCCCCAGATAATAGAACTGCCACAGGAGTAGGTTCACCTTTGGTAGTGACCGGTTTGACCAACTTGACCTCCTACACCTTTACGGTTGTGGCTACCAATGCAACTGGAAATTCTGTTGCTTCAGCAGCATCGGCAGCAGTTACAATTATTGGAGTAGTAACCAATCCTTCCACTGGTAAAATCTGGATGGACCGCAACTTAGGGGCTACGCAAGTTGCTGCTAGCAGCACGGATGCCTTGGCTTATGGTGATTTGTACCAGTGGGGAAGAGGTGCGGATGGGCATCAGGTAAGAACCTCCGCAACTACAACTACACTGAGTAGCTCAGACCAACCAGGAGATAATAAATTTATCATAGGACCACCTTCTCCCTATGATTGGCGCAGCCCTCAAAATACCAATTTATGGCAAGGTGTAAATGGGGTGAACAACCCCTGCCCGAGTGGGTATAGGATTCCAACAGAATCAGAATGGGCTGCAGAAATCGTTAGTTGGAACAGTCCAAATGAAGTAGGTGCTTTTGGCTCGCCCCTTAAATTGACCACAGCGGGCTACCGAAATTACAGCGATGGTTATTTATCGGGTGCTGATACTCAAGGTTACTATTGGAGTAGTACAGTTGATGGTGCCAATTTGCGTACCGCCTACTTCCGTAGCTCTGGTAGAGGTTTGTTATCCGACCGCCGAGCGTATGGAAATTCTGTTCGTTGCATTAAGAATTGATATGTTGAAAAGTAGCACTACCTCAGCGTTGAGATCAAAAATTACAGCCCTGATACCGCTGTGGAGATTTTTCTTTTCGATTAATAAATAAGTGGAATAGTTTCCCATGAGAAAAATACTAGTTAGTGTCTTTGTTTGTTTGATCAGCCTGAATGCTTGGGCACAGGCTCCGGAGAAAATGAGCTACCAAGCCGTAGTCAGAGACAATGCCAGTGCCTTGGTGGTGGACAAAGTAGTGGGCATGCGCATCAGCATCCTAC
>CAJBER010000194.1 GCA_903952135.1 uncultured Algoriphagus sp.
CCCTATAACTTGTTTCTCTATGCCAGCTTGGTGCAGAAACAGTGGACTAGTGAGCAAGATTTACCCACGATGAGAAAAGATCTCTGGATTTCAATTATTTTGGGAGGGCTGGTATCCATGGCAATTTTGGTAGCAGGTGCTGCGAATCCAGTTACGGAATTGGAAACAGCCCAGGACATTGCCAAAGGACTTACGGGCATTTTTGGAGATTTTGGCACCTACTTGATGGGATTTGGCTTATTCGCCGCTGGGCTTACCTCCTCGCTCACTGCCCCCTTAGCTGCTGGGCTTGTGATTTGTGGAATTTTGGGTTGGAATCAAAACATTCAATCTGCTCCCATGCGTGGCAGCATGGGGCTGATCCTCTTTCTCGGGATCCTATTTTCATCCCTTGGAATTAAACCAGTTACCTTAATCACCCTAGCCCAATTGGCAAATGGCATCTTACTACCCCTGATTAGTGGATGGCTGCTTTGGATGAGTACCAGAAAAGATCTTTTGGGAGCACATGCCCTAGGAATCAAGGGAATTATTTTTGGACTTTTCATCTGGGCCATCACACTCGTTCTTGGAATAAAAAGCTTTGGTGCAGCCGTAGGTTGGTTTTAATACCAGAAGTTCCAAAGAATTGCTTTGAATTGATTAAAAATTGCCGAACTTATCTCAAGTAACACTAACCCAAATCTCAGATGAAATCCCATCTTAAATCAAGTCTTCTTTTAATCCTTGCACTCTTTGCCTACACAAGCTGTATTGGACAAAAGCAATCCTATATAGGTACTCCTCCACCAAAAGGTGCAAAACTCTACTTGGATGGCAGCAATGCCTCCTTGCAACAAAACTGGACTTATTGGGAAGGGCCAAGACTTGCTGCTACCCCTCCACTCAAGTGGCCCGAGGTCATCGACCCCGTGGATGGAAAAAAAGCAATTTCAAGCAACGACCCCGCAGGTGCAGGAGGTAAATACGGGGCTGCAGACATTGTGACCAAAGATGAATTCAGAGATTTCGAAGCCCATGTGGAGTTTTTGATCCTCAAGGAAGGCGGAAACAGTGGCGTATACCTCCAGAATCGCTATGAAATTCAGGTTTTGGATGGGGATTACGGCTTGCACGGCATGGCTGCAGTAATTAATGAAACCTTGCCTACGGCTCAAGTTTACAATGGACTGGGTAAATGGAATGCCTACGACATCAAATTCCAAGCGGCAAAATTTACCGAAGGGAAATTAGTAGAAAAAGCGAAGGTAACGATCCACTTCAATGGAGTCAAAATTCACGACCAAGTGTCTATACAGCAGGTATGGGGTGGTCCCAACTCCGGTATCGATGGAGGAAATGAAGGTGGAAAAGGGATTACCGATCGTCCAGGAGGTCTCAAACTACAAGCTGAAGGTCACGATGTGCTCTACCGAAATATCTGGATTAAGCCTTTGAACTAGGCCAGATCGACTAGGATTTAAAATCCTTTACGGATTAAGTCAGCGGTATCCGCAAGCTCCTGCTCAGTCAATTTCAACTTGGGACGGGTAAAATTGATGTCATCCACAGTACGCAAGGGTACCAAGTGGATGTGCACGTGCGGTACTTCCAATCCAATCACTGCCATCCCAATCCGGGTGCAGGTCAAGGTCTTGTCCATGGCCTTCGCCACTTGCTGCGCAAAAAGGTGTAGTCCTGTAAGTTCGCTTGGCTCCAAATCAAAAATATAAGACACCTCTCGCTTGGGAACGACTAGCACATGCCCTTTAACCAAAGGCATGATATCCAAAAAAGCAATGTACCGCTCGTCTTCAGCGATGATTTGAGCAGGAAGTTCGCGAGCGATAATTCTGGAGAATAAACTAGCCATAGGTGCGAATTATTCAGGTTATTCCTGGATGAACCAGGAATTAATAGGTAATGTCTAAAATTTCAAATTGAAGTTTGCCTGCTGGCGCATTTACTTCTGCAATGTCACCTATGACTTTTCCAACCAATCCTTTTCCAAATGGAGAAGCAAGAGAGATTTTTCCCGCTTTCAAATCAGCCTCTTCCTCAGACACCAAGGTATAGGTCACGGTCATGCCATTCTTCACATTCTTGATTTTCACGGTGCTCAAAATACCCACTTTGGAGGTATCCATTTTGCTGTTGTCCAACACGCGCGCATTGCCCACTACCTCTTCCAACTTCGCGATTTTCAGCTCCAACAAACCTTGGGCATCCTTTGCCGCATCGTATTCGGCATTTTCACTCAAATCCCCCTTATCCCGCGCTTCCGCGATCTGGTGAGCAATATCTATTCTTCCCTTCGTCTTCAAATCATGAAGCTCGTCCTTCAATTTCTTTAATCCTTCTTCGGTGTAATACTGTACTTTTGACATAGCTGATTATTTTTCAAAAGGCTCAAAAAACAAAGTAACGGTCGCTTTTCGGGGACCGTTACTTCTTGTTACCTTTAAATACCTTACAAAGATAGAAAAGCATTTTCACAAAGCAAGTGCCTTCCTTTCTTCCTTATTCCACAATTACTTTAGTTGTTTTCCGAATTCTCGAAGGATTTGTTTGACAAGTACTTCGTTTATTTTTTGATAAGATTCTACCGTCCATCCCGCCACGTGTGGGGTGAAAAGAACATTCTCTCTCGCCGCAAGCAGTTCAAATTGATGCTTTTGCTCAGCAGTAAATCGCGCAAACTTTTCATTCTCCAAGACATCCAAAACCACACCCTTCAGGATTCCTTGGTCGAGTGCTTGGTTGAGCGTTTCCATTCGGATTACTTCTCCTCTGGCCGTATTGATCAGCCAAAAAGGCTTAGAGAATCCTTTCAACTCTTCCAAACTGAAAAAATCTCGCGTTTCAGGAGTTAAGGGAACATGGATACTCAAGACATCTGCTTCTCGCTTGAGGACCTTCCAACTCACTTCCTTCACTTCGCCTTTACCAAAATCTTTTTTGTACTTATCGTAGGCGAGGACCTTTACTCCAAAACCTTTCAGGCGCTTGGCAAAGGCAGTACCCATATTTCCATAGCCGAAAATACCCACCGTTTTGCCCATCAGCTCCACACCCCGATTTCCTTCTCGATCCCAGATTCCTTTGCGTACCTGTTGGTCCGCTTGGACTAGATGGTTAAACAAGGCCAAAAGTCCTCCCAGGGCATGCTCAGCAACTGCATCGCGATTGCCTTTGGCTGCATGAAAAAGTTTGACCCCACGCTCCGCCAAGTAGTCAAGGTCCAACTGGTCCAAGCCTGCGCCAGCTCTACCGATGAACTTGAGTCGGGATGCCCGCTCGAGCAATTCCCGATCCAGAGGGGTTTTTGAGCGAATAACGATGCCTTCGTAAGCTCCGATTTGTTCAAAAAGTTCAGCCCTAGTGATTTTAGGAGCATAGTCTGTATGAAATCCAGCCTTTTGCAACAATCCCAAGATGCTCTCGTGCATCTCATCTACTAGCAATACCTTCATGCTCATAGGTTAAGCAACAACATGGCCACTCCAAAATATACGGCTAACCCAAGCAAGTCATTGGTGGTCGTAATAAATGGTCCGGAGGCAATCGCTGGATTGATACCAAAGCGATGCAATACCAAAGGGGTAACCGTGCCCATAAAGGAAGAGAGTAGCACCACGCAGAAAAGTGCAAAACCCACCGTTATGCCAAATAGTGGTTCAAACCCATAGAGGTAAATGACTACCAAGAATACAAAGCCCCCCAAAACAAATCCGTTGAGCAAAGCCACTAAAAACCCTTTGAAAAAACGCTGCCAAGGAGTGTCGTCAAAAGCAGATTTGGAGGCTAGAGATTGTACAATCAAGGATGAGGCTTGAATGCCCACATTCCCGCCTGTTGCAGCCACCAAAGGAATAAAGGAGGCAAGCGCGAGGTACTTCGAAAGCCCCCCTTCAAAAAATCCAATCAACTTGGCTCCTAACAATCCCCCAATCACACCAATGAGCAGCCAGGGAAGACGTGCTTTGGAAATCGTGAAAACCGAATCCGATTCTTCGATATCCGCAGACACCCCGGCCATTGCTTGAATATCTTCATCCGCCTCCTCTTGGACTACGTCCAAAATATCATCGACCGTGATTCTTCCTACCAACTTGTTTTTGGCATTGACCACCGGCACAGATTCCAAGTCATACTTTCGCATCAAGGTCGCTACTTCCTCCTGGTCCATGTACACCGGAACAGAGATGATGTTCTCATCGATGATGTCTTCGATTTTTGTTTCAGCAGCAGTAAGGATGATCTTTTTTAGGGATACACGCCCTAAAAGTTGCTGCTTGTTATTGACTACGTAGATGGAGTAAATCTTCTCGACATTTTCCGCCTGTCTCCGGATCTCATTGATCGTCTGAACTATATTCCAGTTTTTGTTGGCACGGATAAATTCCTTCGCCATAATCCCCCCTGCGGTATCTTCTTCGTAGCGAAGCAATTCCAGGATTTGCTCCAATTTGAGCCGATCGTCAATTTCAGCAATTACGGCTTCCCGTTCTTTATCTGAAAAAAAGTTTAAAATATCTGCCCCATCATCGGAATCCATCAACTCGATCCAAGAGGCGATTTCTTTCGTTTCTAACTCTCGGAGAATCTTCTCAAGCGTGGTGTCCGAAAGTTCAATTAACGCATCTGCTGCCAATTGGCTTTCAATAAGACGCAGTACGTACAGGGATTCAGAAGTATCCAACTCATCCAAAATAGCGGCAATATCTGCCACATTGACCCCGTCGAGGGAATCTAAAATATAGGCGGTATCGGAAGCTTCTATCCCCGTTTGGAGACGCTCCAGATACTCTTTAGAAAGCTCAAATTTTTTAATTGGCTCCACGACCTTTTTCGATTTGTTGGGTCAAAAATACAAAATCTGCCACATCCAATTGCTCTGCACGCTTGTCCAAAATCGGATTTGACTTGAATTCTTCTGTAAGTTGAAAGGATTTTAGGGAATTACGAAGTGTTTTTCGGCGGTTCCCAAAGCCCCCTTTTACTACCTGCTGGAAAAGCTTTTCATTGCAATCCAGTTTTTGGACCTTATTTCTCGTCAATCGGATCACTCCAGAGTTTACTTTGGGGGGAGGATTAAATACCCCAGGAGGAACCGAAAACAGGTACTCAATATCGTACCAGGCCTGAAGTAAAACCGAAAGAATTCCATATTCCTTACTCCCTTTTGGCGAAGCAATTCGTCTTGCCACTTCCTTCTGAAGCATGCAAACCACCTCAGTCACTTGATTTTTATGTTCTAGGACCTTAAAAAAGATCTGAGAAGAAATGTTGTAAGGGAAATTGCCAGCAATAGCAATGGGAGCAGGAAAAGCCGCTCCTACATCAAATTTCAAGAAGTCTCCCTCCAGAATTCGATCTTGCAATTCAGGATATTTTTGATGCAAATAGGCAATACTCTCTCGATCAATCTCAATGAGGTGAACCTCTAAGTTTCCCTTCATCAAAAAATCAGTCAACACACCCATTCCAGGCCCTATTTCCAGCACCTGGGAAACTCCTGCATGGCCACTTACTGCCTCAGCAATTCGCTCCGCGATGCTGAGATCAATCAAAAAATGTTGACCGAGATGCTTTTTAGGTTTGACCTTTTCCATCGTAACCCTCTGGTTTTTTTTTGTAAATTGCCGTCCTAAAATTAAGGGATTATTCCCAGACGGCACGGAATTTTGTTTCGCGCCCCTGCACTATGGAAGCCATGCAAACAAAGAAACAAAGACCCATCCTTGGAATTAGTATTGGAGACATCAATGGAATTGGACCAGAAGTAATTCTGAAAGCCCTTGCGGATGCCCGTGTGTTTGCCAATTTCACCCCCTTGATTTATGGTCATGGCAAATCGCTGACGCACTATAAAAAATTGTTGAACCTAGAGGACTTTTACTTTACCCAAATTCGCACCCTTGATGAAATCCAACATCGAAAAGTCAATGTAATCAACTGTCAAGAAGAATGTCCAGAGGTCATTCCTGGGGTAGAAAGTCAGGAGGCGGGCAAACTGGCCTTAGCCGCTTTTGCCGCTGCAGTAGAGGATTTGAAAGCTGGAAAAATTCAGGGCTTGGTCACCGCTCCGCTATCAAAAAGTAATATCAATTCCGAGACTCAACCCTTTGTGGGCCATACCGAATACCTCATTGAGGCTACTGGAAGCAAATCAGGCTTGATGATGCTCGTGGGCGAGGACCTAAGGGTAGGCTTGGTTACTGGGCACATTCCTTTGGCGCAAGTGCCTGCAGCAGTAACCAAAGCAAAAGTCATTGAAAAAGCTAAAATCTTTATCCAAAGTCTTGAGAAAGATTTTGGAATCAATAAGCCAAAAATCGCCATCCTTGGCTTGAATCCACATGCTGGAGAAGATGGGCTTTTGGGTTCAGAGGAAGAAACAATCCTCAAGCCTGCCATCCAAGAATTGAAAGATGCAAAGCAGTATGTTTTTGGTCCCTACCCTGCGGATGGATTCTTTGGCATGATGCACCAACAAAAATTTGATGGGGTGCTTGCGCTGTACCACGATCAAGGGCTAATCCCCTTTAAATCTATCGCATTCAGTAGCGGTGTCAACTTTACCGCAGGACTTTCGGTAATCCGAACTTCTCCAGATCATGGTACTGCCTACGCCATTGCAGGAAAAAATACAGCAGATTGCTCCTCCTTCCGAGCCGCACTTTTCCTGGCTTCAGATATTGTGGAACGGCATCAAGGAGAGTCAGAATAGTCTTAAAATTGAAAAAAGATGGGTGAAGCCAAATTATATTTCAATTTCTGTTTCACCTATGACAAATAATTACCTAAATTTGCGGTCTTAATTCAGGAGGAAGTAAGGTGAAGTTTTGGAAAACCTTTGATATTGAAGTCATTAAATTCAAAGAAGGACAACATGAAGTGGTCTTTCCAATTGAAGATGCCTTTTTTCAGCAGGTTGAAGGAAATGAACTCTTGGAAAAAGGAAACTTGACCGCACGGGTCAAGATTGATAAGGGCGCCAATCTCATGGAGCTGACATTCCACATCTCTGGAATAGTGCAGCTCACTTGTGATAGAAGCTTGGAAGTTTTTGACCATCCGTTGGACTTCACTGAAAAGATGATTTACAAGTTTGGATCAGAAGTAAAAGAAATTGATGA
Source organism: uncultured Algoriphagus sp. (assembly GCA_903952135.1). Lineage (GTDB taxonomy): Bacteria > Bacteroidota > Bacteroidia > Cytophagales > Cyclobacteriaceae > Algoriphagus. Next base: position 7,122 of record CAJBER010000194.1, read on the forward strand.
GTCTGTGATGATGATTACCCGGGAAACCCCGTCAATCAACGTTGCCCAACTCATTTACGAATACATTTTACTTGCTTTGCCCTTAAAAAAGATACATCCGGATTACAAAAATGAATTGGATGAGGAAGACAATGAATTGGAAGGAGGCTTCGTCTATGTAGACGGAGAGGCTGCTGAAAGTTCTGACGAAGATTCATCCGACAATACAACTACCCCTGTTGATCCCCGATGGGAGAAACTTGGAAAACTAAAAAACAAAGAATAACCATAAATCACACATAGAAATGGCACATCCTAAACGCAAAATTTCGAAAACCAGAAGAGATAAAAGAAGAACCCATTACAAATTGGAGGCTCCTGGATTAGCAAAATGTCCTACCACTGGCGAAATGCACCTGCCACACAGAGCGTTCTGGTTGGACGGCAAACTGTACTACAAAGGACAAGTGATCATCGAAAAAGAAGTGAAAGCTTAATTTCCTTAAAACCACTAGCAATTCCACTCCCAAAAAGAGTGGAATTTTTAGTTTTATAAAACTCAAGTCAACTGATTACCAGTAGCTTATAGGATCAAATTCAGAAGGCTTTGGCGTTCAGAAGGCATTGTACTATTTTTGACTTCCCTGATTTCAAATGACTTTGACTTCTTCAAAGAATTTAAAATCAACAAAAAGAACTGAATCCGACACGATGGATAAATTAAGAGCAATGGTCACAGGCATTCACGGATATGTTCCTGAATACCGATTGACCAACAAAGAATTGGAATCTCTAGTAGACACCAATGACGAATGGATCATGTCCAGAACGGGCATCAAGGAAAGAAGAATCCTAAAAGGTGAAAATCAAGGAACTTCAGTGTTGGGGATTGGAGCTGTGAAAGGCCTCTTGGAAAAAACAGGAACCGATCCACTTGATGTAGAACTTATCATTTGCGCCACCGTTACTCCGGACATGCCCTTCCCTGCCACTGCCAACATCATTGCAGATAAGGTAGGCGCTAAAAATTCTTTTTCCTTTGACATTGGGGCTGCCTGTTCAGGCTTCTTGTATGCGCTGCAGTTAGGCGCTCAATTTATCCAAGCAGGAACTCACAAAAAGGTAGTGGTAGTCGGAGCAGATAAAATGTCTGCCATTGTCGATTACCAGGATCGAACCACTTGCATCCTTTTTGGGGATGGTGCTGGAGCGGTGCTTTTGGAACCTACTACTGAAAAAATGGGTGTAATTGACGCCATTTTAAAAGCAGATGGTTCTGGAGAAAACTTCCTACACATGAAAGCTGGAGGTAGCCGAAAGCCTGCCACCTTGGAAACCATCGCAAACCGAGAACATTACGCCTACCAAGAAGGAGCTACTGTATTCAAATTTGCAGTGACCAACATGGCAGATGTGAGTGCAGAAGTGATGGAAAGAAACGGTCTAACCGGTGATGATATTGCCTGGCTAGTGCCGCATCAAGCTAACAAACGAATCATCGATGCCACAGCCAATAGAATGGGTGTGGGACCTGAAAAGGTGATGATGAATATAGAACGCTATGGGAATACAACCGCAGCGACGATTCCACTTTGTCTTTGGGAGTATGAAAGCCAGTTGAAAAAGGGAGATAACCTCATTCTTGCTGCCTTTGGTGGTGGATTTACCTGGGGTGCTATCTACCTAAAGTGGGCTTTGGATCCAAAATAATTAAATTGACTGAACAGAATTATGGCAAGTACTGCAGATTTTAAAAATGGGCTTTGTCTCGAAATGAATAACGACATCTACACGATTGTCGAATTTCAACATGTGAAACCAGGAAAAGGAGCAGCTTTTGTCCGCACCAAACTTAAAAGTTTGCGCAGCGGCAAAACCCTAGACAAGACCTTTAATGCGGGTGAAAAAGTAACCACAGCACGCGTGGAGAAAAGAGCACATCAGTTCCTGTACAAGGATGATTTGGGCTACAACTTCATGGATACTGATAATTTCGAACAGATTTCCTTGGAAGAGCGCTTGATTGAGCGTTCCAATCTTTTGAAGGATGGACAGCTCGTGGATATTTTGGTTCATGCAGAAAACGAAACTCCCCTATCGGTAGAACTTCCTCCATTCGTGGAGTTGATGATCACTTATACCGAACCAGGAATCAAAGGCGATACCGCCACCAACGCGCTTAAGCAGGCTACTGTGGAAACAGGGGCAACAGTTATGGTTCCTCTTTTCGTAGAACAAGATACCTTAATCAAGGTAGATACCCGAGATGGATCCTACTCAGAACGAGTAAAATAAGTAGTTTAAGTCTCTAGATTTATTTAAATTTCCTAACTAATTAGTTTTCGATCAACCCTTAACTGCTCCAACCTCATGGAACAAAAAAAGAACACTATGAAACCTAAAGAAATTCAAGATTTAATTGATTATATCTCAAATACTGGCCTTGCAGAAGTAAAAATTAAGACCGAGGAATTTGAACTTTCTGTAAAGAAATATGCAGATGGCCCAGCTCCAGCTCCGGCAACCCAGGTAGTTGCAGCGGTTCCAGCTCCAGTAGCAGCGGCTCCTGCCGCTCCGGCACCAGCACCAAGCCCAGCTGCAAGCTCCAATTTGGTAGAGATCAAATCTCCGATGATTGGAACTTTTTACTTGACACCTAATCCAGAAGCGGGACCATTTGTTAGCGAAGGTAGCTCCATCAGTGCTGGAAAGACCGTTTGCATCATCGAAGCCATGAAGTTGTTCAACGAAATTGAATCCGAAATTTCTGGAAAAATTGTAAAAATCTTGGTTGCAAATGCTTCTCCAGTAGAATACGACCAGCCTTTATTCCTCGTAGATCCAGCAGGTTGATTTTTGCACTAAACCAAAAAGAACGTGTTTAAGAAAATTTTAATTGCCAACCGCGGCGAAATCGCACTTCGGGTCATTCGTACCTGCAAGGAGATGGGTATCAAAACCGTAGCTGTTTATTCTACTGCAGACAAAGACAGTCTTCATGTGCGATTTGCAGATGAAGCCGTTTGTATAGGTCCTGCTCCAAGCCGTGAATCCTACCTCAATATCACACGGATTATTTCCGCTGCTGAGATTACCAACGCAGATGCCATCCACCCAGGATACGGCTTTCTCTCTGAAAATGAAGAGTTTTCTAGGGTTTGTGAAGAATATGGCATCAAGTTTATCGGAGCATCCCCAGATATGATTGCCAAAATGGGCGATAAAGCTACGGCAAAAGCGACCATGAAAGCTGCTGGCGTGCCTACCATCCCTGGTTCTGAAGGATTATTGGAATCCATTGAAGAGGGTCTTGTCATCGCCAAAGAAATGGGATACCCAGTGATTCTCAAAGCCACTGCAGGTGGTGGAGGTCGAGGAATGCGTATCGTAAAGGAAGATAGCGAGTTTAAAAAAGCATGGGATGATGCCAAAATGGAATCAGGAGCTGCTTTTGGTAACGATGGCTTGTACCTGGAGAAGTTTGTAGAAGAACCGCGCCATATCGAGATTCAAATCGTAGGCGACCGTACAGGTAAGGCCTGTCACCTATCCGAACGAGACTGTTCCATCCAACGCAGACACCAAAAGCTGGTTGAAGAAACCCCTTCCCCATTCATTACGGAAGAGTTGCGAGAAGCAATGGGTAATGCAGCGATCAAAGGTGCAGAAGCCATTGGCTACGAAGGAGCTGGAACTATTGAGTTTTTAGTTGACAAAAACCGCAACTTCTACTTCATGGAGATGAATACCCGTATTCAGGTAGAGCATCCGATCACTGAAGAAGTAACCGATTTTGACTTAATCAAGGAGCAAATCAAGGTTGCTGCTGGAGAAACAATCTCTGGAAGAAATTACTACCCGAAGTTGTTTGCTATGGAATGTAGAATCAATGCCGAGGACCCAGCAAATGGCTTTAGACCAAGCCCAGGAAAGATCCTGAACTTGCATATTCCTGGTGGCCGTGGTGTACGCGTAGATTCACACGTGTATGCAGGTTACGTGATCCCACCAAATTACGATTCCATGATTGCCAAATTGATTGTAAGTGGTCAATCTCGGGAGGAAGTAATCGTTCGGATGAAGCGGGCCTTGGAGGAATTTGTGATTGATGGAATCAAAACCACCATTCCTTTCCACATTGCGTTATTAGAAAACGAAGAATTCAAGGCGGGTAACTTTACAACCAAGTTTTTGGAAACCTTTGATTTTTCGGTCATTAAAAAATAAGTAATTCCAGAACTTGGAATTCCCTCAACAAAAAAAGGAGAAACTGCTGTTTCTCCTTTTTTTTATTCTAGTTGATCAAGCGAGAAGGAGTTACCCTACCACATGTAATTTCAACATATTTGTTTTGCCTTTCTCACTTAATGGCATGCTGCCCGTATTCACAATCACCTCACCAGACTGCACATGCCCATCGCGCTTCAAGATGGCTTCGATGTCTGCAAATACACCATCCGTAGACGCTTGCCCCTCGTAGTAATAGGCGCGGACACCCCATACCAAAGACAATTGCGTCAATAATTTCTCATTTCTTGTAAATACAAAAATATTGGAAAGTGGGCGGTGAGATGCCAATCGGAAACCAGTAAAGCCAGAAGAAGTAATTCCCACAATGGCTTTTGCCTTAACGTTTCTAGAAAGCCTTGCAGCCATCAAAATCAGGTTATTGCTTAAAAAGGTAGGGTCTTCTTCAGGTATTTTGTAAAGGTTGTGGTACACTTCCGCATTTTCCTCTAAGTAGGTAATGATGCTAGTCATGGCTTTTACAGCATTGATTGGATACTTACCTGAGGCAGTTTCCGCTGAAAGCATCACTGCATCGGCACCATCCAATACTGCATTGGCCACGTCATTGGTTTCGGCGCGCGTAGGACGTGGATTTTGAATCATACTTTCCATCATCTGGGTAGCAATGATCACTGGCTTGCATGCCTGCTTGCACTTCTCGACCATCTTCTTTTGCCAGAGGGGCACGATTTCCATAGGTACTTCAACTCCAAGGTCACCTCGCGCTACCATGATTGCATCAGTCGCTTCGATGATGGCATCGATGTTTTCCAAAGCCTCAGGCTTCTCAATCTTAGCTACAATCTTACAGAACTTACCTGCCGCTTTGATGCGGTTTCGAAGGTCAACAATGTCCTCGGCTGATCTAACGAAAGACAAGGCAATCCAATCTACGTCATTGGCCAAGCCAAATTCAAGATCTTCCAAATCCTTTTCGGTCAAGGAAGGAGCAGAAACTTTGGTGTTTGGAAGGTTAATTCCTTTTCTAGACTTCAAAATACCACCATGAATTACGGTGCAATTCACATCTTTACCGTTGGTGTCATTGACCACTAACTCCAAATTACCATCATCAATAAGGATATGTTCCCCTTCTTGAACATCCTGAGGAAGGTTTTTATAAACCGTACTCACCAAAGAGGCCGTTCCTACTACAGGATCACTAGTAATCGTAATTTTATCTCCAGGCTTAATTTCCACTCCGTTATTTTCAACTTCACCCACACGGATTTTCGGTCCTTGAAGGTCTTGAAGAATTCCTAAATGGCAATTCATCTCCTGATTGACCCGACGAATGGTATCCAAGACATCCTTGTGGACCTCGTGAGAACCATGCGAAAAATTAAGGCGAAACACATTGGCTCCAGCAAAGGCCAAGCTCTTGATCATTTCGTAATTATTCGAAGCAGGGCCAATGGTGGCTAAAATTTTAGTCTTTTTAAAGGGCAAATGAGACATGTCGTATTAATAAGTTAATAGGTTTTCTTTTGATTTTAATTTGGAAATATCAATCCTTACGATGCTTTGAACCAAAGAATTTTGGGAAAGTTTCTCCATAAAGTTGCTCAAATCCAATTGTTCCGTTTCGTCTTGCACCAATAGGAAATAGTCAAGATTTTTCAGTTCCGGAATCAAATAGGCCAATTGCTGAGAGGAATTAAGCGCTTTATTTTTTAGAAGCTGAATGAATCCGTGCGGTAAAGAAAGAAAATACTGAGAGATTTCTAACTTTTCTGCGCTAAGAAACTCCAATTCCAAATCTTCGACCTTCACTAAATTCAACTCCAACTCCTTATTAACCAACCAGGCCATCCGATAATCGCGTATTGGGGATACTATACCCAACAATTCAAAGTCAAAAGTAGGTTCAACGTGTAGCTTTGCCTTCTTCATTTCGGAAGTTCTGAATGGAACACAAAAATAGAAATTAAAACGGAGGAAGAGGCATATTCGCAATCCACAAAATTTACTTCCCCCATTTCTTTGTCAATTAGGCATTAAATATATTTCTTTGCGGAGAGTTATTAACTAAACTGATCACAAAATGTCTGAAATTGCACAAAAAGTAAAGGCCATCATTGTTGACAAACTTGGCGTAGAAGAATCTGAAGTAACTATGGAAGCAAGCTTCACCAACGATCTTGGTGCTGATTCTTTGGACACTGTAGAATTAATCATGGAATTTGAAAAGGAATTCAACCTTTCTATTCCGGACGATCAAGCTGAACAAATTGGTACTGTAGGCGCAGCCGTAGCGTACCTTGAGGCTAACGTAAAATAAAAATCCCTCAAATTCATTTCTATGAATTTAAAAAGAGTTGTAGTAACGGGCATAGGTGCACTCACACCGATTGGTAATACCAAAGACGAGTTCTGGAAAGGATTAGCTTCTGGTGTGAGTGGCGCTGCGCCTATTACTCATTTTGATGCTTCCCTTTTCAAAACTCAGTTTGCATGCGAAGTTAAAAACTTGGACATCGAACAGTTTATCGAACGAAAAGAGGCACGAAAAATGGACCCCTTCACTCAATATGCAATGGTTGCCGTAGAGGAAGCCATGGGTGACTCAGGTCTCAATTTAGAAACACTAGATAG
>CAJBER010000195.1 GCA_903952135.1 uncultured Algoriphagus sp.
AAGTATTCTTTTTGCAAGAATCACAGAAAATTTCCTTCGTTAAAATCAGTTAACAAGCTAAAAAAAGAGATCCTGAGCCAAGCGAAAAACCTGTGCATGTGCCTCTACAATGTCTTTTATTCGTTTGGAGTAGCCACCGCCCATACAGCACATGATTGGAATGCCCTGAGATTTGGCCGTGCTGAGCACCAGGCGATCCCTAGCTTGAACTCCCGACAAAGTCAGTGATAGTCGTCCCAATTGATCCGAAGCCAATACATCTACTCCACTCTGGTAGAGGATAAAATCTGGCTGCACCTCATCAATGAGCTTCTTTAGGTTTCGATCTAGTAGACTAAGGAAGGTTGCATCATCCGTTCCATCTGGCAAGTCAATATCCAAATCAGATCTTTCTTTTCGGTGAGGATAGTTTTTTTCTCCATGCATACTGAAGGTAAACACGGATGGATTTTCTTGAAAAAGTGCCGCTGTCCCATTCCCTTGATGCACATCAAGGTCCACAATCAGCACCTTTTGAGCCATTTTGGACACCAACAAGTAATTGGCAGTAATGGCCAAATCATTGAGGATACAAAAGCCTTCTCCCCGATTCGCAAAAGCATGGTGGGTTCCTCCTGCTATATTCATCCCGATGCCAAATTCCTTGGCAAAGCAGGCTGCCTGAACAGATCCCCCTGCAATACAAATTTCACGTTCAATCAATGCCTCACTAAGTGGAAAACCAATGGCTCGAATTTCTGATTTGGTGAGTTCGAGGTTTTTTAATCGCTCCAAATAATTGGCATCATGAGTGGATAAAATCCACTCATCGGCCACTAGTTGAGGAACAAAAAAATTTGAATCGGCTACCGTTCCTTCAAAAAGCAGTTGCTCTGGGAGCAAACTGTACTTTTCCATAGGAAACCGATGTCCTTCAGGTAAAGCGTGTGCAAAAACGGGGGATAGCGCAATTTTCAGCATAAAAAAAAGCGTTAGTAGTCTACTAACGCCAGATACTAATTGATTTTTGGTTATTAGTCCTCGTCTTCAAAGTCTTCGTCCTCAGTCATGAAGGAATACAGTGTCTCGTCCAAACTCAAGGTATCGTCATTGAATTCTTGAATAAATTTGGAGATAACAGCTTCATCGATTTCTTCCACGTTCAAGGATACATCCAATCCTATTCCATAATCGTGATGGGTATCCATGTCTAGAAATTCCTGAACTTTTACCGTTTCCTCCTCTTCCATCTCCATAATCAGTTCGGTGATAAACCAACCAATTTCCTCTTCCTCAAGAGTCAAAGGCTTCATATTGCCATTTTCGTCTTCTTCGTAATTGATGGCTTTGAAATTTGGAAATTTCTTTGCCGCCTCGTGCTCTGCCAATTCGTATACCTCACTGGCATGATGTAGACGGAGTGTATAGAGTGCGGTATCGTAAATCACTTCCTTGCCCTCGTAATTACCAATGAAATAAAAGTTGACATACTCTTCAGAATTATCCTCATCAGGGATTATTTTGAAAGGTAATCCGGTCTCTTTCAACTCTGCTTTGAGTTGAGTAATTGTTTCTGGGTCAAATCCTGGGTTGGTAAAGCTCATCAGTGGTAGATTTAGGAAATACAAGTTTGGGCTAGGCCCATAGACGAATATGGAGGAATTCCATTTGTTAAAGAAAAATTATGGGGAAAATGTTTCCAAAAAAAATAGATCAAGAATTTGTGAATCAATTGCTACTTAAAGTTGAAGGGGAACAACTTGAATTTAAGCAGCAAATTAGTTCACAGGAAAAAATAGCCAAGACCCTATCTGCGATGTCAAATTCGGCAGGTGGACTTATCCTAATCGGGGTTTCTGATCAGCGCAAACTGATTGGAATTGATCCAGACGAGGAGCACTACATGATTGAGGGAGCCAACCAGGACTTTTGTTCTCCCAAAGCTGATTTGGAACTTCAGGTAGTTACCATTAACCCAGAATCTATTTATGAGGAAGAAAAATACATCCTGCTGGTGATCGTCCACCCGAGCAAAGGTGGAACGATCTATGTGAAGCAGCGGGATGGTACCCTGAGAGCGTACCGAAGAGTTGGGGAGGAAAACTTAATTGCCTGAATCGAGACTCACCCCCAAAACACTGTTGATGACGCTAAGAATGAGGGCAAAAGCCATGGCCCACCAAAACCCATCTACAGTAAATCCAGGAGTTAATTCCGCTGCTAGCAAAACTAGGA
>CAJBER010000196.1 GCA_903952135.1 uncultured Algoriphagus sp.
GTGCTCAAACCCATCATCGACCGGGCGATCCAACTGGGAGTAATCACGGATTGGTTCCTGTTCTGCGACGATAGCATGCGCATCGCTCCTCCACTGACAATCAAGGAAACTGAGATCCGCGAAGCCTGTGCACTTATTCTACAGGCTATCGATGGAAATTAACCCAACCCTACAAAAAATTTAACCTCCACTTTACCATTTTTTATCCTAATTTTCCCTTGTTCCTAGACGAATTTCAACTGATGAAAACAACACTTCGCATACTCGGCATCTTCCTATTTGTGGTTCTAACAGCCCTTCTCGGTTTTATTTTCTGGAAAAGTCCCCAATACGACGGGGAAGTGCAGATCACGGGGTTGACCGAAGAAGTAGACATCCACTTCGATGAATATGGCGTACCGCATATCTATGCACAAAATGAAGTAGACGCCTACCGCGCTTTGGGTTACATCCATGCTCAGGAACGCTTGTTTCAGTTGGAAATGATGCGCCGCGTCGGATCAGGTACTCTAGCGGAACTCCTGGGGCCAGATGTGGTTGAGATCGATCAATTTTTCCATACCCTAGGGATCCCCAAGCATGCCAAGGAAAGTAGCAAGGCTTTAGTGGCCCAAGGCAATAGCCCTTGGAAAAGTGCAGCCGAAGCCTACATCGCCGGGGTCAACCAGTTTATCGAGCAAGACAAACTTCCGGTAGAATACCTACTTCTAGGTAGCAAACCACGTCCCTACACCTTGGATGACATGCACTCTGTCTTGGGTTACATGTCCTTTTCCTTTGCGATGAGTTTGAAGACGGATCCTTTGGTTACGCAGATTGCGCGCAAGTGGGGACCCGATTACCTTGCCTCCCTTGCAGTACAGACGCTTCCCAACCACCACGTCATTCCCGTCAATTACCCGGATTCCTTAATGTCCGGAGCCAGTGCAGTCAACTCCAAACTTACCGCCCTATTGGATAAACTTCCTGCCCCAATGCTAGAAGGATCCAATGCTTGGGTGATCTCCGGTAGCCGCACCGAGTCGGGTAAGGTCCTTTTTGCAAACGATACACACATAGGCTTTGCTTCGCCATCCGTTTGGTTTGAAGCACATATCGAATACCCAGGATACAGTTTTTATGGCAATCACCTCGCAGGCATTCCCTTTGGACTCGTAGGCCATTCCAGACACCACAGCGTGGGCTTGACCATGTTTGAAAATGACGATCAAGACTTTTTTGAGGAAAAACTGAATCCCGCCAATCCGAATGAAATTATTGTTGGGGACTCCATCTACCCCATCACCACCCGTACGGAAGTGATTCAGGTCAAAGGGCAGCAACCGATCACCTTCCAAATCAAGGAAACGGTTCACGGACCAGTAATCAATTCTGTGGTCAAGGAAATTCAAGCAATGACCTCCAACCCAGTGTCCTCCTGGTGGGTGTACTTACTCGAGCCTACCCGTGCCTTAGAGGCCGTGTACCAGATCAACCATGCGAGCAACATGCAAGATGTGGCCAATGCTGCGTCACTCATCCATGCTCCAGGACTCAACATCATGTACGGAGATAGTCTAGGCAACATTGCCTGGTGGGCAGCGGCCAAACTCCCAATTCGAGGAACTGCTGTGCATCCCACCATATTCGCAGATGGCTCAGATCCCGCAGCACAACCCCAAGGATGGTACCCTTTCACGGAAAACCCGCAGAGCATCAATCCTGAATCTGGATTCGTTGCCTCGGCCAACAATCAGCCCGACTCCACCAAATCAGGAATCTTCTTCCCTGGGTACTACTACCCTGGTGAGCGCTGGAACCGAATTGCCAAGACCGTAACCTCCAAAAAAGACTGGACCCAAGAATCCCTTGAAGACCTGCAATTGGAAACAATCAATGAAAAATCAGTTCAAAATGCAGACTTCTTACTCGAACAAGTTACCCAAGGGAATTTTGAAAAATACGAGGACATCCTAGGCGAACTGGCAGATTGGGAAGGCGACCATGACCTAGGTCATACCGCACCTACCCTCTACTACAAGTGGCTCTACCACACCCTCCGCCTAGCCATGGAGGATGAAATCGGCAAAGAAGGTTTTGAGAGTTACCTCCAAACCTTCATCATGATCGGCAGCACCTCCCATTTCTTTAAGCACGAGCAAAACAAGTGGTGGGACAAGAAAAATACCAGCGCCAAAGAATCACGAGCAGAGATCGTGAGCGAAGCCTTGAAGGTGAGTTTGGAGGAACTAACTCAGCAATTTGGTGAAGGCCAAGGAGACTGGGAATGGGAAAAAGCCATCACGGTAGAACACCCCCACCCTCTCGGTGCCAAGAAGCCTTTGGACAAACTCTTCAATGTGCGTACCGAAGCCGTAGAAGCCAATGAGGAATCAGTCAACAAGTTGGCCTTCAAATTGAACGGAACAGGCATCTACAAAGTGACTTCAGGACCTGCAATGCGTATCCTATTGGACTTTGAAAATGTGGAAGAATCCGTATCGGTCTTGCCTACAGGTAACTCTGGCAATCGCTTTAGCAAGCACTATTCCGACCAGAAAGAATTGTATGTGGAAGGCAAATACCGCCCGCAATTGATGAATAAGGAAGATATTCTAGATGAGGCGAAAGGAAC
>CAJBER010000197.1 GCA_903952135.1 uncultured Algoriphagus sp.
GTCACCCAGCGCGATAAACGCCAAATTTTGCTCCGAAGTCCAAAAGTCATTTCCGGTGTGACTGTTGACTTTGACAGGCTTCCAAGCCAGGATTTCTTGCAATCCTACCTCATACACGCGCAAGGCTTCCTCAAAAGGTAGATTCCTGGCGGTGCCATGCAAAAAAATGACCTCGAGCTCGTACTTTTTTAAGCCTTCTTTTAGGCTCTTTTTTTTGTCTTCCCCAGCAGGCATCCACAGCTCTACCCCATCGTAGCCTGCCGCTTTGGCTTTGGCCAAAAAGGCATCCATGGGAAGGGTGTTCCCCCAGTCGGTCTGAAAGAAATGGATTTTTTGCTGTGCGGAAATACGCATCGGCAAGAGCAGGATAAGCAGTAGAAAAAGGGGCTTTAGGTACCTCATTTAGGCCATAATTTTTGTGATTAACTCCCCATGCACATCCGTGAGGCGGAAAGGTCTACCTTGAAACTGGTAGGTAAACTGCTCGTGGTCAAAGCCCATCAGGTGTAAAATCGTGGCATGCAGATCATGTACTGAGGTACGCTCCTCTAGTCCAGCAAAGCCAAAATCATCCGTGATGCCGTAGCTCGTCCCTTTTTTCACGCCTCCACCGGCCATCCACATCGTGAAGGCATCCACATGGTGATCTCTTCCCATAAATCCCATCTTTTTCCCTTCCCGGTTTTCTTGCATGGGCGTGCGACCAAATTCCCCACCCCAAACCACCAGGGTCTCTTCCAATAGTCCCCGCTGCTTCAAGTCAAGTAGCAAGGCCGTCATCGGTCGGTCGATGCTGCGGCACTTGTTGCGCAGCCCCATATCGATCGAGCCATCGTGATCGGTGCCGTGCGTGTCCCATCCCCAGTCGTAGAGTTGGACGACACGAACTCCCTTTTCCACCAGTTTTCTGGCCAAAAGGCAGTTGTTGGCAAAGGATTCCTCTCCCGGTTGGGTGCCGTAGAGCTCGTGGATATGCGCCGGTTCATCGTTGATGTTCATCACCTCAGGCACCTCAATTTGCATGCGGTAGGCCATCTCGTACTGATTGATGCGGGCCAGGATTTCGGGGTCCCCGAAGTTTTGAAAATCTTCTTGGTTGGATTGATTGATGGCCGACACAACATGCTTCTTGAGTTCACGGGACATCCCATGAGGATCCTCAAGGTAGAGCACTGGGTCGCCTTTGGATCGGCATTGCACCCCCTGGTAGACGGAAGGGAGAAATCCCGAACCCCAAACGCTCTTGCCTGCATCGGGAGTCTTTCCTCCGGAAGTCAAGACCACAAAGCCGGGTAAGTTTTGATTTTCAGTTCCTAGGCCATAGGTCACCCAACTCCCCAAGCTGGGACGTCCCAATCTCGGCGAACCGGTCTGCATAAATAGCTGTGCCGGCCCATGGTTAAACTGTTCTGTATGCATGGCTTTTAAAAAAGCCACCTCATCCGCTACTTTGGAAAAATGGGGCAGGTAATCCGAAATCCAGGCGCCACTTTGTCCATGTTGGGAAAACTTGGCCTGCGGGCCCAGCATTTTGGGTACCCCGCGGATAAAGGCAAACTTCCGCCCTTCGAGCAAGCTAGCAGGACAGTCTTGGTCGTGGTACTTGGCGAGTTCGGGTTTGAAGTCAAAGAGCTCCAACTGGGAAGGTGCCCCTGCCATGTGGAGGTAGATGATTGATTTTGCCTTGCCCAAAAAAGGAGCTGGTTGCGGAGAAAGGGGATTTAGATCTCGATCACTCAGGTTGAGGCCGCCATTGGCCGTGCCATTTTTTCCAAGCTCACAACCGAAAAGCAAGGGAGCCATCGCAAGGCCTCCCATTTTGCTGACGCAATCGAGCAGAAAGTGCCTTCTCGTCTGAGTTTGCAGTTTTTGGCTGACCAATTCATTCAATAGCTTATCCAGTGACATGGGCTCAGGGCTTGGTTAAATACTCGTCTAAATTCATCATGGCATTCGCCGTTACCGCCAAGGCAGCTAAAGAAGCATCCGCCCCGGGGAAGAACTCGTCTCTTGCTTTTGGATCTCGATCAAACTCCGTTTTTGCAGTTGCAAAGAGCTGCATCATGCTTTTTTTCTTTGCTTCTGAGATCGGCATCAGCAACAGTTGCTTGTAGATTTCTTGGATGGCTGCAGCTGGATTTTTTCCAGACTTCACCCAAACTTTCTGACTCAAGGCTTTGGCCGCATCCAAGTACACGGGATCATTTAGGGTCACCAAGGCTTGCAAAGGGGTGTTGGTCACCAATCGCTTGCTGATACATACTTCTCTGCTTCCTGCATCGAAGGAAATAAAAGAAGGGTAAGGGCTCGTTCGCTTGAGGAAGGTGTACACGCTTCTGCGGTACTTGTCGGCTCCCTCACTTTCTTTCCAAGATTCTCCATTGTACACCGTCTGCCAGATGCCCTCGGGCTGGGTAGGCATCACAGGGAGACCATACATTTTGGGGCTGAGCAGCCCACTGCTTGCCAAGGCCTGATCACGGATCTGCTCCGCGGAAAGTCGGAATCGCGGCCCTCGGGCATACCATTGATTGTTGGGGTCCTTTTGATAGGCTGCTGTGCTGATCGTGGAAGACTGCTGGTAGGTAGCCGAGGTAACGATCTCTCGGATAAGCGATTTAATGCTCCAATCGTAGTCTTGTACTGTTTTCCAGGCCAAATAATCCAGCAGCTCCGGATGGCTCGGTGGTTCGGACTGGGTACCCATATCCTCCAAGGTTGCTGTCAACCCACGTCCAAAAAGTTGATCCCAAACGCGGTTGACCAGGGTGCGGGCAGTCAGTGGATTTTCGGGTGCGGTCAGCCAGTAGGCAAAGCCCAAGCGATTGGCTGGCCATTCCTTCTTCCAGGCTCCCAGTTCCTTCGGGGTTTTTGGGTTTACCTTTTCCCCCGGCACCATCCAGTTGCCCCGCTCAAAGACAAAGGTGGGACGGGCCATGTAATCTGGATTTTCGATAAGAATTGGAAGGCGGGTGCCTCTCACCTGAAGCAGTTCATCCCAGGATTTTTTCACTGCGGTGAAGCCCGGCTTCTCTTTTCCCTTCAGGCTTGGGACAAAGGCAAACCAAACAATGGAGGAGGTATTTTGTTGAGCCGCAGCCCTTGAATTTTGGGCTTCGAAGTACAGATTGACTTTGCCTTGAACGGGCTTGAACGGGATTTCGCGGATCACTTCCCCTTGGGTTTTGTTGATCACAAAGCTGGCCAGGATTTCTCCGGCAGGGCCATCTTTCCGGATGGTCATTTTGGTTCCGTCTACTCCAGACCAGTAGTTGAGGAGCACTTGGTCGGAGCCCTGTGTGGAGATGTTTTTATAGACTGCAGACCCTCCTGGCCATAATCCCAGCCATTTGGTATCGATCAGTTCGGCCTTTTGAAAGTCGGAAGCGAGGTGCGCTGCATATTTCGGCTCAAAGAATTTCAGGAAGTTGGCCCGCTGCTTGGCGCTCACATTCCCTTCATTTCCTGTGGCCCAGTTTACAATCTGATCCACTTTAGCCTTATCCTCCGCTTCGTAGAAACGAAGTTTGGGTTCCTCGTCATGGGAGTCCTCATCCCGGGTATTGTTGAAAAAGGCAAGGGACTGGTAGTACTCTTCGTGGCGGATGGGGTCGTAGGGGTGGCTGTGGCATTGCACACAGGCCATGGTGGTACTTTGCCACACTTCAAAGGTGGTATTGACCCGATCCAAAACGGCGGCCACACGGAATTCTTCATCTTCGGTTCCCCCCTCGTCATTGTTCATCGTGTTGCGGTGAAAAGCCGTGGCCGTGAGTTGATCCTGTGTGGGGTTGGGGAGCAGATCCCCTGCCAGCTGCTCAACCGTAAACTGGTCAAAAGGCTTGTCGGCATTGAGGGAGCGAATCACCCAATCCCGGTAGGGCCAAAAGGTACGGGAGACGTCTCGTTCATAGCCTTTGGTATCCGCATAGCGTGCGAGGTCAAGCCACCAGGTAGCCCATTTTTCGCCATAGGCTTCTGCATTGAGCAACTGATCCACGGCTTGTTCGTAGGTGATTTTTCCTGCGGAAAAGTCTCTGGCTAGTGCTTCGGTTGGGGGCAATCCGGTAATATCCAAGGCCACTCGACGGAGAAGCCGCATTGGATCTTCTTTAGGTGCAGGGGATAGTCCCTGGGCGGTGAGTTGCTCCTGAACAAAAAAGTCAATCGGTGCTTGCGCTTGGGCATCATTTCCTCCCAAGCCTGCGGTGCTGAAGTTGCTTGGAAGTTCAGGTGCCTTTACGGGTTCATAGGCCCAATGCTTTCCCCACTTGGCCCCTTGGTCAATCCATTTTTTGAGTAAGTCAATTTCTTCATCTGAGAGTTGGGCTCGCTGGTAGGGCATCCGAAGTTCGGGGTCGGCGTGCGTCAAGCGCTTGATCAGCTCACTTGAAGAAGCGCTGCCCGGGACGATCGCAGAATGGCCCGATTCGGTAGCTGCAAGGGCCTCCTCTTCAAATAGGAGACTGAATCCTCCATTCTTTTTCACCCCTCCATGACAGGAGATGCAATGTTTGTTGAGGATGGGCTTGATATCGGTATTGAAGTCCACCTCTTTTTCTGGACCAAAAAAGTAGAACCCGATGAGGGTGAGCCCAATCAAGACAGAAAAAAGTAACGCGAGGCGGTTGGTGACCATAGTTTGAAATGAAGCATTGAAAATTATCTATTTTCAAAATAGAATACAAGCATTCGGGTGGGAGGGATTGCCCATGGTTAAAACCATGGGGAAAGATTGAATCGTCCGCTAGGCGGACTCGGAAGTGGTTAGATTGATAGTAATCAAGAAAATTGTTGTCTATATTGAGGTAGCATTTCTTTGAGTGCCGTAGGCACGGCTCAATCCCAAAAAGCCAATTCATTGGCTGAGCTAAACCGTAGCTAAAGAAAGCCTACTGCGTGTGAGTGCCGTAGGCACGACTCAACCCTATCCAGCCAATTCATTGGCTGGTTGGCGAGCGGAGCCAAGAAGAAAACAAAAGACAAGTCCCCGAGTGCCGTAGGCACGGTTCAGCTTTTAAACTTTTTTTTTTAACCTTTTAACTTTTTCAACACTATGGCTAATACCTATTCCAAAGTTTACTGTCAAACAGTTTTTGCGGTTAAATACCGAAAGGCAATGATTCACGATGAATTAAAGCAACAACTTTTCCCTGTGATGGGCAACCTAATTAATGAAGCCGGAGCCCAAGTAATTGTGGTAAATGGGGTGGAAGATCATGTCCATTGTTTGTTCCGGATATTCCCAAAAAATTCGATTTCTGAAATCATGAAGATAGCAAAGGGTAAATCTTCCAAATGGGTGAATGAGTCCGGATTACTGGAACATCGATTTGAGTGGCAGTCGGGATTTGGAGCTTTCTCCTACAGCGAGTCGGATCTCCACAAAGTAGTTAAGTACATCAAAAATCAAGAGATTCACCATCGAAAAGTCAAATTCAAGGAAGAGTACCTGAAGCTGTTGGTTGACTTTAAAGTTGAATTTTCACCAGAATATCTCTTTGAAGATTTGGTGTGATAGCCCCATGGATAAATCCATGGGTTATTGGCCGTCCGCCACGCGCCATGGTTAAAACCATTGGCTACATGTGAGCCGT
Source organism: uncultured Algoriphagus sp. (assembly GCA_903952135.1). Taxonomy (GTDB): domain Bacteria; phylum Bacteroidota; class Bacteroidia; order Cytophagales; family Cyclobacteriaceae; genus Algoriphagus. Next base: position 5,598 of record CAJBER010000197.1, read on the forward strand.
CCACTACGCGGACTCAGACTTAGGTAGTTTGACTGTAATCACTAAAACATGTATTGTCTATATTGGTTTGAGTGCTGTAAGCACGACCCATCCCTACCCAGCCAATACATTGGCTGGGGGGCGGGGCAGGGCTAGCGCTAAGGGACCCCAAAGAAAATCCCCTAGGTGGCATTCTATTTTTCCTTATTTTAGCCACCTATGAGCAGTCCCTCCTCCACCCTCAACCGAAGCTTGGGCCTAGTAGGCTTAACCGCCACCGGCGTCTGTTCGATGATCGGAGCCTCCATCTATGTGGTTCCATTTATGATCCAGCGGAACGTGCCCGGCATTGGCCCCTATGTGCTCCCCGCCTTTTTGTTTGCCTCGATTCCAGCAATTTTTGCTGCGTTGGCCTACTCCATTTTAGCCTCTGCCATGCCTAGAGCGGGAGGCTCCTACCTGTATGCCAGCAGATCCCTACACCCTTTTTGGGGCTTTGTCGCGAGCTTTTCCCAATGGTTTGGCTTGTCCATCGTCATCGGCGTGATTGCCTACGTGGTGATTCCCTTTTTTAGAGACCTTGCCTTTGCTTTGGACTGGACGATGCTGGCCAACTGGTTGGATCAAGGACTCGTCCGGGTGATCCTTGCCTTGGTGATTCTTTGGTCTTTTATTGGAATCAATATCCTCGGATTGACCTTTTATGAGCGGATACTCATTCCGCTGATGGTCTTAATGCTTGTCTTGGGACTGGTAGTGATTGCTGGGGGATTGAGTTATACCCAGGAGGAATTTTTGGCGGCCCTAGCCAGTAAAGAAGGAAGGTCTGTTGACCTAATTGAAGTTCCCTTCAACTGGACCACCTTTTTGTCGGCATCCGCCATTTTATTCTCGAGTTTTATCGGATTCGACTCCATTGCTCAGGCCGGCGGTGAGGCCAAAAATCCTGTTCGCAACCTTCCCCGAGCCATCGGATTGGCGATTACCTTGGTGGGCTTATTTTACGTTTCCTTTACCTATGCGGTCTATCACACCGTCCCTTGGCAGTTTGTGGCAGAGGAGGCCCTTTCCAAAGACCTGACCGCAGCCGGCCTGCTGACCATTCTCCTTCCGGCTGGAATTGGCATCGCCATCCTGCTAGGTGCTGCCATTGCCCTGCTGAATGATTTGCCAGCGATGATCCTATCTGTATCACGCCTCGTATTTGCCTGGGCCGAAGATGGGATTTTCCCCAAAAGCCTGGCAGGTATTCATCCCAAGTTCCATACGCCTGTACCGGCCATTCTCTTGAGCGGAGCGGTTTCTTCACTAGGGATTTTGGGCAGCCACTTTGCAGGAGATTTCTTCCTAGGGATCGATATCATGGTCACTTCCATGCTGGTCAATTTTATCTTCATGTGCCTTTCGGTGGCCTGGTTGCCCAAACGAAATCCAACTTTGGCGAAGCAGATTACGATTTTCCCCAATAAGCTAGCAAGGGCAATCATCGTCGGAATCGGCATTATTTTTCTGAGCTGTTTCCTATTGATACATACCTACAAAGATTTAACTTCCTCAGTCGATGCCTGGTATTTTCATTCCACCTGGATCTGGTTGATCGTGATGGGGATTGCGGCAGGCCTGTTTTTTGTCCGTTGGGGAAAACTAAAAAAGACCAATTCCGACCTACTCGATAAATTTTCAAAGTTACCCTAAGAAACTATGACCCTTTCAAAATACACGGAACTCGCACCGGGCTTGACGATCAGCCGTGCACTTACTGGGCTTTGGCAGATTGCTGATCTGGAACGTGATGGTACCAAGGTCAACCCAGTGGAAGCCGCGAGGCACATGAAGGCCTACCTGGATGCGGGATTTACCACCTTCGACATGGCGGACCACTATGGGTCGGCGGAGGAGATTACTGGGGTATTCCGTCAAACCTACGGATCTGATGTTGCGCAGTTTTTTACCAAATGGGTTCCCTCACCGGGAAAAATCACTGCTACCCAAGTGAGAGAAGCGGTGGAAACCGCCTTGACGCGAATGAAAACGGATCAGATCGACCTGATGCAGTTTCATGCTTGGCAATATGCACATCCCAGTTGGGTGGACTGCCTTTTCTGGCTACAGGAACTAAAAAATGAGGGGCTGATTCGACACCTGGGCCTAACCAATTTTGACACGGCCCACCTCCAGGTGGTGGTCAATTCAGGGATAGAGGTGGTTTCCAACCAGGTCTGCTATTCCCTCCTAGATCAACGGGCAGCTGGGGAAATGACCCAGCTGTGCTTGAAACATGGGGTAAAGTTGCTGGCCTTCGGAACCGTGGGAGGAGGATTTCTTTCGGAAAAATGGCTCGAAAAACCAGAGCCGGTTTTGAGTGAATCCTTGACCTGGTCTCAAATGAAATACAAACGATTCATCGATGCAGCCGGAGGCTGGGAACGCTTCCAAAAACTCCTCCAAACACTCCAGCCCATCGCCCAGAAGCATGGGGTAGGCATTGCAACCTTGGCGAGTCATTACATGCTCCTTCAACCTGCTGTGGCTGGGGTGATCATTGGGGCACGCTTGGGCAAAAGTGAACACCTGGCTGAAAACGAAGGGTTGTTTTTGATCCAATTGGATGAAGCGGATCGAGCCAGCATCCAAACTGCTTTAAGTAGCCTCCAAAAAATCCCTGGGGACTGTGGCGATGAGTACCGCAAGGCTCCCTTCTTGACCGCTTCGGGAGATTTTAGCCACCATATCGACGGCCTGCCGAGTCCATATCCCACCCAAGA
>CAJBER010000198.1 GCA_903952135.1 uncultured Algoriphagus sp.
GTCCCACCGCAGCCAAGGAGGCAAAGGAGTTCCCCATACTTTCAATCATCTCCTTCACCTTTACTACCTGTTGCGCTTCTAAGTTCATCGCATCCAATTGAATTTGACGAATCACTTCAGCGTCGTTTTTGCTCATTGCCTCGTAGTATTTTTCATTTAGCTGATTGACTTGCCCCTGGTAGGCATCCATCAATTTTTCCAGCTTTAGCATTTCTTTGCTATCCTGTGAGCCTTCAATTTGGAGGCTATTGGGATCAGAAAAGTTGAACTTCACATCCACATTCTCCTTGTAAAGCGCCAATTTCACTATCCGTTGTCCATACAGGTTCAATTCGTAAAAAGTTGGGGTTCCAATGGAATCAAATTCAAAGGTGAAATCTCCATTGGACTTGATTTCCAAAGTATCCAATACCTTAGGTCTACTGTCTGTGTATTGGGATAGTACTACCACCCCTTCTGGAGCATTTTGTAGATTCCCGGTAATAACCACTTTGCCAGCTGCAGAATCCGTTTCTCCACAGGAGAACAAGGCCAAGGAGGCACTCACTACAATTCCTAACATAAATTTTCTCATCGTTTAATTCGCTAATAAATCCGTTATAAGTTGGGTGGCTACTTTTGGGTCCGCCTTTCCCTTTGATTTTTTCATCAATTCACCCATAAAAAAGCCCAAGAGACCTTTTTTCCCAGACCTGTATTCGGATACCTTGCCTGGGTTTTCAAGCAATACTTCTTTTGCCAACGGCAGTAAAAAGCTTGCATCACTCTCCTGAATCAGGTTAAGCCTTTGCGCAATGGACAGAGGTGTAACATTCGGATGCAGCAAAAGTTCAGGAAAAATCTTCTGTGACGCAACAGAAAAGGAAACCTGCCCTTCTTCAACTAGTGCAATCAACTGAGCAATTGCCTCCACCCCAATTGGGAATTTTACATAGGTCATTCCCGTCTCATTCAAATAGGACTTGATGGGACCCATCATCCAATTGGAAGCGGCTTTGTAATGCACAGTTTGTGCACAAAGGGCCTCAAACCAGCCTGCTACCTCTTTGGTTTCTGTCAATAATGCGGCATCATACCTGGGTAATCCATATACTTCTATAAACTTATGGTATAAGACTCTAGGCAAGGCCGGCAGTCCAGCCTATACTTCTTCAATCCATTCTTCTGTAAGGATAACCGGTGGTAAGTCGGGCTCAGGAAAATACCTGTAATCATTCAATTCCTCCTTAGTGCGCATGCTCGCCGTAACCCCTTTATCCGCATCAAAAGTTCGCGTTTCCGATACAATATCCTGCCCTACTTCAAGCAAGCCTACTTGGCGCTCGTATTCAAAATCAATGGCACGACCCAGGTTGCGGAAGGAATTCATGTTTTTTATTTCCACTTTCTTCCCTAAGGTTTCCGAACCATGAAATCTAACCGACACGTTGGCATCACAGCGAAGAGATCCTTCTTCCATGTTGCCATCGCAAATCCCTAGGTACATGACCATCTTTCGAATCTCTGCTAAAAATACTACCGCCTCTTCGGAAGATCGAAGACAAGGTTCGGTCACCAATTCAATCAATGCAGTACCCGCTCGATTGTAATCGACCCAACTCTCCTCTCGCTCCGGAGAATGAATCAATTTACCAGCATCTTCTTCCAAATGAATTCGATTCAGTTGAATTTCTCGCTCAGTGCCATCCTCCAAAGTTAGGGTAACATTACCCCCTACACAGATTGGCTCCTTGTCCTGCGTGATTTGGTATCCCTTGGGTAGATCTGGATAAAAGTAATTCTTCCGATCAAAACTGCTTTTTCTGCTTATTTGAGATTCACATGCCAAACCCATACGCACAGCAAACTCTAGCGCACGTAAGTTTAGTTTGGGCAAGGTGCCAGGATGCCCTAGCGTAATGACTGAAACCTGGGTATTGGCTTGAGCACCAAAATTATTGGCATCTCCAGCAAACAGTTTACTCGAGGTAGCCAATTGCGCATGAACTTCCAGTCCTACCACCAATTGGTACTTGTCCATTAGTTCCTGTGTCAACATGGAGTCGTAAAAATCAATTACAACAAGAGGGACTTGGCTTTCGCTACCACTTTAGGCAAGCCTGCTAGGTCTTTACCACCAGCAGTTGCGAAGAAAGGTTGGCCACCTCCACCGCCTTGGATTTCTTTGGCCAATTCACGAACCAGGTTGCCTGCATGTAGCCCTGTGGACTCCAATAACGATTCGTCGATAAATACAGCCACTTGAGGGGTATTGCTGATGGAAGCAGCCAAAACAATGCATGCTTTGGAAACCTCATTCTTTAACTCATACACCAATTTTTTCAAGGAATCAGCATTCGGCAATTCGACTGAAGCAATGAGTATTTGCTTGCCTTCTTTTTCGACAAACTGTCCTTTCAACTGCTCCTTCACTCCTGCGGACTTTTCCAAGTGCAAGTGTTCAATTTCTTTTCGCAACTCATTGCGCTCCTGAACTAAGGCTTCTACCGCCTTCACTAGGTCTCGCGGATTTTTCAATAGCTCCTGCAATTCCTTCACCAGCCCTTCCTGCTCACGCAAGTACTGCTCTGCAGCAGTAGATGTGATCGCTTCGATGCGGCGTACTCCAGAAGATATAGAACCCTCACTGCTGATTTTAAATAATCCGATTTGGCTAGTCTGTGGGACGTGGGTACCTCCACAGAGTTCCACCGAAAAATCCCTTCCAAACGTGATTACACGAACAAAATCTCCATATTTCTCCCCAAACAAGGCGGTTGCGCCCTGCTTTTTGGCATCTTCAATAGGCACATTTCGCTGCTCCACCAGAGCAATATTCTCGCGTACTTTGGTATTGACAATAGCCTCTACCTTCGCCAGTTCTTCCTCCGTCATTTTTCCAAAGTGGGAAAAATCAAATCGAAGCAACTGCTCGTTCACCAAGGAACCCCGCTGCTGGATGTGATCTCCCAAAACGGACTTCAAGGCAGATTGAAGTAAGTGCGTCGCCGTATGGTTATTCATGGTAAGCTGGCGCTTTTCGGTATCCACTGCCGCAAAAAACTGGGCTTCAGGATGCTGAGGGAGCTTTTCTACAAAATGAACAATCAGGTCATTCTCTTTTTTGGTATCCAACACACGAATCTGCTCGGCTTCAGTCTTCAACCAACCCGTATCCCCTATCTGACCTCCACTCTCTGCATAAAAAGGAGTTTTATCCAAGACAAGCTGGAAGCGATCTCCTTTCTTATCCGAGATGGTTCTGTACTTCACGATTTGTGCATAGGCCTCTAGCGTATCGTAACCGACAAACTCCACTCCAGCATCTTCATGGACCAACACCCAATCCCCTGTATCTTGCTCAGATGCGGCTCTAGATCGGGTCTTTTGTTTTTCCATTTCTTCCGCAAAGCCTTTTTCATCAACTGAAAACCCATTTTCCCGGGCAATCAAAGAAGTAAGGTCTAGTGGGAATCCGAAGGTATCGTACAATTCAAAAGCTGTTTTTCCTGAAATAATCGCTTCTTTCTTGGCGACCAACTCTGCTTTGATACCATCTAACATGCGAAGTCCATTGTCAAGCGTACGCAAGAAGGAGGCTTCCTCCTCTTGAATCACCTTTGCAATAAACTCCTGCTGCGCACGGACTTCTGGAAAAATATCTCCAAAATTTGAAGCGATCAAAGGGGTCAACTCGTGCAAGAATGGCTTTTGAAATCCTAGGAAGGTATAGCCGTAGCGAACCGCTCTACGCAGGATTCTTCGAATCACATATCCTGCCTTGTTATTGGAAGGAATCTGTCCATCGGCAATGGTGAAGGATATCGCACGGATATGATCTACAATTACGCGGAAGGCAATATCTGTAGGCTCGTCTTTGCCATAGGTTTTTCCAGACTTAAGTTCCAAGGCTTGGATAAACGGCAAGAATAAATCGGTATCGTAATTGGAAGATTTGTGTTGGATCGCACGTACCAAACGCTCAAAACCCATCCCTGTGTCCACGTGAGTGGCTGGGAGAGGCTTCAAACTTCCTTCCGATAACCTGTTGAACTGCATGAATACCAGGTTCCAGATCTCGATTACTTGTGGATGGTCATTGTTAACCAATTCACGACCTGGCACAGCAGCACGCTCGGCAGCAGTACGCAAGTCTACGTGGATCTCCGAACAAGGACCGCATGGTCCAGTATCTCCCATTTCCCAGAAGTTGTCCTTCTTGGAACCCATGATGATGCGGTCTTTTGCTATAATAGTACTCCATAGGTCATAGGCCTCCTGGTCCATAGCCAAGTTATCTCCTTTATCTCCTTGGAATACGGACACATACAATAAGTCTTTTGGGAGTTTGTATACTTCAGTCAATAGTTCCCAAGCCCACTCAATCGCTTCCTTCTTGAAGTAATCTCCAAAAGACCAGTTGCCCAGCATCTCAAACATGGTGTGGTGGTAGGTATCTACCCCAACTTCTTCCAAATCGTTGTGCTTACCACTTACACGAAGGCATTTTTGAGAATTGGCTACTCTTGAGAATTTGGCAACCTCATTTCCTAAAAAAGCATCTTTGAATTGATTCATCCCTGCGTTGGTAAACATCAGGGTGGGGTCATTTTTTACTACAATGGGGGAAGATGGAACGTATTGGTGTTGCTTGGATTGAAAAAATTCAATGAACGTACTTCTGATTTTTTTGGCTTCCATGGAAGATAGTCGGTACAGTGGCTAAAACTAGGTTGAGTGCATCCGGCAAAATTGAGCCTGTTGCAAGCCACAAATTTAATAGAATTGACTGGCTTATGCACAGGAATTTGAGATTTTGACAAAAGGTTCATGGTCTTAATTCCCTTATTTTTCTTCCATTCTCAAGGAAATTCGGAGGGGAATGAAAACAAAAGATTCTGTTTATATTCGTTTTCTGAACCCCTTTTCCATGGCCTACCTCGATCAAATTGCCTCACCCACCCTCCTTATTGACGAAAAAATCACGCGAGCCAATCTTGAAAAAATGGCTAGCAAAGCACATCAATCAGGAAAAAAGTTGGTGCCACATTGGAAAACTGCCCAATCTCGTACCGTTGGAAACTGGGCCAAAGACTATGGCATTCGTGAAGTAACGGCTTCCTCCATCTCCCTAGCAGAATACCTCTGCGGGCAAGGTTGGGAAAGCATTCACATCGCTTTTCCTTTCAATATTCGTGAAATCCCTAGACTAAATCGCCTTGCGGCAAATCAGGACATTTCGGTACAAGTGGTCAATGCGGCTACTGCGAAGGCACTGGCTGAAGGTCTGACAGAAGATGTTTGGTTTTTTGTAGAATTGGATGCGGGCTATGGACGTACAGGGATTCAAGCTTCCGATGAAATCGAGTTAGAAGCGATTTTGACCCATGCAAGTCGTTCGCAACACCTCAAATTCAAGGGCTTTTACATCCATCCTGGACACACCTACTACGGCAAGGACACGCAAAAAATTCACAAAGAAAGTCAGGAGGCGCTCGCGCAAATGAAAGCGAAGTACCTGGGTCGCTATCCCAACTTGGTGACCCGATTGGGTGACACGCCTGGATGTGCCGTGATGGAGGATTTTGGTGCAGTGGATGAACTTGGTCCGGGAAACTTTGTATTTTTTGACTTGATGCAGGTGCAATTGGGAAGTTGTCTGCGGGAAGATATCGCAGTTTGCTTGGCTGTACCTGTAGTGGATATCCGCAAGGATCGCAAGGAGATTTTAATCCATGGCGGGGGTGTACATTTAGCCAAGGATGTGCTTATTCAGCCCGATGGAACCAAGAATTTTGGAGAGGTAGTCCTGTTAACAGAAAAAGGTTGGTCGATTCCTAACCACTACTCCTTTGTGAAAAGCATTTCCCAGGAACATGGGATTATTCAGGCTTCTGAGGAGTTATTGAATTCGGTCAAAGTCGGTGATTTGCTGGGTATCTTACCCGTACATTCTTGCATGACTGCTGATGCCATGGGAAGTTACCTGAGTTTGAATGGACAAAAAATAGACCATGCCGAAGGCGCACGGTAACTACTCTAGGTTTCAACTTCCTCTTTAGCTTTTCTCCAAGCACGCAGGAATTACACCTTGTTCAATTTCCACTTGCCTTTTCTAAAAAAGTAAAGGGAAACCAGTGCATGCAAGGAATGGCAAGTTGCTATGGCAATAAATATCCCTACATAACCCAATTCAAGGGGAAAAGCGAGTAGGTAAGCCAAGGGAACTTCTAGGCCCAGAAGCACTGCGGCATTGATCCAAGCCGGAGTTTTGGTGTCCCCTGCCCCATTGAAGGCTTGGGTCAGCACCATCCCAACTGCAAAAAAGACATAGCCTAAGGCAATCACCCACAAACCCTGAGCAGCTACATCCCCAATCTCTGGAATACTGGTAAATAAACTGACCAATTGCTTGCTAAACAGCAGGTAAATGGCTGTAACGGAGGCCATGAAGATTACATTGTAGCGAACAGTCAGCCACACGGCCAATTCGGCCCGTTTGGTTTTTTGTGCCCCAAGGTTTTGGCCCACCAAGGTGGCTGCTGCACCTGATAATCCCCAGGCAGGCAAAATGGTGAAGATCAATATCCGAAAAGCAATGGTATAGCCTGCCAAAGCCGCCGAACCGAATTCAGCATTCATTCGGGTCAAAGCTACCCAGGACATGGAATCAATGAGCGATTGCCCCATGCCTCCCAAAGACAACACAATGATTTTATTGATCGTCTCCCAACTTAGGGCAATGTTTTCTCTGAGGATTTTAAGTTTGTGCTTGCCATTGAATAGATGGTACAACTGATACAGTACCCCCATACTCCTTCCGAAAGTAGTGGCAATGGCCGCTCCATCCAGACCAAATCCTTCCCATGATCCTATACCGAAGATCAACAAGGGATCCAGTACAATATTCAATCCATTCGCAATCATCAAGGAGCGCATCGCATGATGGGCTTGTCCTGCGCCTCGGAACGCTCCATTGCATAGAAAAAGCAAAAGAATGGCTGTATTGCCAGCAAATACAATTTTAGCGTAATTTGACCCTGATTCAATTAATTGTTCCTCGGCCCCCATCAGGCGAAGTAGGTCAGCAGCAAAGGTCCAACCCAAGATCCCGAGCACTATGGAAATAATCGCGCCGACCAGCAGCAATTGAAAGGTAACTGACCCAGCATCTTGGTAATTTTTTTCTCCAAATCGTCGAGAAACGAGTGCTGTGGCCGCCATGCTCAAACCGAAACCTAGCGCATAGGTCAAGACGATGACCGATTCTGTCAACCCTACGGTAGCAATGGCATATTCTCCCAGTTGCGCCACAAAAAACAGGTCCACAATCGCAAATGAGGATTCCATCATCATTTCCAAGATCATGGGCAAGGCAAGAATAAAAATGGCAGTCTTCAAGGGAAGACGGGTAAAATCTTGCTCCTTACCCAAGAGCGCATCTTTAATCAGTTGCCAGGTCATAAAAACTGAGGGAATCAGCGAAGAGTCTTCGCTTCGTATAGAATTCAAATAGGAGCACAAAAAAACAAAAAAAAACCGCGAAATCGCGGTTTTTAATTGAAACAAGTCTGATTAATTTAGGCTAAGCCCAACTTTTCGAGGTGAGCCTCCTTGATTTTTCGACGAAGGATTTTACCCACATTGGTTTTTGGAAGTTCGTCCGTGAAAAACACTTCCTTAGGAACCTTGTAATTGGTCAAAAACTCCTTGCAGTGCTCAAGTACCTTTTCTTCAGTAAGTGACTGGTCTTTCTTGACCACATAGGCAACTACCTTTTCAGTAGACTTTGGATCAGGCATGCCGATCACCCCTACTTCCAAGACTCCTGGACAGGAAGCCACTACATCTTCTACCTCATTAGGATACACATTGAATCCTGAAACTAGGATCATTTCCTTTTTACGGTCTACAATCTTGGTATATCCATCGACATCCATTACGCCGATATCCCCAGATTTAAACCAATCTCCATGCATCACAAGGGCGGTTTCCTCGGGTCTATTCCAATAGCCACGCATGACCTGCGGACCTTTGATCAAAATCTCTCCTCGCTCACCAAGAGCTACCGGATTGCCCGCATCATCTGCAATCATCACCTCGGTATTGGGCAAAGGCATGCCAATGGTACCAATTCGCTCGGTTCCATCGATGGGATTGCAAGTGGCCACAGGGGCTGTTTCGGTTAAGCCATAGCCTTCTGCCAAAGGAACACCGGTTACTGATTTCCATTTTTCAGCTGTTGCTTTCTGTACCGCCATTCCACCTCCCACGGCAATCTTCAGACCGGAGAAATCCAATTTTCCAAAGGCTTCTTGGTTCAACAATCCATTGAATAGCGTGTTGACCCCGGTGATGACTGTGAATCGTTTTTTGGCTAAATCACCAATAAAAGCCTTCATATCTCTTGGGTTGGTAATCAGTACGTTATGTGCACCAATTTTTAACATAGCCAAGCAGTTGACCGTCAAGGCAAAAATGTGGTAGAGCGGCAATGCAGTAATGACGATTTCTTCTTTTTCCCGCAACTTGGGTTTCATCCAAGCGGAGATTTGCTGCATGTTGGCTACAATATTTCCATGGCTGAGTTCGGCCCCTTTGGAGACTCCTGTGGTACCTCCAGTGTATTGCAAAAATGCAGGATCATCTAACGTGATGGCCACCTTTGAAAACGAATGTTTGGCTCCCAAAGCCAATGCTTTCTTCAACCCTACCGCCTCAGGAAGGTTAAATGCTGGCACCATCTTTTTGACGTGCTTGACCACAAGATTGACAATGGCCCCTTTCAGCCCTCCAAGCAAATCGCCCAACTCGGTGACGATGATATGCTTGGCCTGAATTTCAGTTTTGATTTTCTCCAGATTGGATGCAAAATTGGCTACAATGACCACCACATCGGCTCCAGAATCATTGAACTGATGCCTCATTTCGGCAGGGGTATACAGTGGGTTAGTATTCACGACTACCATCCCTGCACATAGCGCACCAAACATCACCACAGGATACTGCAAGACGTTGGGCATCTGAATGGCTACTCTAGAGCCCTTTGCCAGTTTAAGTTCTTTAATCAGGTACGAAGCAAACTGTGCACTCAAGCGATCCAATTCTTGGAAAGAAAGGGTTTTGCCCATGCATTCGTAGGCCACCGAAGAACCATATTTGGCAACACTTTCCTCGAAAAGGGCTGCAACACTGGTATAAGCGGTACAATCCACCTCTTTAGGGACTGAGGAAGGATAGAATTTAAACCAAGAGAAATCGTTCATTAGTTCAGTATTTTGGGTGTATCAAAAGTTTAATTACTTAAAATAGTTGGGCATGGCCAAGAATAGGGCTGACTATTTCAAATTTTTTCAAGCTAAAATTGAGTTTACTTTTTTCTGAAAGAATAGCTCACCCTTCAAAACTCGATGGATTCCATTCGAACCTCTAAGGGCTTACTTCTACTTTCCAAAAATAGAAAAATACCTAGGACGGCCATCAAAAAAGAGTGTGCAAATTGAATATTCTAGCTCAAACCTGCTCCTTCTTTCTTGCGAAAGTCTAAATTTGACGACTTGAACGATTATGATTGATATCCAACAAAATTCTTCCCTCTCCTTACTCCAAAACCTTGGATTTTGGAAAGAAGGCGAAAAGATTAGAAGTGCTACTGTACCAGGAGAAAGCAACATGAACCTGGTGCTTCGAATTGAGACCAACCAAGGATCTTACATTCTCAAGCAAGCAAAGTCCTACGTACGGAAATACCCCCAAATTCCAGCACCCATCTCTCGAATAGAGATTGAATATCAATTTTTAAAGCAGTTGGATAGCGATCCGTTCTTGGCATCCCTTTCTCCAAAAGTGCTCCATTATGATGCTCAAAACCACCTCATGCTCCTGGAGGACCTGGGCGAAGGGAGCGACTTCCTCTCGCTGTATGGGGGAAATCGTCAGCTCAAAAACGCGGAAATCAAGCACTTGGTAGACTATTTGAACCACTTACACCAATTGGGAATCACCAATTTTCCAGCAACTGGTTCGATGCGTGTATTGAATCACGAACACATCTTTAACTATCCTTTTTTGGAAGAAAATGGGTTTGACTTGGATAACATCCAACCTGGACTGCAGGAAGCAAGCATGCTCTATAAAACCGATACCGAACTCAAGCAACGTATCCAAGCCCTAGGAGATCGCTACCTAGCAGATGGAAAAGTGCTGATGCATGGAGATTTTTATCCCGGCAGCTGGCTTCAGGTCGACTCTGGAATCAAAATCATCGACCCAGAATTTGGAGGGCTCGGTGATGCGGAATTTGACCTGGGCGTTTTCTTGGCGCACCTGGATCTTTCCGCACAGGCAGAAGACTTGGGCGAGCAGGTGAGAAAAGACTACCATCTACCGGTGGATTGGACCTTGGTCCAACAGTACCGAGGGGTGGAAATCCTACGCCGATTGATTGGTATTGCTCAACTACCGGTATCTTTAAGTTTGGACGCCAAAAAAACGCTACTTGCGCGAGCAAGAACTTACCTTTTCACCTAAATGAAAAAATTAGCCCTCCTCCTACTTTCGGTACTCGCTTTTTCCTGCAGCCAACAGGATTCTGAAAATGCAGCTCCTGATTTTTCAACTGAGGTAATTACCTCATCTGGACTCACAGAGGCAGCATTGTACGACCGCGTATTGGGTATGCTAGTAGGATCCGCCTTGGGAGATGCCATGGGAGCACCTACAGAAATGTGGACCCGCGATGCGATACAACTCGAGTATGGATTCGTAGAAGATTTGGATTCCATGGTGCGTGAAGCCTCTCCTGAAGGAATCTGGAAGGCTAATTTACCCGCAGGTGGCACCACAGATGATACCCGATGGAAAAACCTTGCGGTAGACTACTTACTCACACAAAAATCAGAATCCTTAGAACCCAAAGATTTTGCTTCCCATATTTTTAAAACCTACGAGGGGAGTTTGACCAAATTGAAAGCAACGGAAGGCACCAACGTTGAACCTTTTGAAAATGCATTGCAAGAAGCCAACTGGCTTTCGGAGTGGGCCAAGGTGGCTGCACCCTATCGAGATGCAAATTTGGGAGGCTATGCAGATTCCTTAAGCAAGTTTTATGGAGGCGAAATGGTCTGTGCTGGATTGTTGTATGCGCCGGCTATTGGTTCTTTTTTTCCAGGAAATCCTGCAAAAGCCTACCAAGAAGCCTACCGAATATCCATTTTTGACCTAGGCTATGCACGAGATCTAGCGGCACTAGCGGCGGCACTTACGGCTTCAGGAATGACCCCGAATGCTACAAAGGACAGCCTATTGGCATCACTCCGCTTGGATCCAGAAGGTTATTTTCAAAGCCGGTTGGTTGGGAGGACTTCCCATAAATTACTGAAAGATGCCTTGACCATTGTCCGCGAAGCTAAAAAGTTGGATTCCCTCCCAACAAGATTGAGCTTGGACAATCCTGCATTAAAGTATGCGTATACCGAATTGGATCGTCGTCAACAGGACATGCCATTTCACGCAGGAGAAATCTACCTGCAAGCAATCACAGCCATGCTATTCACGGATTTTGACTTCCAGGGAACGCTTACCTTCCTCACCAACTACGGTCGAGACAACGACACCACGGCTTCTTTGGCAGGCGGGATACTCGGAGCTTGGGTGGGCTACGACAAATTACCCGCAGCCGATCGAGAAAGGGTCATTCGAGTTACCCGTGATGAATTGGGCATTGACCTAGAGAAGCAAGCTCAACGATATACGCTTCATCTCTTGGCTCAGGAGAAAAAATAAATAAACTAGGTAGAACTAGCGCTTAAAATGCGTATCCAAATCCTATCCCAGCAAACAAGGGCCAGAAGCCGTTATTATTGAAGATTGGAGTAAGGTTTACTCTCCAGGAAAAACCTCCATCTACTGGCACCTTGCGGTAGCCTATGTTCATGGTTCCCATCAAACTTGGATTCCCATCCACTGGGAGAATAAAGTTGTAGTCGTTATCGACCACTACATCATTGCACACATACATCCCGTTTGCATCGTAAAACCCATTCGCACAGTAGGTGTATCGTTCATTAGTATATCCAAAAAAAGTCGCCCCTAGGCCCAATTCAAAGTAATGCGGTCCATTTCCATATAGTTTATTGACCAATACAGGCACCGAATAAAAGGAATCACCCTCCATCGCATACCCACCAACTCCTACTCGCATCCCCCAGGAATCGGTACGTGCCGAATCAAATCGAAAATCGTAATTGAAGCTATAGGCTAGTCCTGAACCACCCAATTCCAAAAATACGGAACGATACGGAACCGCTTTTTCTTGTGCTTGAGCAGTGAACCCAAGGGCAAAGAAGATGAGAATTGCCAGTGATTTTTTCATAATTGGAGGGTTTTACAATGCGAAGGTAAACGAAAATTAGGCGCTGTAGGTTTTAGGGTTAGAAAAACTAAAATTCGGAATACCCTATTAGCACAATGAACTAAAAAACAGAGATATTTACCCACTCAACAGATTAACTGCCTACTCCTTCAACCCATGGTTAAAAAAATATTCTTAGGCCTTTTTGCTACCGCCATGATTTTGGCAATCGTATACATGCTCGGGCCCAAGGTGGAAACCCAGCGATTGACCATTGCCTATCCGGAAGTTCCGGCTGATGCGGAAGCATTGGAGGAATATTTAGCCAAAAGGGAGGATTCTGTAAAAGGAATGAAGCCCGGGAACGAAGCCTACATCATTTGGGCGGATTCCCTAAACAAGCAAAAAACCCCCTATTCCATCGTTTACATCCATGGATTTGGTGCTAGCCCCATGGAAGGCGATCCTGTGCATCGCTTTTTAGCGGCTCATTTTGGTGCCAACTTGTTTGTAACCCGCCTTCCCGAACATGGCATCAGCCGAAAAAATGGAATGGAATATTTAACCGCTCAAGACTTGGCCAATGCAGCAGGTGAAGCGTATCAAATAGGTAAAAGTTTGGGGGAAAAAGTCATTGTAGTAGGCACCTCCATGGGTGGTTCCCTTGGCCTATTGCTTGCCAGTCAGCAAGCAGACATCCACGCGCTAGCACTCTATTCGCCAGCCATCCGCGATGAAAAAAGGTTACTGGAAGGATTTTTCAAGCCCTGGGTATTCTGGGTGATGAAGAAAACACTACTAGAAGACGGAGTAATGAACCAGCAGCGTGAGGGTGAAAAGGGCGATTACTGGTCTGAAGAATACCATGCCAATGGCTACCAGAGTTTGGCAGTGCTCCTGTACAGCGAAATGAATGAAGAAACCTTTGCCAAGGTGAAGCAACCGGTGTTTATGGGTTACTATTACAAGAATGAACAAGAGAAAGATATGGTCGTATCAGTGGCCAAAATGCAAGAAATGTTTGGCCAATTGGGGACAGCCCCTGCACTGAAAAAAGAGATGGCTTTTCCAAAAACGGGAGATCACGTGATCGCCTCTTCCATTACCTCTCAAGATTGGCAGACGGTAATATTTCAGACCATAGATTTCCTAGAAAAAGTAACTCAGGTTCCTGCCAATCCTGCCTACCAGCAGCAAGTGGAGCAAATGACCAAGGCCAATCAATTGTTGGATAGCATTCCTTTTGAAAAGCAAAACTAATTTGGATAAACACAAAAAAAATGGGAGGTTGAAGCCTCCCATTTTCATTTAGATAAATCTGTTGATCAGATTTTCGAAGTATTCCTGCTTCCCGCTGATTTGGGCAGGCTCCCCTACTTCTAGGGCATAGGACCGTAGATCCTCTAGGGTCAATTTACCCTCCTCAAAGGACTTGCCTTTGCCTGCATCAAAACTGGCGTAACGATTTTTTCGTCGAGCCAAATAGTCTGACTTTTCAAGCACCTCAGAAGCGATAATCAAGCCCCGTGCAAAGGCATCCATACTGCCGATATGCGCCAAGAATAAATCCTCAGGATCTGTGGAGTTTCGTCTGATTTTCGCGTCAAAGTTGACTCCTCCTCCTTGCAAACCTCCTGCAGCCAAGATGATTAGCATGGATTCTGCCAATTCTTGTAGGTTGAGCGCAAATTGATCCGTATCCCAACCATTCTGGTAATCACCTCGGTTGGCATCGATGGATCCCAGCATGCCACAATCCGCCGCTACCTGCAATTCATGCTGGAAAGTATGCCCCGCAAGTGTCGCGTGGTTCACCTCAATATTCAATTTAAAATCCTTGTCCAATCCAAAGTGTCTTAGGAATCCAATCACCGTTTCCGAATCGTAATCGTACTGGTGCTTGGTAGGCTCCATTGGCTTTGGCTCAATGAAGAAGGTTCCTTTGAATCCATTTTTACGCGCATAATCTCTAGCCATGGTCAAGAACCGAGCGAGGTGCTCCTTTTCCCGCTTCATGTCCGTGTTGAGTAAGGACATGTAGCCTTCTCTACCTCCCCAGAATACGTAGTTTTCTCCGCCCAATTTGATAGTCGCATCCAAGGCATTTTTCACTTGAGTACCCGCAAATGCCAACACATCAAAATTTGGATTGGTAGAGGCACCATTCATGTAGCGAGGATTGCTAAACACGTTGGCCGTACCCCAAAGAAGTTTGATGCCACTAGCCTTTTGGTGAGCTGCAGCATGATCTGTGATGATCTGCATGCGCTTTTCGTATTCAAGCAAAGTAGGCGCTTCGTCAATCAAATCTACGTCGTGAAAGCAGTAGTATTCTGCTCCGATTTTAGTCATAAACTCAAAAGCCGCATCCATCTTGTCTTTTGCTCGCTGAATGGGGTCTGCACTGACATCCCAGGGATGTTTGATGGTACCCGGACCAAAGGGATCTCCCCCAGTGCCACAGAAGGAATGCCAATAGGCGATTGCAAATTTAAAATGCTCCTTCATGGATTTTCCTGCAATGATCCGGTTGGGATCATAGTAGCGGAATGCCATAGGATTGTCACTTTCTTTTCCTTCAAATTGAATCTTTCCGATCTGGGGAAAAAATGAATTAGCCATAATTGTATAGGTTTTGTTGAGTGTGGGTTTAGTAATTATTTATCAGCTGGTTTCTGGAGCTGATCCAGGCGAGCCGACCAAGTTTGGTATACTTCTTCGTATTGATCTGCTTTTGCTGGATCTGGCGCAAGAGTTTGTAGGAGAGCTAAGCCATGGAATGCTTCCTCTTCTGAGGCAAAAATCCCAGCACCAATTCCTGCTCCTCGAGCAGCACCCTGAGCTCCGTCAGTATCGTAGAGTTCCAAGTTTACTTGATTCATTTGCACAAAGGTTTCCCGGAAAATTGGGCTCAGAAACATGTTGGCATGCCCTGCTTTTACGGTGTTCAAATCCATTCCCATGTCCTTCATGATTCGGAATCCATAGGTCAAAGCAGACACTATTCCTTCTTGTGCTGCGCGCAGGATATGCTTTTGATCGTGCTTCAGCAAGTCCAAACCAAGCAAATGTGCTCCCATAGGAACATTTTGCAGGATTCGCTCTACTCCATTGCCAAAAGGCAAGAACGTCAAGTGATCCGCACCAATGGGTGCTCCCGCAGCGAGGGTATTCATTTCCTCG
The DNA here is from genome assembly GCA_903952135.1 of uncultured Algoriphagus sp. GTDB lineage: Bacteria > Bacteroidota > Bacteroidia > Cytophagales > Cyclobacteriaceae > Algoriphagus. The sequence goes on from CAJBER010000198.1 coordinate 15,515, forward strand.
TAACTCAGGGAGCTTCCTCCCAGCAATCGTTTCAACCAAGAATTCAGGATGCCTGTACCGTTGACACAGAGTAGCACTCCATAGGATGGGGTACTTTGGGAATGGTTGACATGAACGAAGGTATTCACACGGGATTTTGGATCGTATACCGGCGTATTGGCTACCCCGTACACGGTACCCGACGTACCGGCGGTAGTCGCCAATTCACCTGGATGAAGTACTTGTAGAGAAAAAGCATTGTTGGGCTGGTCTCCAGCACGGTAGGCAATGGGAATTCCCGCTTCCAAGCCCGTTTCTGCTGATGCAGTCACCGAAACTTTCCCTTGAAGGGAAAAAGAAGGGACAGCTTCTGGAATCCATTCGTTTGGAATTTGCATTTCTGCAAGCAACCGCTCACTGAGACCATTTTTCTTGAAGTCCCAGAAGATGCCTTCGGAAAGGCCTGTTTCTGAGGTAAGGATCTCCCCACTCAACTTCATGGCAATGAAATCGCCCGGAAGCATGATTTTATAAATTTGTGCGGCAACTTCCGGCTGATTTTCGATCACCCAACGCAATTTGGATGCAGTGAAATTCCCCGGAGAATTGAGCAAATGTGGGAGGCAGTAATCAGCTCCCAAACTTTGAAAAGCTTTTTCACCTTGGGCTACAGCCCTGCTATCACACCAAATGATGGAAGAACGGAGGACTTGGTGGGATTTGTCTACACAAACCAGCCCATGCATTTGGTAGGCGATACCGATTGACAACAACTCTCCTGCTTGCACCTGGGCTTGACCGCAAACGTAGGCGATGCCTTCCTTGACATGCTTCCACCACATCTCCGGATCCTGCTCAGCCCATCCGGACTGAGGAGATTGAATGGGCATTTCAACTTCTGGAAATGCTTTGGAGGCCAAGGCCTTGCCTGTAGACGCGTCCAAAATACAGGATTTGACCGAGGAACTTCCCAAATCAATCCCTAAGAGTAGCTTACGCATATTACCAGAAGATAGTGTAAAGTGCAGCGATAATACCTACGATAAGGATCGCACCAATCTTGAATCCTGTACTGGTTTGGAACAAGTCTTTGGTGATTTCGATGCTCTTTGGATGATCCTTACCTTTTCCTTCAACTAGTGAGATTCCGATCATCAACACGGCTAAGACCACAAATACCCAGCCCATACGGTCAATAAATGGCAAAGCAGGGAACACTACCTTCAACACCACTGAAAGCGGAATACTGAGGGAAGCGCCTACTAGAGCAGCATTGGAGGTGGTTTTTTTCCAGAATACACCAAAGAAGAAGATCGCAACAACTCCTGGGCTAATGAAGCCGGTGTATTCCTGAATAAATTGGAAGGCCTGATCCAATTGGCCTAGTGCTGGAGCTACGATGGCAGCAATGATAAATGCAACCACGGCAGTGATTCGACCTACACGTACCTTACCCGCTTCGGAGGAGTTTTTACCAAAGTATTTCGCGTAAATGTCCATGGTAAAAATGGTGGAAGTACTGTTGGCCATGGAGGCCAGGGAAGAAACAATCGCAGCGGTCAAGGCTGCAAAGGCAAGTCCTTTCAAGCCGGTAGGCAAAATCTGAAGCAAGGAAGGATAGGCACGATCGGATTTGATCAATCCAGTTACTGGATCCTTCATCGTTTCAATAAAACCTAGGTCCGTTCCATTATTTACAATTACTAGGGCTGCAATTCCTGGAATCACCACAATTAGCGGCATGAGCAATTTCAAGAATCCAGCGAAAATCATCCCCTTCTGTGCCTCATCCAAATTTTTGGCTGCAAGTGCACGTTGAGTGATGTATTGGTTGAATCCCCAGTAGCTAAGGTTGGTAATCCACATACCCCCAATCAACACAGATAAGCCCGGTAGATCTAAATATGCATCTCGAGTACCTCCCTTTCCATCTGAAATGATCATTTCGCCCTTGGATAGAATCATCGAAAAATGTCCAGGCACTTCATTTCTTAGGGTAATTAACCCTTCCCAAGCATTTCCATTACCTACCATTCCCAAGGCGATGTAGGTGGTGGCTAGACCACCAGCTATCAAAAACACAACTTGGATCACATCAGTCCAAGCCACTGCCTTTAAGCCCCCATAGATGGAGTACAACATGGAAAACAGTGCCAATCCAATGATGCTGTAGGTCATCGGGATTCCGAGAATGGTGTTCAAACTCAAGGCACCCAAATACAAGACCGAGGTCAGGTTGACAAATACATACAAGAGCAACCAGAACACTGCCATGGTCGTACGAACTCGCGCATCGTAGCGATCAAAAAGAAAGCCTGGCATGGTGTAGATGCCTTTTTTCAAATAAACGGGCAAAAAGAAAATCGCGACGACCAAAAGGGTAGCCGCAGCCATCCATTCGTAGGTGGCGATCGCCAGCCCGAGTGCAAAACCTGAACCAGACATGCCAATAAACTGCTCCGCAGAGATGTTGGAGGCGATCAGGGAAGCTCCGACAGCCCACCAAGGAAGGGCCTTGCTAGCGAGAAAATAGTCATTGGAATCTTTTACGTGGCCTTCCTTTTCACGGGACACAAAGAATCCCATGCCAACAATTAGAAATGCGTAGCCAAGAAAAACGAGTAAATCAAGAGGTTGTAAGAGCATAGAAAAAAGGAAAATAGGTTGATTTGGGTAAAACAGAAGACTTTTTGTTCCAAAGGAATAAATCTAATGGCTAAATATAAGCGATTGCATCAAAGGTGTACACACCGATCGCACCAATTCTAGGAAAATCTTTATCCGAATGATTCAAAGTCAAAAAAACCAATTGCCTGGGAATCTAATTTTTTTGAGTGGAAACTAGGATAGACCGGTAAATACCTATTAAAAAAAAGGGACCGCAACTTAATGTATCGCTATCGCGCAACGAACTGTTCGAATTCGTTCATATTTAGGATTTGAGTCTTAAATCTCGTGAAATTACGGGAGGCCAACCCCTTAAATTGAGGGATAAATAGGGATTTATTAAAACAGAAACTGTAGATTTGACTCTATTTTGGACTTAGCATCATTTTTGGAGCTTTCCGACCTATGGCAAACAAAAGCAGTGTTTTTGATATGATTGGTCCCATCATGATTGGGCCATCATCTTCGCATACTGCTGGCGTGGTTCGAATTGCTCGAGCTGCAATTCGGGTTTTAGGAGGCATTCCTGATGAAGCAAACGTGACCTTCTATAATTCCTTTGCCAAAACTTACGAAGGGCATGGAAGCGATCGAGCCATTATTGGAGGACTCATGGACTTCAAAACGGATGATGTCCGAATTAAAGATGCATTGGAGTTAGCCAAAGAAAAGGGGTTGATTTACAGCTTCAAATCCATTGGGAACTCTTCAGTCCATCATCCCAATACGATCAAACTCCAACTTAAAAAGGGAGAGCGTCAGGTAGAAATCATAGGAGAAAGCTTAGGTGGAGGAGTAATCAATATTTCCGAGGTGGATGGATTTGTAGCCAACTTTTCGGCACAAAACCATACCTTAATTATCAAGGCAGATGATGCTTCGGGCGCAATTGCCTTCATATCAAGTGTGATTGCGCAAGAAAAAGTAAACATCGCGACCATGTCCGTATCCAGAAAAGGGAAACATGACTTGGCCTGCCATGTGATTGAAATGGATTCCGGCATACAAGAAATTACGCGTCAGTACCTCCTTTCCTTGCCCTGGATCAAGGAACTGATTTACATTCCAGATATTGATCTTTAACTTCACAAAACCAACAACAACCACAGATGAAAAAACTTTTTGCATTGTTTTTCTTTGGGCTACTATTCATCCAACAGGTGAGTGCGCAAACAGAGGTTCCTACAGGACCTTTGGATTTGATCACCTGCGTGGAGATTGCCATAGAAAACAATCTCACACTCAAACGAACTGAGCTCAATCAGCTCATCACGGAGGCCAACCTATTGGAAAGCCAAGGACGAAGATTACCCAGCTTGACTGCAGGCGCCAGTTCAGGCTACCGTTGGGGTCGATCCATCAACCCAGTTACCAACTTGTTTGAAACTAGAAGAATCGGAAACATCAACCTTTTTGGAAATACTGGAGCTCCAATTTTCCAAGGCATGCGCATCAACAACAGCATTGGCCAAGCCAAAAGCAATTTGGAATCAGGTCAATACACCTTGGAAGCTACGCGAAATGACATCACTTTGAATGTGATCAATCTTTTTATTGATGTAGTATTTAACCGAGAGCAAGTAAAAATTGCTGAAAACCAGTTGAGCACCACTACAGAGCAATTGGGTCGTACCCAGCAGCTGGTGGATGCCGGTTCCCTACCCTATTCGGATTTGTTGGATTTGCAATCTCAAAATGCGACCAACCAGTTGAATATAATCAATGCAAAAAATGGTCTAAGATTGGCTAAGCTCGCGTTGGCACAGGCACTTCAAATTCCATTTACCGAAAGCTTTGATGTAATCGAACCCGTGTATGAGGTTTCTAAGGAAGCTTTAGCTTCAGGTACTCCTGCCGAAATATTCGAGATTTCTGTAGCACTAATGCCGCAGATCAAAGCTGCGGAAGCAGATGTGAAAAGTGCAGAATATGGAGTAAAGATTGCAAAAGGAGGATTTTTACCTACCCTTGATGCAGGAGTTTCTGCTTTTTCCAACTACGTAGACCAGGCTTTTCTTCCTGGATCGAAGGAAATCATCGCATTCAATACCCAGGTAGAAAATAACTTTTCTCAGTCTGGAACGCTAAATTTCAGCATTCCCCTATTTACCCGATTCAGCAACAAATCCAACCTACAGCGTGCTCGCGTACAGCGACAGCTAGCAGAAGTATCTGTTACAGAGGCAAAAAACAGATTGAGACAAGATATTGAGACCGCTTACAATTCTGCTTTTTCCTCCGAACTTTCCTACCAGGCATCTTTGGTACGAGTGAAGAGCTTAGAAGAAACCTTCCGAATTGCACAACAACGATTTAACTTAGGGGCCATCAATTCCGTTGATTTCCAAGTTGCTCAAAACAACTTGTTCAATGCACAGGCCGACCTATTGAATGCGAAGTACACCTATATTTTCAGAATCAAAGTCCTTGATTTTTATCTTGGTAACCCTATTAATCTAAACTAAACCATGGCTACTAAAAAGTCTAACAAATTGCTTTACTACCTACTCGGCGCAGTAGGTGTAATTATCATTTTTGCCATCATCGGTAAACAAGCCGGATGGATTGGCGGCGCCAAAGAAACGGAAGTCGAATTTGCTACTGCCAAAAAAGTGGCCATTGTCGAAAAAGTAAGCAGCTCAGGAGAAATTCAGCCTGAAGTGGAAGTAAAGCTTTCTCCGGATGTGGCCGGTGAAATCATCGAATTGAATGTACAAGAAGGCGACTCTGTAGAAATGGGCAAGCTCTTGGTAAAAATTCGACCTGATAACTTCATCTCTGCTTTGGATCGTACCAAAGCCAACATGAATCAGCAGATGGCAAACCTAGCACAAGCACGTGCTAGCTTGCAGCGTGCGGAAGCACAGTACACTCGCTCTGAGTTGGAGTACAAGCGTCAGCGTACGCTACACCAGCAAAAAGCAATTTCTGATGCTGATTTTGAGCAAGCTCAAGCCAATTATGTGTCCTCGCAGAAAGACCTTGAAGCAGGGAAGCAAAATGTAATTGCCTCTGAATTCATCGTAAAAAGCTCCCAAGCTTCGGTTAACGAAGCATCTGAAAATCTTCGTTTGACTAATGTAAACTCTCCAGTATCTGGTATTGTATCCAGCTTGAAGGTAGAGCAAGGCGAACGCGTAGTAGGTACACAGCAGATGGCAGGAACAGAGATGATGACCATTGCCGATCTTTCCAAAATGGAAGTTCGCGTAGATGTAAACGAAAATGACATTGTAAGACTTTCCTTGGGAGACACCACCATCATCGATGTGGATGCCTACTCTGCTTCTGGAAAGAAGTTCAAAGGCATTGTTACCAGCATCGCGAATACCGCAAACACCAAGGCATCTCCTGATGCTGTTACGGAATTCAAAGTAAAAATCCGCATCCTCAACGAATCCTATCAGGATTTGGTGAAGGCCGGAAACAAGTATCCGTTCCGTCCAGGAATGACTGCTTCTGTAGAGATTTTGACCAACTCCAAAAACAATGCACTTGCGATCCCACTTTCAGCGGTAACTACCCGCGAGGAGAAGAAGGATAGTTTGGCTACCAGCACGGCCAAGCCAAAAGAAATTGTATTCGTAAGCGAAAATGGCGTAGCCAAAATGCGCGAGGTAAAAACAGGAATCTCTGATTACGAAAACATCGAGATCTTGGAAGGACTGAAAGAAGGAGATGAAGTGATTGCAGGCCCTTATTTTGTGGTCAGCAAGGAACTTAAAGAAGGTGACCGAGTAAAAAAGATGGTTGCTGTAAAACCTGAAGACGCGAAAAAAGAAGAAGAGTAAGATTCTTATAAATCAAAAAAAGCCCTTAGATCAAAATCTAAGGGCTTTTTTTTTGTTTAAACGATTGTGTGAAATTAGTTAGCCAATGTCTGCTGCCAGCGCCAGCTATCACGCATGCAATCCTCCAAGCTGTACTTGGGATACCAACCCAATACTGCATTTATTTTTTGGGTATCAGCCCAGGTTTTAACTACATCTCCTGCTCTTCTCGGACCAATTTCATAGGCTAATTTTAATCCATTGACCTGTTCAAAGGCATGAATTACTTCCAGTACTGTATTGCCCCTTCCGGTCCCTACATTAAATACATCGTAAAAATCAAGTGGCTTTTCAAAGAGAAAACTGAGTGCTTTGACATGCGCATCTGCCAAATCCACCACATGGATGTAATCTCGGACGCAACTGCCATCTGGAGTATCGTAATCGTTGCCAAATAACGTGAGTTTCTGGCGAATTCCAGCTGCTGTTTGCGTAATGAAAGGAACCAGATTTTGTGGGGTACCCATGGGTAGTTCTCCAATTTTAGCACTAGGATGCGCTCCTACTGGATTAAAGTAGCGGAGTGCAACCACACGAATTCCAGGTTTGCTCTTGACGTAATCCAAAAGGATGTCCTCGCCGATTTTCTTAGTATTTCCGTAGGGACTTTCGGCATCTTTTCGAGGGGTTGCCTCGGTCACAGGAAGCACATCTGGCTGTCCATAGACGGTGCAGGAAGAAGAAAATACCAGATTGAAAATCCCTTTTTCCCGCATAAACTCTAGCAAGACAAGTAAAGAACCCAAGTTATTCTTGTAATAAGCCAAAGGTTGCTGGGTACTTTCTCCTACGGCTTTGAAGGCTGCAAAATGAATCACCCCTTCAAGTTGATGGTCTTTTGCGATTTGGTCCAACACCGCTCGTTGATTGCAATCCCCTCTGTAACATGCAAATCGTTTTCCAGTAATCTCTTCCAAACGATCGAGGACTTCTTCCTGGGAATTTGAAAAATCATCTAAAATAATCGGCTCTAAGCCTGCATTCCAAAGTTCAACCGCAGTATGCGAACCAATGTATCCGGCACCACCGGTGATCAAAATTTTTTTCATTTCCATCAAAAAGATAAGGCCAACAAAACTAGGGAATTTATCCCAAAAGAGCAGTAGATCGTCGGTGAAGTAGACTTACCGAACCAACAACACAGAACCTTTGAAAGTTACCTGAACCGTGTTGCCTTCCATCAAGTAGCTGTAGGTGGTAGCATAGGCATAGGTATCAGTTGGGGCATTGTCGCCTGCGAAAGTTCCATCCCAACCCTCATTTCCTGAATAGACAAGCTGGCCCCAGCGGTTGTAAATCACCATCGAAAAATTAACTACACAATTGGAGACTCCAGTAAACTTGCCTGGTGCTTCTGTGGGATTAAAGGCATTTGGCATACGGATTTTGGGAGCTTCCTCGATAACCGTACCTGAACCAAAGGATACGCAACCCGCAGCATCAGTTACCTGCACTTGATAGGTTCCCTTTGCCAAACCGGTGGCAAGGTCCGTAAGTTGACTCGAAGGAGTCCACAAGTATTGGAACGGTCCTGCTGGACCGGAAGGAACCACGAGCAGCTCACCATTGTCTTCTCCAGGACAGGCAGTCTTCGCTAATGTCACATCCACAACCAAAGGTGGAGGGGATGTGATTTCAAATGAAACAGGGATTTTACATCCATTCGCATCCGTTACTTCCCAAACGTACTTTTCTTTCTTAAGGGTATCGAGTTCAAAAACCCCATTGAAAACCTGTTTGCCTCCAAATTCTAAACTGTATGGCGCTACCCCTCCAATCACTTTCAAACTCACCTTTCCATCTTTTTTTCCAAAGCAGGTAGTGGCTGTTGCGGTAAGTCCAGTTAGTTCCAATAAAGGAGGTTCTTTTACTTCTATTCCTGTGATGTTTTTCTCACAACCAAGACCATCGGTAACCTTCACCGAGTACAAGCCTGCCTTTAGATTTGATGCGAGCACCGTCTTTAAAGTAGCATCGTGGCTCCATGTAAAGGTATAAGGAGGAGTTCCTCCATTAGCTATCACTTCAATTTTTCCCGTAGCTTGACCGAAACAAGCCACTGGACTTACTGCCAGAACGGCCAACTTGAGTTCTTCCGCCACTTTGACTTGAATATCTGGAGCTGTTCCCGCACAGGAATTATCAACCAAACTGTAAGCAGTGTACCCTATCGTACCCGTAACATCTGCTTGGTCCCATACGACAGTGATTTTATCCGAGTTTTGACCACTTACTAAGGTTCCACCCTTTACAATCCATTCATATCTCCTACCCGGCAAAGGATCTGGTGCGGAATAGGTGAAGTTAACCGAAGGATCATAGCACACCTCTTTCTCGCCTAATGCTTCTGTAACCACAATTCGAAGATTGACAACGACAGGTAGTTCCACTGCAGCACCTGGACAACCATTGGCAGAGAATGGTAGCACACGCACCTTGGCATTGGTATTGGAGGGACCCCATCGAATAAGTACCGAATCGGAAAAGGCCTGCAGAATCGTTCCTCCTTCCACTTCAAACAGCATTTTAGAGATATTTTGCTTGTCTTTTACCCGATACATCACCTCTTCTACAAGCGGACAGACAGACTGAGAACCAACCAATTCGACTTTGGTCTCAAATACCTCCACCTCAAAGGTTGTTTCTTCTTGCTGATCACAAGAATTTGGACTCAAGGAGGCGACAATACTGACTTCATACTTACCTGGTTTGGTGTAGGTATGTTTAACTGTTTTTCCAATTTTGGTAGCAGTGCCATCTCCAAAGTTCCACACAAAATAGGTGAAGTCTGGATTTTCAGGATTAACCGTCCAGGAACCCTCCTGATTGAGGCAGGCCACATTATCTCCTACTACATCAAACGCATAGTCAGGATCGGTTTCAAAATTTAAATTAGTCAAAGACGCCCCGGCTGCATAGCCATAGGACTCAATGTTTCCAAATCCATAAACATAGGCAGCAAAACCAGCTGGATTGGAAAGCGTGTGGACTCCTTGTGTAATTTCTATCCGTGCAACCTTATAAGCTGGATCTCCAGGAAGCATTTGAAAACTTGCACCCACTGCTACCCCATCCAAACGGGTTTTATTCTCTTCGCCTGCCTTGACTACGATATTTACGTAATGATTAACGATAGAAGGCAAGGCGTAGGCGTTGAAGGTTAAATCCGCAAGTAATTGCTCCGTAGGGCTATAAGAGATCATGAAGGGATCTCCATTAGTTGCAAAAGGGTCTGTAGGATTATTGCAGGACTGGCTTTTTGAAAATACGGTGACGGACGAAGGCTTAGAGGTATCTATTTTGCCTGACACATTCGCTCCAAACTCCAAAGACATCCATTCCCCACGATTCAATACCTTGCCTTGAAGAAGTCCGTTTACCCGAACTTCCGTATTGTCTTCAGATGCCAATACTTTAACCAATTCACCGGAAGAACGGCCCAATAATGCAGTATGCACAAAGGAACTTCCCCAGGTATTGATGGGATAGGCTTGCTGGTAGAGGTGGTCATTGGCTTGTCCGCAGGCCCCTACTGAGGTCCACTTGTTACCTCCATACACAGCAATTTTTTTGCAATCATCGGCTTTGTCTCCGACTACACGCACTCGAGATCCGGTCAAATCTCCACGTGCCTTAATCTGGTAACTCTGCCCGCGATTCAAGGTGATTTCTGAAGGAATTCCCTTAACGTTCCCAGAAATAGAATTTTCAGTAGTTGTAATTTCGATCCGCGTATTATCCTCGGTGGCCACTACTAAAAGTGTACTTTCATTATTGATATTCAGGTTTGCGGAAGGATTTACCTCAAAATGCGAAGTGATGTAATGGTCCTTACCCAAAGCTGTAATCGGTAGTACTACGGTCCCATCTGCACTTCGGTAGCGCTCGTTGATCGCATGAACAGCAATTTTTCCAGAAGCGGTAATGTGAATCCCTAAGTTTTCAATCACTCCCGAACTCCGATGCAACAAATCCAAAGTAGCAGAGGACAAGCGAAAGGTAAACTGCTGCCCAGTTGTTAGGGCAAAAGGAGTCGTCTGCCCAAGGTACTCGATAACCCCAGTCGTATTTTCTGTGGCTGTAATCAATAGCACCGCATAATCTGGTGTAGCTGGAAGACTTCGGTTGTTCTCCATAAAGCCAACCCAAAATTCCGTTCCGGTGGTGGAAAGCTGCGCATAGCTGGAAAAAGTAGCCGCCAAGCTGAAGAGTAAAGCAAATACAAGGCGGAAAATGAGGCGCATACTGATGGACTGGCGGTTTTTAAATATCGCAGTGAATATACTAGACTATTTTCAGAAGTTGATACCTCTTCCGAGTGGAAACAAAGAAAGATTAGACAGAATAAGCCTCCTGGCAAAAGGGATATTTTTCTATCTTTGCTCGCTCAAATTCAGCGATACACATGATTTCAGTAGATAACCTTTCCCTCAAATTTGGAAAAAGAACCCTTTTCGATGAGGTAAGCCTCAAATTCACTCCAGGCAACTGCTATGGTGTCATCGGAGCTAATGGAGCTGGGAAGTCCACTTTTTTAAAGATTTTGTCTGGTGACATGGATTCTACCTCCGGTGGAGTCAACATCACGCCAGGGCAGCGAATGGCGGTGTTGAAGCAAAATCACTTTGAATTTGATGAAATAGATGTCTTAAGAACGGTACTGATGGGCCATAAAAAACTGTATGCCATCATGAAGGAAAAGGACGATATCTACTTAAAAGAAGATTTTTCAGAGGCAGACGGCCTTCGTGCTTCCGAACTGGAATCCGAATTTGCCGAGATGGATGGCTGGAATGCCGAATCCGACGCAGCTTCCCTCCTTTCTGGCCTTGGCATCTCTGAGGATATCCACTATACCCTCATGAAAGACTTGGCAGGCAATCAAAAAGTTCGTGTGCTTTTGGCTCAGGCGCTTTTTGGAAATCCCGATATTTTGATTCTCGATGAACCTACCAACGACTTGGACGCAGATACCATCGTCTGGCTGGAAGACTTCTTGATGGATTTTAAAAACTTGGTAATCGTCGTTTCCCACGACCGCCACTTTCTTGACACGGTTTCTACCCACGTGGTCGATATTGACTTTGGTAAAGTCAAAATCTTCTCCGGTAACTATACCTTCTGGTACGAGTCTTCTCAATTGGCCTTGAAACAACGGTCCGACCAGAATAAAAAGGCAGATGAAAAGCGAAAAGATCTTCAGGATTTTATCGCCCGGTTCTCCGCCAACGTTGCTAAGTCTCGACAGGCTACTGCTCGTAAGAAAATGCTAGAAAAGCTGAATGTGGATGAGATTGAGCCCTCCAGCAGAAAATACCCTGGCATCATCTTCAAGCCAGAGCGTGAAGCAGGTGACCAAATCTTCATGACCGAAAATCTCGAGCTAAAAGAAGGAGGCGTCACTTATTTTACAGACGTCAACCTGATGGTGGACAAGGGTGACAAAATCGCTTTCATCTCCAAAACCAAGCAGGCCGTCAATAAATTTTTCCAAACCATTGTTGAAGAAACAGCACCTACCAAGGGAAGCCTAAAGTGGGGTGTAACGATCAGCAAGGCCTATTTGCCTAACGACAACTCCGATTTCTTCAAGTCAGATCTCAACCTGATCGACTGGTTGCGGCAGTTTTCTGTAAACCAGGAAGAGGCTTATGTCCGCACCTTTTTGGGTAGAATGCTTTTCACAGGTGAGGAAACACTTAAAAAATGTTCCGTTCTCTCTGGAGGGGAAAAAGTTCGCTGCATGGTATCCAAAATGATGCTGCAGAATCCCAACCTCTTGGTCATGGACGAACCTACTAACCACTTGGATTTGGAATCGATTACCGCTTTCAACAACGCCATCATCGAGTTTAACGGCACCGTACTGATGTCCTCTTATGATCACACCTTTGTGCAGTCTTCCTGTAACCGGGTGATTGAGTTTACTCCCAAAGGTACCATCGACAGACGCATGTCCTACGATGACTACCTGATGAGTCCTGAAATCAAGGCTTTGCGTGAAAAAATGTACGGGGGTACAGTCTAAATCGTAAGCATTCCAGGTCGTGCTGCTCACTGCGATTGTTATTTACTTAGCCATTACCCTTGCTATCGGAGCTTGGTCGTCTAGGCTAGTGAAAAATTCGAACGACTTTGTATTAGCCGGCCGATCCCTTCCCTTGTTTTTGTCTGCATCGGCCCTATTTGCCACCTGGTTTGGCTCAGAGACCATTTTCGGTGCTTCCTCGGTATACCTCGAAGAAGGCCTTCTGGGTGTAATTGAGGATCCTTTTGGAGGAGCACTCTGCCTGATTTTGTTTGGACTTTTCTTTCTCCGTCCCATGTACCGCATGAATGTGCTGACCATTGGGGACGTGTTTAAGAAACTCTTTGGTGAACGCTTAGCCTTCTTCGCCTCCATCTTTATGATTCCTGCCTACTTTGGCTATGTTGCCGCGCAACTGATTGCTTTGAGTCTGGTATTGGGAGCAGTTACGGATCTCAGCCTACTAGAAGGGGCCGTTATTTCTGCCTTCATTGTCGTTTTCTACACCTTTCTAGGAGGAATGTGGGCCATTTCCATTACCGACTTTATGCAGACTACCTTGATTGTGGTAGGGTTGCTGGCAGTAGCCTACCTCGTAGCAGACGAGGCGGGTGGTGTACGCGTGATTATTGAAAAAGCTCCGCCTGAGAGCTTCCAATTTTTTCCTGAGGCCAACTTTTCTGCCTGGACCACCTACTTCGGAGCCTGGATCATCCTTGGATTGGGGAGCATCCCTTCCCAGGATATATACCAACGGGTGATGTCTTCCAAATCTGAAAAGGTGGCTGTGCAATCCACTTATTTGGCAGGGATATTTTACCTCACCTTTGGTTTGCTTCCACTATTCATTGCCTTGGGAGCCAAAATCCTGTATCCGGAATTGTACTTGGCAGACAAGCAAATGCTATTGCCTTCCATGGTTTTGCAGCACAGTAACCTTCCTATTCAAGTACTCTTTTTTGGTGCCTTGATCTCTGCCATTATGAGCACGACTAGCTCTGGACTTTTAGCCCCTGCGGCCATCATCTCGGAAAACTTGATTCGCCCCTATTTTGGGAAGCATTTATCCGACAAACACTTTTTGTGGATCCTACGTGCAAATGTGATCTTGGTGGCAGCAGTTGCACTCATCATGGCCTATTGGAAATCAGATATTTACGAGTTGGTAGCTGGAGCGTCTATTTTAATGCTCGTCTCCTTATTTGTACCGCTCACTGCCGGAATTTATTGGAAAAAATCCTCTCCTGGAGGAGCCTATCTTGCCTTATTTGTGGGTATGGCAGCCTATCTTGCGGCAGAATCCTACTTGCCCGATCAAGAAACCCATCTCATTGGGCTTTTCGCTAGTGGACTAGCGATGGTACTAGGAAGCCAGATTTTCCCTAAAAAAACTTCAACCAACCATGACTTATCCTAAGCTATTTCTTCAAAAAGGAAAAGAAGTTTCCTTGCTCAGAAAACACCATTGGGTATTTTCTGGGGCACTTGCCAAAAAAGAAGACGGCATCGAGAATGGAGACTTGGTCGCTGTGTATTCATCCAAAAATGATTTTTTGGGGATTGGACATTATGCCTTGGGATCCATCATGGTTCGGATTATCTCCTTCGATGAATGTGCCATTGATGCTGCATTTTGGACAGAGAAGATTCGTGCTGCCCATGCAGTGCGGGAAGCCTTGCATTTCACCCAACAGAAAGAAACGACTGTTTACCGGCTAGTTCATGGGGAAGGCGATGGGCTACCTGGCTTAATCATTGACTACTACAACGGTACCGCAGTGATTCAGGCGCATCACATCGGAATGCACCAGCAGCTGCAAGGCATCACAGAAGCCTTACGCACAGTCTATGGAAAGCAACTCAAAGGGGTGTACGACAAAAGTTCCGAAACCCTTCCCAAAGCAGAGGCTGTGCCCTCCAACGAATGGGTATGGGGCAAAGCTGAAACCGACTTGGTGAAAGAATATGGAGCTTCTTATAAAATTGATTGGGAAAAAGGCCAGAAAACGGGTTTCTTCATCGATCAACGTGAAAATAGAAAGCTAGTCGCCAGCTACTCCAAGGGAAAAAAAGTACTGAATACCTTTTGCTATTCAGGAGGATTTTCAGTTCTAGCACTGCAAGAGGGTGCTACCGAAGTACATTCTGTAGATATTTCTCAAAAAGCAATTGACCTAACGGAAGAAAACGTCGCGATAAATACAGGATTTAAAGGCAAGCACCAATCCATTGTGGCGGATGTGGTCAAATACATTCGGGAAATTGGCGATGACTTCGACCTCATCATTTTAGATCCCCCCGTCTTTGCCAAAAGCTTAAAGGCAAGACACAATGCCGTGCAGGCCTACAAGCGCCTGAATGCGGAAGCACTTCGAAAAATCAAACCAGGAGGAATCCTATTTACCTTCTCCTGCAGCCAGGTGGTGGATAAGCGGCTTTTTGCCAATACGATCACTGCGGCAGCCTTAGAAAGCAAGCGAAATGTGCGGATCCTGCACCAGCTCTCCCAGCCTGCCGATCACCCAATCAATTGCTTTCACCCGGAAACAGAATATTTGAAGGGCCTAGTCTTGTATGTAGATTAGTTTTCAAACATATTGCCATCGAATTTCATTTCAGTAGTAAACCCATCACAAAAACACATACCCCATGTACACTGGACTTCAACACACACACTCAGGCCTAGCCTATCTTGCATTAGCGGCACTCATCCTTGTAATTTTTTGGTCTCTAGTAGGAGCACTTTCAGGTCGCGAGTTTCAAGAGAAAGACCGTAAAATTGCCCTAATCGCATTTATCCTATGCCATGTGCAATTGCTTGTAGGTTTGATTCTGTACTTCGTCAGCCCAGTAGGCTATGAATTGCTTTCAGGTGGAGGAGCCATGTCTGATGCAGCGGCGCGTTTAACTGCCTTGGAGCACCCACTTATCAATATCGTAGCCATTGTGTTGATCACCATTGGATACAGCCGAGCCAAGAAGTTGAAAAGTTCTACAGCCAAATTCCGAAGCATTTACATGCTATATGCTGTTGGATTGGTTTTGATTTTGAGCCGAATTCCTTGGGGAAATTGGCTGGGCAATTAATACCAAAACCCTACCTACCTTCCTTTATTCGATCCAGCCTAGTGCTGGATCTTTTTTTTGCCATAGGCTTTGGTCTGACTAGTTCAGCTGCACATCTATAAATTTTACCTTTGATCATTATTTGCAACTTTGTTACAAAAATACTAGGTATTTTTAAGTTATACTTTATTTTTGCAACTATGATTCAAAAAGCAATTTTGCTTTGTATGGCTTTGGTTACTACACTGGGTACCCTTTCTGCGCAAAAATGCGACCTCGTCCTACGGGGAAGGGTATTGCATTTGGAGAATAACCAGCCCATTGAAGCCGCCTACGTGTGGCTTTCGGAATCAGCTACTGGCGTAGTCACAGATGCCAATGGCAATTTTGCCCTTAAAAATCTTTGCCCAGGTCAGCAAACGATACAGATCACCTTTATCGGGCACAAGGAAATCAAGCAATCCCTAGTTCTGAATTCCGCAACTAGCAATTTGACCTTCAAAATGGAGGAAGAAGCGGTAGCCCTTACCGGAGTTGAGGTGCATGGCCACCGAGAAGCAGTACAAACGACCACAGCCGTATCCACACTCTACGGGGAAGCACTCCTTCAATCCAGAGGAGAGAGTTTGGGCGAAAGTTTGAAGCGGGTAGCTGGCGTAACAACCTTTTCTACAGGAAATACCATTTCCAAGCCTGTGATCCACGGCCTGCATAGCAATCGAATCCTAATCTTAAATAATGGGATTCGTCTGGAAGGACAGCAATGGGGAGCGGAACATGCTCCAGAAATTGATCCTTTTCTTGCCGATGAACTTACGGTGGTGAAGGGTGCCGAAACGGTTCGCTATGGGCCTGAAGCAATGGGTGGGGTGATTTTGGTCAACCCTCCTGCCCTGCCAACTTCTAAAAAATCTACGACAGAACTCAACCTGGTAGGCAATACCAATGGTCGAGCAGGCAATGTGGCTGTTTCCCATGCCGGTGGATCTGGAAAATACCCAGGATTGGGCTACCGTATCCAAGGAGCCACAAGACGCGCTGGAAATATCCAAACACCTAATTATTACCAAGGAAACACAGGTATGTCCGAGGCTAGTCTTTCTGGAGCCATGGGCTATAGTTCTTCCAAACTAGGTACCGAAGCTTATTACAGCTTTTTCACCACGGAATTGGGTATTCTTCGGGATGCCCACACAGGCAACCTCTCCGACTTGATTGCTATCATTAAGAACGGTGCCCCGTTTACCCAACCGGAGTTTACCTACACCATCAACCACCCCAAACAAGTAGTCAGCCACCATTTGGCAAAAATTAAGGCGCATTACCACTTGAATCCCTCTTGGAAACTCAATTTTCAGTATGGATTTCAAAAAAATAATCGCCAGGAATTTGACCGACGACGAGGGGATTTAAATGCACGCCCTAGCCTAGATTTGGAATTATTTACCAATACGGCAGAACTCTTTGTTGAACACAATTTGAAATCCCACTGGACCGGTTCCATGGGAATTCACCTGATTCAACAAGCCAACAGCAATTTACCTGGAACGGGAGTTACTCCTTTGATCCCCAACTATGACTTGAGGAATGGGGGTGTCTTTTTGATGGAAAAGTACATCAAAGGTCCACTAGAACTCGAAGCAGGGCTTCGCTACGATTACCGCACCCTCTCCGCAGCAAGATATGTAGGCAATGACTTGCAGGAAGCAAATTTGACCTACCAAAATGGTTCTGTTTTTCTGGGAGGTATGTATCAAATCAATTCAAGTTGGGCATTTACCTCCAATTTGGGTACCGCCTGGAGACCCCCAAATGTCAATGAGCTATTTAGCCAAGGACTCCACCATGGAGCAGCTGCCGTGGAATTGGGTGATGCGAACTTGGATACGGAAAAATCTCTCAAATGGGTAAATGGACTCGAATTCGAAGGAAAACGATCCACTTTGGAGCTGACGGCTTATGCCAACCAGATCCGAGACTACATCTACCTCAACCCCACCGGCGAAACTTTCGTGAGCTTGAGAGGCACCTTTAATTTATACGAGTACTTGCAGGCAGATGCTTTCTTTTATGGACTAGACCTTTCTGGCACATATTCGTTCACGGAGAATCTAAATGGCTATGCCAAAGGGTCGATCATTCGGGCTAAGAATACCGAAACCGATACTTATTTCCCGTTTATACCATCAGATCGTATGGACTGGGGACTCTCCTATTCTTTTGGGAAAAACCCAGAACAAGGAAAAAATAGAATTACACTTAGCAATGCCCTCGTTGCAAAACAGCATCGAGAACCTGATTTCGATCTTGCTCCTGCACCTCCTGCTTATGCCTTGCTGAACCTGGGTTATTCCAAAAAACTGGAACTCTTCAAAAACACCTTGAGTCTAAGCTTGCAGGTAAACAATCTGTTGAACACAGAATACAAAGAATACATGAACCGTTTTCGGTATTTCACTGCCGATATGGGAAGAAACTTTCAACTCAAATTCAATTACCAATTCTAAATTTTACTTTTATGAAAAACCTAAAAAAAGTATCCCTGTACCTCCTAGCATTAGTAGCTTTTGGATTCGCTTCATGCCAAAGTGAAGATCCTACTAAAGAAAATGACGGTGAAGTAATCACAGACGTTACCCTAAAGTTTCAAGAATTGAATTCATCGAATGAGCTAGTTGGATCTGTTTTAAGTTTCAAAGCCAGTGATCCCCAAGGGATTGAAGTAGGCAAGACTCCTACCATACAGTCCGTCAGCCTTGCTAAAGGCAAAAAGTACCAAATGACGATTGAGGTTACAAATGCGATTAAAGGCGAAGACATCACTCAAGAAATTTTGACTGAGGCTGCAGCGCACCAGTTTTTCTTCTTGGGCCAAGTGTTCGATAGCAGCTTCTTCAGTATTCAATATGCCGATGCTGGAGGAGTAGCCCTAGGTCTCAAAACCATAGTAACCGTATCCTCTTCTACAGGCACCAACAACAGCAACATGCGGGTGGTCCTTCGTCACGACCTGAACAAAAGCTTTCCTGGAGCAAGCAATCCTAACTTTGCCAACTTTGTACAAGCAGGTGGAGAAACGGATTTAGATCTCACCTTCCCCGTGATTTTGAACTAAGGAAAGGGATAGAAATAAAAAGGGGCTAATCTTACCAGATTAGCCCCTTTTTTTGTCAAAAAGTCTTTCCACAGACGGCCACTTGGTTCGGATTAAAGCCCGCCTTGGATTTCGGACCTAAATTTCCGGCCACCAAAATAACCGTGTAGTCGGGACCTTCATTCGCTAAGTGAATTTTGATATGCCCATCGAAGGCAGCTAAATCGTCAAATTTTAAATTTCTCCCGTCCGAAAGAGAACCCAACAGGGTAGTGGATTCCAGCTTATTGGAGGATATAGGATTCAGCACCTGTGCGATGGGCGCATCGGCTTGGTTGTAACTACCAAAGTGTAAATGGGCAGGAAAAGCATCTTGTGTGTACGACTTTGCTCCATCCAATCGTACCGATAACTCTAAACTTCCCCCTACTACTTCCTTGAATTCTACCTTACCTTTGTAATTGTAAGTACTGGCTTGAAATAGGTCCACTTCCAAACTTCTTCCAGTGTAGTACTTGTCCTCAGAATCCGCACAGGATCCCAGGGCAAAAGATAAAGTGAGCAGCAGGAGTAACCTTTTCATAAGAAGTAAGTTTTCTTGTTAAACGCAATTCCAAAAAAGTGGTTTATTTCAAACCCCAATTTAGGCAATCCTTTTGGCTAGCACTCCTTCTTTTTGAATAAAAACACCACTAGATCCTTCAATCGATGCAAATTTTTGCAGAACTAATCCATAGACTCGATCAATCCACCAAAACTGGGGATAAACTTGAGGCATTGGCTTGGTTTTTTAAAAATGCCTCGGATACGGATTCAGTCTGGGTGATTGCTATTTTTTCCCATCGACGACCCAAGCGTCAAGTGAGTACGAAACAATTACGAACCTGGTGCCAAGAAAAAGCAGGTATCCCAGATTGGCTTTTTGAAGAATCTTACCAAGCGGTTGGCGACTTAGCAGAAACGATCGCCTTGCTTCTTCCTTCGTCCACTGGAACTCATAACCTTACGCTAACGGAATGGATCAATTGGCTTCAGGATTTGGCACAGGAAGATGAAGACGGAAAGAAAACAAAGATTTTAACTGCCTGGGATCAATTCACAACCCTGGAGCGATTCGTTTTCAACAAACTAATCACGGGAGGCTTTCGAATCGGGGTAAGTCAAAACCTACTGATTCAAGCCCTCGCAAGCCATTCCGGGATGTCCCAAGCCCAGGTTGCGCATCGCTTGATGGGCAATTGGGATCCGGAAAAAATAAGCCTTCAAGAACTCCTTTATCCAGATGATCAGGGGGAAGATCAGTCAAAACCCTATCCTTTTTTCTTGGCACATCCCATTGAAACCAGTTTTCAAGAAAGTTTTTCGAGTTCGGATTGGATAGCCGAATGGAAATGGGACGGTATCCGCGGCCAACTGATCCGAAGAGGGCAAGAATCGTTTATCTGGAGTCGAGGCGAAGAATTGGTCAATGAAAAATTTCCAGAGATCTTGGAATTCCTAGATCAAGTCCCAGACGGCACAGTACTGGATGGGGAATTACTTGCTTTCAACGAAGGAGTTCCACTTCCCTTTTCAGTTCTGCAAACGCGTATCACCCGAAAAACCCTTTCCAAGAAAGTCCTACTTGAGGCCCCTGTAAGTTTCATCGCATTTGACCTCTTGGAATGGGAGGGAAAAGACCTACGGAATGAACCCTTAACCCAACGGAAAGCGCTACTTGAGGAGCTCGTGCGGTCAGTAAACCAGCCTAGGTTTAACCTTTCAGAAACGCTTTCCTTTAATTCCTGGGAAGAGCTCACTCAGATCCGGGAAAATGCCAGAGAACTTCAAACAGAAGGACTCATGCTCAAAAAGAAGGACTCACTCTACGAAACTGGGAGAAAGCGAGGCGCTTGGTGGAAGTGGAAAATGGATCCCATGCACATCGATGGGGTGCTCATCTATGCGCAAAAAGGTCATGGACGACGAGCAGACTTATTTACCGACTATACTTTTGGCCTTTGGGATGGGAAGATGTTGGTTTCCTTTGCCAAAGCCTACTCTGGTCTGACGGATGCAGAGATTCGAGAGGTAGACGCCTACGTCAAAAAAAATACAAAGGAAAAATTTGGCCCAGTGCGTACGGTCACCCCTGGGCTAGTATTTGAAATCGCCTTTGAAGGCATCCAAGCAAGTCCACGACACAAAAGTGGAGTGGCTGTGCGCTTCCCAAGAATCGCCCGCTGGCGCAAAGACAAAACCATCGATCAGGCCAACAACCTGGCTGATCTAAAGGCGCTGCTACCCTGATATGGAAGATGCTCGCCTAAAACCAGGGTTGGATTACTTCCACCAAAAAGGATGGACCCCCTTCCCCTTTCAAATGGAAGCCTGGAGTGATTATTTGGACGGAAAATCAGGATTACTCAATGCTCCCACAGGTTCTGGAAAAACATTCGCCCTCTGGTTCGGGGTACTTTTGAACTACATTCAAAATAATCCTACCGACTGGCAAAAATCCCAAAAAAATGGGCTGCAGATCATTTGGGTAACCCCACTAAGAGCCCTTGCTCAAGATCTACAAAAAGCGATGCAGGAAGCCTGCGACGGGCTTGGGTTGCCTTGGACCGTGGCAGTGCGGAATGGAGATACCGATGCAAAGACCCGAGCGAGTTTCAAGCGAAATCCTCCTGAATGCCTAATTACCACTCCGGAGACGCTGCACATCCTCCTATCCCAAAAGGAAACCGAACCCCTTTTCGAAAATCTGCGCTGTGTGGTGGTAGACGAATGGCATGAATTGGTAGGTAACAAGCGCGGCGTACAGGTACAACTCGCTCTCGCCTACTTGCAAGCGAAATGTAGCCATCCATTTATGCGCTGGGCGATCTCGGCTACACTGGGCAATTTGGAACAAGCGGCAAAAACCTTATTGGGCAACGAGTTACCGCTCCACATCATCAAGGCCAAGGTTAAAAAAGAGATTCGGATCACCTCCCTATTTCCGGAAGAAATAGAAAAATACCCCTGGTCAGGACATCTGGGAATTCGCATGATAGACCAGGTAATCCAAACCATAGAGGAAGGGAACTCCGTGTTGGTCTTTACCAACACCCGCTCCCAAACGGAGATGTGGTACCAAAAAATTCTGGAAGTCAGACCCGATTGGGCGGGATGGATGGCCATGCACCACGGATCTTTGGATAGCCAGATCCGCACTTGGGTAGAAAACGCCCTGCACGAAGGCATCCTTAAGGTAGTGGTTTGTACCTCGAGTTTGGATCTTGGAGTAGATTTCCGTCCCGTGGACCGAGTGATACAAATTGGAAGTCCCAAGGGGGTATCCCGATTTGTGCAGCGTGCAGGCAGAGCAGGCCACCAACCTGGGCTACCTTCTCTCGTATTTTTTGTACCAACCAATGCCCTGGAATTGATTGAAGCGGCTGCCTTGCGTCATGCCATCGAACAGGATGACTTGGAATCCCAATTCCCTCCCTTACTCCCCTACGATGTATTGATTCAGTTCCTTGTGACCCTCGCGGTGGGTGAAGGGTTTGAACCCAACTCACTTTATGAAATCATCAAAAAGACGGAGTCCTACGCAGCACTTAGTCCCGAAGAATACCAATGGATTCTGGAATTCATCACCAAGGGAGGGAGTTCCCTGGGGAGTTACGATGACTTTTTGAAAGTGGTTGTCGAGGAAGATGGGTTGTATCGGGTGAAGAACAAGAAAATTGCAATGAAGCACCGCCTGAGCATGGGGACCATTGTCAGTGATGTGTCCATGAAGGTGAAATTTAAAAATGGAGCCTATCTAGGGACGGTGGAAGAATACTTCATTGCCAAATTAAAGGTGGGTGATCGCTTCTATTTTGCGGGGAGAAACTTGGAACTGCTCTATGTGAAAGGCTTGGATGCTGTGGTGCAGGTGACCACGAAAAAAGCAAATCAAGTGGTCAGCTGGATGGGTGCTCGCATGTCCCTTTCTTCCAAACTTTCCCAGCAAATCCAGGAAATCTTCAAAGCATACAACCAGGGGATTGTGCGTTCTGAAGAAGTGCGGCAGGTTTTACCGATTTTGGACCTGCAGCAGCAGCTTTCCTTGGTTCCCGATGCCCAAACGTTTTTGATTGAGTCTTTGCAAACCCGCGAAGGGTTTCACCTCTTTTTCTACCCCTTTGAAGGCCGAATGGTGCACGAACTCCTCAGCGCCTTGCTGGCTTACCGCATCGCACAGCGGCTCCCCGTATCCTTCAGCATGGCAATGAATGATTATGGCTTTGAATTGTTTTCAGATGTACAGCTTGACATTGAGGAACTCCTGGAAGAGGATCTATTTAGCCTAGATCATTTGGAGGAGGATATCTTGCATTGTATCAATGAAAGTGAACTCGCCAAGCGTAAGTTTCGGGAAATCGCCAGTATCGCAGGGCTTGTTTTTCAAGGCTATCCAGGCAAGCCGACCAGCTTTAAACACATTCAGGCCAATTCAGGCTTATTGTTTCAAGTGTTCGAGGACTATGAACCAGACAACCTCCTGCTGAAGCAAGCGCGTGCTGAGGTCTTAAACCAACAAATGGAGCAGGAACTGCTCATTGAAGCCGTTCGAAAAATCAATAGGCAGTCCATTCAGGTGCGCTACCCAAGTCAGCTTACCCCCTTCTCGTTCCCGATTTTGGTAGATCGATTGAGTCGAACGAGTCTTTCTTCAGAGTCAGTGGAGGATAAGATTGCCAAAATATTGGCCCAGATGGATCTGGATTCTTAAAAAAGTAAGGAAAATCACTCCATCACTCCTCCAAATAGCGCGTGCTCTCCCCTTCAGGTAGCTCCTGCACTTCCTTAAGCTTGCGCTGGATGATACGGGTTCGCACACCCACTAACTTATCCAACTCCGAATTTGCCTCGTTGAGTTTCTTTTGAGTTCGCTCCAATAAGACTCCAAATTTCCCAAATTCCGTTTTGATAGCTCCCAATACCTGCCAAACTTCAGAGCTCCGCTTTTGGATGGCCAGGGTACGAAAGCCCATTTGTAGGGAGTTGAGAATGGCAGAGAGCGTGGTAGGTCCCGTCACGATGACTTTGTACTCTTGTTGCAGGAGTTGTGCAAGACCGGGTTCACGAAGCACCTCCCCATACAGGCTTTCCATGGGGAGAAAAAGGATGGCAAAGTCGGTTGTCTGAGGAGGGTGAATGTATTTGTTGAAAATATCAGCAGCAGATTTTTTCACGGCTTTGATCAACTCCAGTCGGTATTGATCTGCCAAGGCTTTATCTGCAATTTCCAGCGCATCAACTAACCGCAAATACGCTTCCTGTGGAAATTTAGAGTCGATAGGCAGGAAAATTTCTTCTGCTTGCCCAGGCATCTTGATCGCAAATTCTACGCGCTCTCGTGTGCCAGTCACGGCTGCATTAGCTACGTATTGGTCTGGACTCAGGATATTTTCCAAAATAGCCTGCAACTGGTATTCTCCGAGAAGGCCACGGCTTTTTACATTGGTCAGAACCCGCTTGAGATCCCCTACTCCGTTTGCCAGACTTTGCATCTCTCCAAGCCCTTTTTGAACAGCCTGCAATTGGGTACTTACTAAGTCAAAAGACTGCCCCAACCGGGTTTCCAAGGTTTTCTGAAGTTTTTCGTCTACGGTCTCACGTATTTTTTCCAGACGCTGTTCCGTATTTTTCAAGAGTTCATCTTGGCGACGACTCAACTCCGATAGCTTTTCCCGCTGCACATTACTGAGATCCAATAAAGATTGGCGGACTCGCTCCCCAAACTGCTGCAAGGCTTCATTTTGATCTTTCGCAGAAGTGCGCTGATTGTCAAATACCAGCTGAAATTGTCGAAAGAGGTTTTCTGAAGCTTCTTTTCGCGCCTCAGCCAAATTCTCATTCAGCGTTTTGGTTAAGGCCTGTAGTTCCTCCCGCAATTCCTTGTCTGCATTTCGTTTTCCCTTGCCAAAAAATAGAACTCCCAACAAGAATAAAGAAAGCCCAGAAAGGAGGTATACCAAAAGTTCAATGTGCATAGGCTACTTGGTTGAAAGGCTGAAGGTAGGTCTTTCGTACCTCCACACCGAGGAAACTGAGGTATTCTGCGACAGTTTCAGTCGGGCTTTCTTCCATTGGGACATGTCCTACTCCATTTAGGATGACCAGATTAGATCCAGGTAAGGCTTGCTGCAAGCGTTTCCCTTGAGCCACGGGAATCCAGGTGTCTTCGGCCCCCCAAAGAATCAAGGTAGGCATGGTTAGCCGTTCAAATTGGATGTTGCTATTTCTAGGCTGGCTCAAACGATCTAAGGTAGCTTGTCGATTTCCTTCGCGTAGCATCAACTCGTAATAGCGCGTCGTAACCTCATCCGTGACTTTGGAATCGTCCCCGTAAACCTGCTCCATATTAAGTGCAAAAAGAAATTTTGGGGTACAGGACAAAAGTAGCTTGGAGAAAACGGGATGTCGAGCTACTTGGAAGATCCAAGCCCCTCCTGTATTCGCTTTCTTTTGGTTGATAGAATCTGTAGTACCCCGCTCAGCTGCTGGTGCACCCCCAGAATCTATCAGGTTCAAGGAAATTACATTCCCTGGATAATCGGAGGCGTGCTGCAATGCAACTCCACCTCCCATGGAATTACCAGCTACATGGTATTGAGAAAGGTTTAGTTTTTGAGCCAGTGCACGAACGAGCTCACTGTAATCTTTTGTACTGTAGCGTTTTAAGGAATCTGGACCCGTAAGCCCATGGCCTGGAAAATCCAAGGAGATCGTTTGGTAGTAGGGACTCATCGCTTGCTGCCAAGCATCCCAAGTGTGCAAGGAAGCAAAGCTCCCATGGAGCAAGAAAACGGGTTCGCCTTCACCAACAATTCGTACGTGGATCCGCATCCCATTCAATTCTATAAATTGAGATTCTGGAGTTAGGTATTTTTCATTTACCGCTTCAGGAGAAATGTCACTACGGTAAGCGGAGGCCAATACAACTAGCAGAAGAAGTAAAATCCCTCCCAAAACCATTCCGAATCTTTTAATCCAAATCATGAGAATTTTTAAAAGTGTATCGGAAAACCTACAAAAATTCTACCCAATTACCTATTTTCAAAAAAAATCCAAACGTGAATCTAAAAAAACTAGGAGCTTCTATTGGC
This sequence comes from uncultured Algoriphagus sp., assembly GCA_903952135.1. Lineage (GTDB taxonomy): Bacteria > Bacteroidota > Bacteroidia > Cytophagales > Cyclobacteriaceae > Algoriphagus. Next base: position 41,309 of record CAJBER010000198.1, read on the forward strand.
CCAGGGCCTCTCATCACCGCAGCCTTTATAGGTCCAGGGACCGTTACCGTTTGTACCCTTGCCGGGATTCAGTACGACTATACGCTGCTATGGTCGCTGGTTTTGAGCATTGTAGCTACTATTTTTTTGCAAGAATTATCTGGTAAAATTGGAATCCTCACCCGAATGGACCTCAGTCAGTTGGTGCGTAACAGCACAGGTTCTAAGCTAGGAAAGCTACTGGTCATGGTACTTATTCTTACCGCGATAGGCATAGGCAATGCGGCCTACCAAAGCGGAAATATTACAGGAACCTATTTGGGCATCGGGATTTTTCTGGATTTACCTACATGGAAATTTGGACCCATCTACCTGCAATCAGGCAATTTACTGGTTGGACTGCTGGCAGGAATCCTGCTCTGGTCGGGTAATTACAAAAGTTTGGAAAGGATCCTCGTGGGATTAGTACTCTTCATGTCTGTGGCTTTTCTCATAGCTGCAGCTTTAACCAAGCCCAACTTTTCGGATCTCCTCCAAGGATTTGTACCTACGTTTTCCA